>JBAWWJ010000034.1:0-45179 GCA_037146815.1 Planctomycetota bacterium
CAACCTGTTACCTATGTCCCCGAACACCTGTTACCCTTGTGCCCGGTCTAAAGAGTTTCAAGCTGGGTGCGCAGCACAAGAAACTTCAAGCCGAGCGTCTATACAGTAGTCACGTTGAACTTTATCCAACATCAGTCTGAGTTTCCTGGACCTTCGGCCCCCGGCTTGAAGCAAGCCGGGCCACCCTGCGTGACAGACCTTCCCGTTTTACACTCTGATTCCACGTTGCCATTTGGGATTTGACTGCGGCCATTGCACTCGTCATAGCCCTGATCATGAACGAAATGGATCCTCGCCTCGCGAGTGTAGTCCCCGAAGATGGATACAGACATCCAGTGACAGGTTGGTTCCTGTTCGCTGCCTTATCTTCTCGCGTCGCCGACCTGCCCGCCGTCGGCGGCGATCTCTGTCACTTGGCTTTTCGTAACATCCGATGCGGGTCTTGTAGAATTGGCGACGGTAAGCTTGATTGACGGCTTTCCGGAATCGCTGAAGTGCATCTCCAAGCGATTCGCCATCGCGGACAATTATTTTTGCTGCCATCAAAAGCGTCTTAACGGCTGACGCGACGCCGGCAGGAATGGCCGAATCTGCCACCTACAAGAAGAAAGAAGTCGAATCGATTCATAGCTTGCTCTGTCACTGCTTCCGCCGCAAGGGTTCGGGGCAGTTTTTGGGTTAAACCGTCGTGCGACGGGATTCGAGATGAGACTCACGAAACATTCGACGGGTACCGATGTCATGAAAGCGATGAAATCGCAGCTTCTGGCATCCCTTCAGGATGCAATTTCTATGACGAAACCGATCCGGGGGTTTCCGCTTCCGCTTCAACCCCGGCTACCCTCTTTGATCGCTACGCGATCAAGATTATCCGTCGTCTGAAAGTACTTGTACCGTACTGGTCGTCACTGGTACGGCGATTAAGCAATGACGTTTCGAGAATTCAGATGCCCGGCCAACACACTCGAAGAATTGCGGCCTGACAGGCTGGCATGATCAGGACAACTGTTGCTCGGCCACTTCAATTGCTTTGAGCAGACCACGTGCCTTGTTGAGTGTTTCTTCGTACTCACTGGCGGGAACGCTATCGGCCACAATTCCTGCACCTGCCTGCAGGTAGGCGGTTTGACCAGTCATAACGATCGTTCGCAAGGCGATGCAGGTATCCATGTGGCCTGTGAAATCGATGTATCCGACGGCACCGCCGTACGGTCCGCGTCGGTGCGGTTCCAGTTCATCGATGATTTCCATGGCCCGAACTTTGGGTGCCCCGGAAAGCGTTCCGGCAGGAAGGCCCGCGCGCAGAGCATCCAGTGATGTCTTGTCAGGTGCCAGCCGGCCGACGACTTCGGAACTGATATGCATCACGTGGCTGTAACGCTCGACGACGAATTGTTTCGTCACGGCGACAGTTCCATATTCGGCAACTCGACCGACATCGTTGCGTGCGAGATCGACCAGCATGACGTGTTCGGCGATCTCCTTTTCGTCGGCCAGCAATTCTTTTTCCAGAGCCAGATCCTCGGCCTCGGTCTTGCCGCGACGACGCGTCCCTGCCAGCGGTCGGATCGTCGTCATCCCTTCATCCACCCGGACCATGATTTCCGGGGAACTACCGATCAGTGTGACCGCAGGAGTTCGCAAGAGAAACATGTAAGGGCTTGGATTGACGACTCGCAGGGCGCGATAGATGTCTGTCGGCTGAGCTTTGGTCTCAAGCTCCAGTCGCTGACTCAAAACGACCTGGAAAATGTCCCCTGCCTTGATGTATTCCTTGCACTTTTCAACAGCAGTCTCATACCCCTCGCGGGTGAAGTTTGAGCGGAAAGGCAACTGGGGATCGCCCGTCAGTGAGATATCTGTTAGACGCAGATCATCAGTCGGTCGCGACAGTTGCTCACACACGCTGTCAACGCGTTCACATGCCGCTTGGTAGGCTGCCACCAGGTTTCCCTTGCGGACATCAGCAAAGGCGACAACCAGAATCGTCTTCTGGATCTGATCGAAGATCACCATGCGATCATAGAACGCAAAGGACATATCCGGCAATTTGCGATCGTTTTGCGGAGGGGTCGGAAGATCTTCTGAATAGCGAACCGTGTCGTACCCCGCATACCCGACAGCCCCCCCGCAAAACCGCGGCAGTCCCGCGACGTGTGGAGCACGGTAGTCGTTCAACAGATTGTGCAGATATGCCAGGGGATCATCGACGACATGTCGCTCCGTCTGTCCATCGCGTGAGATGACGACCTCACGCTCGTAGGCATCGACCTGCATCAGCGGGTCTGCTCCCAGGAAGCTGTAGCGACCGATCCGCTCGCCTCCGACGACGCTTTCGAACAGAAAGGAATTTGTACCGCCATCCAGCCGGCAGAAGGCACTGACGGGGGTCAGGGTGTCACTGACAAGCCTTCGGTAGACCGGAACAAGGTCGAATCCAGTGGCCAAAGTTTCGAAGGTCGCAAAATCAGGCAGGTGTGCAGTCATGTCGTCGATAGCTCGCAGTGAGTGACAAAGCCCGGCATGAAACCATGCCGGGCTGGATTTCGGGGAACCGAACGGTGAATCCGAAAGAGTGATCTGTTGAGGATTCTCACTCGGCCACCGCAAGGCACTGGCCACAATCTCGGGGGAATTCCCTTTGTTTGCGGTCAAATCACCGAACTGACATCAAACGGTGACGTCAATTTCGTAGCCCTTACGCTGTTCACGACCGATCCAGTGGGCCGCTGATGGATTATTGACAATCTGTTCGGTCTCTGGGTTCCATTCAATTTTCTGGCCGAGTCGAATGGCGATATTGGCCAGATGGCAGGTGGTCATCGCCCGATGGTGCGAAAAGACATCGCTGACTGGCAATCCGCGATCTTTAACGCATTGGAAGAAGTTTTCCATATGTGCGTTGTTGCCCCCCTTGGGCTCTTTCCCTTTGTACAGTTGCTTGAGCAAGTCTTCGGGAAGCGGATTCTTATCGAGATCTTCTGCAGGTGCCCCTTTCAGAGCTCCGCGGCTGACGAAGATACGTCCTTCGGTCCCTTCAATCAGCACACCGTTGTCGGTGTCGTGACGAATAATCAATTCGACATCGCCGGCGAACTTGGCGGTCACCATGAACTCGGTCGCTGCGTTGTAGCGGTTTGTGACCGTCGGCATTCCATTTTCGAACGGAACAGGGTGCTTGGCGGTCCCTTCGACCGAGATGGGGCCGCTGTTGTCCATGCCGAGCGCCCACATAGCGATATCCACATGGTGAGCTCCCCAGTCAGTCATTTTCCCGCCAGAGTATTCGTACCACCAGCGGAATTCATAGTGCGTGCGAGCTTCCGGGTATCGTTTGTTGTTACCAAATCCCCCTTGCAGGTAATCGGTCATGGGGGCCTGACCCAGCCACATGTCCCAGTTCAGATTCTTTGGGACATCGGCCTTAGGGATTTCAGCACTGGAAGGTGCACCACCGATCGCACATTGGACACGAGTAATCTTACCTAATCGTCCACTTCGGGCAATCGCCACTGCTTTGAGGAACTGATTCTTGATGGCCCCTGCCGACATTTCGGAACGCTGCTGAGTCCCAACCTGGAAGACTCGATTTGTCTCTTTCAAAACTTTGACGATCTGCTTTCCTTCAAGAATCGTCAGTGTCAGTGGCTTTTCGCAGTAGACGTCCTTTCCTGCTCGCATGGCGTCGATAGCAATCTTGGAGTGCCAGTGGTCTGGCGTCACAATCGTCACGACATCAATATCTTTGCGATCGAGCAGCTTGCGATAGTCTTCGTATTTGGCGACTTCACGAGTCGGTGCTTTTTGAATGTCGGTGACTCGCTTGTGTCCTTTGTCGACGTGATCGCTGTCGACATCGCAGACGGCCACGCAATCGGACAGATGCAGTGCATTCGGACCAACAGCGTTCCAGCGATCCCCAGTTCCAATGCATCCCAGGACCGGTCGGTCATTGACGCTCTGAAAGCCCAGTGCTCGATTACTTTCCGAGGTATACCAGTAGGGAAGAACGGCTCCGGCCAAAGCGGCGGTTGAGGTCTTCAGGAAGTCACGACGAGTGGCATGCTGTGTCATCTGGGCGCTCCGGGATCTCAGGGACGTCAATCACAGGATTCGACTGTCGGCCGTCGGGGGCCGAGCAGTGCCAAATCACTGTACCGAACTCGACAAGAGGCGTAAAACGAAGGCAGTGGAATTGAAATGCCGTAGATGCAGTCAGCCGATCAGCCACGTACTGCGTCGGCGATTTTTGCCGCTGCTATGTCGCGAGGATGCGGCTTGACCGCTGTGGAAGGTAGCGAGGTCAGAACGACACAGATCGTTTCTGTTGCGGGATCTGCCCAGCAAAGTGTTCCCGTGGATCCCGTATGACCATACGTCCTTTCGGAACAGCCTGCAGGACCGGCAGACGTTCCCACGTTAAAACCCAGGCCGCGTGGGGTTTGTCCGGTCGGGTTTTGGTTTGTCACCATCATCTGGACGGTCGAGGGCTTCAGCGTGCCTTCCTGTTTGCGGAGAAACGCCGCCAGGAACTTCCCTACGTCGGGAGCCGAGCAGAATGCACCGCCCCAAGGAGCCCCGAGCTTCCTCCAATAGGAACTGTTCCAGTCCCAGTCGCGAGCTGATGGATCGCCGGCACCGGCCTCGGGTGCTGCAAATTCTGTCTGGCTCGGGATCAAATCCATAGGCTTGAATGTTCCCAGCCCCAACGATGATCGTGTCATTTTCAGAGGGCGAAAGACGTGTCGATCCACCAATTCGAGAATTCCGGTCTTCGAAATGAGTTCGGCAACATGCGTTGCCAATAAAATACCCATGCTGGAATACTGGTATTTTGTCCCCGGAGTGAAACTTAATCGCGCACGAATCGCTCGGGCTACAAAATCGGACAACCCGGCATGCTGCTTTCGCAGTTCGTTGTTTTCTGGCAGTTGATCGGGCAGTCCGGAGGTGTGAGTCAGCAGGTGTCGAAGCGTGACGACTTCTCGTCCGTCCCCGGTAAATTGGGGGAGAAACTTCTGCAATCTGTCGTCGAGACTGAAATCACCACGGTCGTAATGGTGCATCAGCGCTGCAACGCAAATTGGTTTCGTGATTGAACCGAGTAAGAAACGCGCATCGGTCGACTTCGCACCGCCAAACGCCCTGGAGTGCGGCGAATCGCGATGAATGACGTGGATGACCGCGGAATTCACAACCATTGCTGTGGTGGCGTCACTCAAAATCTGATCAGCCGCTTCGAACGCCTGCTTTTGTAAGGCAGCGAGCAGAGGCGTGGTGACCGCGGATGCCAGGCTGCATTGAATAAATGTTCGTCGATTCATTAAGTGTGCCTGGCGGGTGATTGTGGGCGTCAATCGAGAGGTCGTTTAGCGTCGCTGCGGGACACAGCGAGCCAGGAGTTCGGAGCGAGAGGAGACTGCAAATATGGAATAGATCGCGCGTGCGTGCGTATGAATTGTATTGACGCTCAAGTCCAGCGCCAGGGCAATTTCTTTTTCGGATTGGCCGAGTAAAAAATGATCATATACCCTCTGTTGACGTGGCGTCAGACTTTCGCGGATTTCGTCAGCGACGATTGAGCGATAGTCGAGAACCGTGGAAACTTCTTCCGTTTCGGAGTCGGCTTTGGCTTCAGCGAAGTCGTGAAACGCTTTGAGAGAAAAAGGCCCGAGTTCAAGGTGATCGGCGGTACAAAGGATTGCTTCCGTGAGTGGCTTTCCGTTCAGACGAGTGCCGTTGCGGCTACCCAAATCACGGGCTAGAAATCCCACGGCAGTCCTGATAATTTTGAGATGCTGACGTGAGACATGTGGATCCATCAGGCAGAACACACTATTCGGGCTGCGACCAATCATGGTCTCATCTTTCTCGATGAGATAGATTTGCTCCAAGGCTCGCTGATGTCGAATCACAAGATACAGATGCAGGATCATACAGAGCATTCCTCGTCAACCCACAATGTCCTCACCTGTTTAGGTGAGGGACGCTCTGCTTGCCTATTAGACAGAAGAATGCAAGATAACGCCACATAAACCATTGTTGTTTTACATCAGTGGTCAATTTTTGAGGTGCAGATTCCGCACGATGTGCTCATGTACGGAGTTCAGAATGGTGAAGCCGCCACTGTCGGGCCAGTTCCATTATCAGAGTTTTTACAACGGACCGATTCAGGTTCGCGATGGAAAAGTCGAAGGGACACCAATCCTGGCGGAACCGTGGTCGCCTGTTGGAACATTGGACGTGGCAACAGCCGATTTCGGGGAAGTCTTTGGCAGGCTTGTGTTTCCATTGAATGGTTCACCCCGCTTTCAAGGCGAAATGGTATTAAATGTCACCGGCCGGTTCACTCCAGCGAGTGAGCATTCACAGGCTCGAGTGGAACTGCGTGGCGATGGGATGGGAGCGATTTATCAGATCCATGGCTGGTTCGTGCCCGACACGGGGCGGGTTGTAGGAACGGTTTTATGCCTCGCCGGCGACTTGGCCAAGCGCCCGGTTGGAACCACCGGGGCGTTCATTCTCTTCCCCAAAAACTGATTTCCGGGTCCTGTTAGTTCAATTTGACTGACCGAAAAATCGAAATTCCATCTTCTGTGCCTCCGCAATTGCCCCACGGGGCTTCCTTCACAAAGCATCCAGCCCGGCCAGCTCACGCAGCCGATCGAACGATTTGCAGGTGTTTTTTGATTTTCACGCACCAAAACGACGGATGCGGATATCGTCGAAATTGCATGCATGATGCGATGTCATGTTCCACTTTAAAATCCTCATTGCCCGCACAATCGTGACGGTCACATGAGTTTCTCGCCGTTCATGGCATCCCCCCTGATTCCTGCAAAGAGCTACCGCCGAACTGTCGATGGGTCGCGAGTGGCTTGGTCACGATTTGAATTGAAGCGTTCCGGCCGAACGGCGTTGTCGTATGGAAATTCAAAGACAACTGTTTGTCTCACTCAGCCTGCTGCTGGTGGCCTTTGGGTTGCTGATGGTCCATAGCGCCAGTGTGACATCATGGCCGACTCACTTCGAACGATTCTACCTGTCTCGCCATCTTGTTTTTCTGGCAATTGGCCTGACCGCCGCTGCGATCGCCGCTACCCGCCCTGCGCGGTTCTGGTACCACATCGCCCCTTGGCTGTTTGCCTTAACGATCCTGCTCCTCGTCCTCGTGATGGTTCCGGGCATTGGAAGTCGCGTGAAAGGAGCACAGCGATGGATTCGCCTGGCAGGAATTTCCATCCAGCCATCAGAACTCGCCAAGATCGCATTGCCCCTGATGCTGTGCCGGATACTCGAAAATTATCGAACCCGGTTGTCCCATTTGATCTTCGGTACAGTTCCTTACGCAATTCCCGTCGCCATCACTGTTCCACTGGTCCTGATTGAGCCCGACCTGGGTACCGCGGTTTTTCTGATCGGGGGCTCAGCACTGGTGCTGCTCGCTGGAGGGTGGCCGATCCGGAATTTCCTGTTCGGGACCATTGCGGCGGTGCCAGCCTGTCTGTCGATTCTGGTTATGAAGCCGTATCAACGGCAGCGGATTGTCGGCTTTTTCGAAACCTGGGCCGACTTTGATTCCGCTCCATACCAGTTGCAACAGTCTCTGGTTTCACTCGGCTCAGGAGGAATACTGGGAGTGGGAGTGGGGCGAGGATGGCAGAAGCTGAGTTTCCTGCCGGAAGCCAATACGGACTTTGTGTTTGCGGTGATCGGTGAAGAACTGGGCCTGCTGGGAACGCTCAGCCTGCTGGCACTCTGGTGCGGTGTGTACCTGAGCGGTCTGCGGATGCTGAACAGACTCGATCCCCGCGGCTTTTCGTTCGTTGCTGGTTTTGTTCTTCTGACGCAGGTCGTCGGCCAGGCGCTGCTCAACGTCGCTGTCGTGACAGCAATGGTCCCCCCGAAGGGAATCTCGCACCCGCTGATCAGTGCGGGGGGAAGCAATCTGATTGTCAGCCTGCTGTCATTGGGAATCGTCGTCAGCCTTTCCCGAGATTATGTTATCGGTGATGATCGGCACGAGTCTCTCGTCCCCGATCGGACCTGATCGGCGCGGGTCTCCTGATCCCATCGGCGCGAGTCTCCTGACCCCGCCGAAACGCCCGATCGTAGGTCTCCAAGGTTAAATGCCTGCCGCCTGACCAAAAGTCCTCGCGTTTCAACGAATTCGAAGGATCGGAACCGATCTCCCCGCGGCGATCTGGCGATATTACCCGTCTGTGAACTCGCGAACCTTTTCGGAATCGGTTAGTGTATTCCATACAAGCTTGGCCGCTTGGTGAAATTGGCAGACACGCAAGATTTAGGATCTTGTGCCGCAAGGCGTCGGGGTTCAAGTCCCCGAGCGGCCACCTTCTTCGAAGGCGATTCCAGATCTCCTTAGACTTAGAACAAATTCATTTTCGTTGAATCCGCGGGCAATTTCTGCGTTGGGATCAGGATCGCCGTGAGTCATTCAGTTAGAGGCATCACTGCAATGGGCCTGATCCCAATCTTTCGCCCGTCGAAGATTTTCGTCCTCATGCTTCTGGCATTGGCTCCGATCAGTTTCCTGAGTGCCCAGGACAAGGCTGGTACGAGCCCTGCGAAAACTCAGGCGAGCCATGAAGAAACAAAGCCGCCCATCGTGGTAGCGACCGACACGGTCGTGACGCGCGATGTCCATTACACGGACAAGACCGACGACAAACTGCGAACGCTCGATATTTATGCTCCCAAGGGAGCCAAAGGGGCTCCTGTGTTCGTGTTCATTCATGGCGGGGGCTGGAGCAAACGCGACAAAGACGAGGTCGGTTCACAGCCGAAGTTGTTTAACTCTGCGGGAACCATTTTTGTCAGTGTAAACTATCGTCTGGTTCCCGCGGTCCGTCATCCCGAAAACGTCCAAGATATCGCTGCCGCGATTGCATGGATCTCCAAGAACATCACCACGTCGGGCGGAGATCCGAACAAGATAGTTCTGATGGGGCATTCTGCAGGGTCACATCTGGCGGCCCTCGTGGCGACGGACGGTCGATATCTTGCCGCTCACGGACTTCGTCGAAACCACCTAAGAGGCGTCGTCACACTAGATGGATCGGCTTTCGACATTCCTGATCGAATCAAGAATGGATCAGAGCAAGTCGTCGAAAACTGTCGCAAGGCATTTGGCGAGCGAGAAGAAGTTCAGATCGACGGATCACCCGTCAAACATATCGAGGGACAGGTTCCGTTGCCGCCGTTTTTGCTGGCCTACCTGAAGGATGGTTCCTTGAATCATTCTCAGTCACGAAGATTCTCCGAACTCGTTGAGCGTGCCGGCGGAAAAGCGAAACTGGTGCACGTTACCGACGGCAAAAGCCATCAGACGCTATGCGATGACCTGGGGACCGACAGCGATCAGACTGGCCAAATTCTTATTGAATTCGTCAAAGACGTTACTCGCTAGCACGGCGATTCTCTCATCACGTGGCATCAACTGCGGTTGGCCTGTTTCAAGCTTCGTCGTTGCACCATTTTCATTCGTGCACGCGTAGCAACCGTCGCCAATCTTCTTCAGATCCGCGGATCGCATTCCCATCGGATTCACTCGGGGAAAGCCCACGCGTCCCTCAGAACGGTTGATTTGTACCGATGGACGGCCTTCAATGTCCAACAGAATCCAACTGTTCATCAGGATCTGACATCAATGAACGTCCGAATTATCTTCTGCATCATTGTCTTCTGTGCCACGGAAATTGCCCGCGCGGAAAGCGTCTGGGTTGCACCTGATGGGCGTGATACCAATCAAGGAACTGAATCTCAGCCGTTTGCGAGCATGCAGCGAGCCCAACAGGAAGCACGACTGGCCAGTAGACGCGGCGTCCCCTTCACCGTCCGTCTCAAAAAAGGGACCTATTACCTCGCGGAACCACTCGCCTTCACTTCAGCAGATTCGGGAACGGTCCAGTCTCCGATTTGCTATCAGGCAGGCGACGAGGACGTTGTCATCAGTGGCGGAATCAAAATCGATTTGAAATGGACGGCGTGGCGCGATGGCATCCACACGGCCAAGGTCCCGGAGGGACTGAAGACAGACCAGTTGTTTGTGAACGGTGTTCGCCAATCCATGGCGCGATATCCCAACTTCGATCCGAATGTGCGAGTTTATAACGGGCATGCGGCCGATGCGATCAGCATTGAACGTACTCGCCTGTGGAAGAATCCTCAAGGGGGATTGATTCACGCCATGCATGCCGCCGAATGGGGTGGATTTCACTTTGTGATCACCGGCAAAAACGACGATGGCTCGATCAAATACGAAGGGGGCTGGCAGAACAATCGTCCGGCAGGGATGCATCGACAGTTTCGCTTTGTCGAATACATCTTCGAGGAATTGGATACTCCAGGAGAATGGTTTCTCGATCAGACGTCGAGCACGCTTTATTTCTACCCGCCTGCCGGAATCGACCTGTCATCGGCGACGATCGAAGTCGTTCGCCTGCGACATCTGGTCGAGTTTCGTGGAACGATTGCGAATCCCGTTCGATCCATCCAATTAAAGGGGCTGACGTTCCGCCATACCGCTCGAACATTCATGGAGAACAAGGAGCCACTCGTCCGGAGTGACTGGACGACTTACCGTGGCGGGGCGATCTTTTATGACGGTGCCGAAGATTGCCTGCTGGAAGACTGCCATCTGGATCAGGTGGGAGGCAACGCCGTATTCGTCAACAATTTCAACCGCCGTATCACTGTTCGCGGCTGCCTGATCACTCAAGCGGGGGGAAACGGTGTCGCATTTGTTGGCGATCGAGATGCCGCTCGCGTTCCGCGTGACTGGAATGACAAATCGCAGTCGCTGGCAACACTGGACCGTACGCCTGGCCCCAGGAGCGATAATTATCCGGCCGATTGCCTTGTCGATGACTGTCTGATCTATCAGTCGGGTCGTGTTGAAAAGCAGACATCTCCTGTACAGATCGAATTGTCACAGGGAATCACGGTACGCCATTGTTCGCTCTACGACGTGCCGCGAGCGGGAATCAATATCGGCGATGGCTGCTGGGGAGGGCATCTCATCGAACACTGTGACATCTTCGACACGGTTAAGGAAACTGGTGATCATGGTTCCTTTAATTCGTGGGGCCGCGACCGATTCTGGAACCTCGCGGGCTTGAATCTGAATGACGACAAGACTTGGGACGCGGAACAAAAGCTTCCCCTGCTGGATGCGAACAAGACCGTTGTCATCCGCAACAATCGTTGGCGATGCGATCATGGCTGGGATGTCGACCTCGACGACGGGTCCACGAATTATCACCTGACAAACAATCTCTGTCTGGCGGGAGGAATGAAACTGCGTGAAGGATTCTATCGGACGGTCGAGAACAACATTTTTATCAACAACGGCTTTCATCCTCATGTGTGGTACAAGCACAGCCAGGATGTGGTGCGTCGTAACATTATGGTGACCGATCACTATCTTCCAGCAGGAGGAATGCCCGCCACTGCCTGGGGGAGCGAAATGGATTTTAATCTGGTCCATGTCACCGGGATTGCGTCGCGCCCCGCGACAAAACTGGCTGCCCAGTCTCAACGAGATGCACATTCCATCGAAGCAGATGCGTTGTTCATAGATCCGCAGCAAGGCGATTTCCGGGTCCGCGAAACATCTCCGGCACTCGGACTGGGGTTCGTGAATTTCCCGATGGACCAGTTCGGCGTGCAGCGACCAAAGTTGAAAGCACTGGCTCGCACGCCCGAGATCCCAAGTTTGAATGGCCCGAGATCTGGAACGGAAAAGCCACTCGCGAAACGAACACATTACATCTGGCAGGCACAGGCTCGCGATATTTCGGGCTTAGGTGACCGGTCCGCCTACGGGTTGCCGAGCGAGAGCGGTGTACTGCTGTTTCAGTTGCGGGCCAATAGTGCTGCCGCGAAGGCCGGTTTCATGAATGAAGACGTCGTTGTTGGTTGCAATGGCAGACCCGTGAAAGATCTCGCCACGTTGCTTGAACTCGTCAATGCTGAAGCAGGAGCACCGTTGAAGGTGAGCGTGATCCGCAAGCAGCAGCCCGTTTCCGTCGAATTGCGAGATTACGCCTATACTGTGACGGAGCGCGGAGCGGAATTCAAATCGATTCCATTGGCCTCAACGACGTTGGTGCTCCCAGGGCGTATCAGCGCGACTTCCCCTGGCACGATGAACGAGCCGGTCAGTGTCCTGACAGACGGGAAACTGGCCCGCAACTATGGCCCCGTATTTGGGAACGGGACACAAACCGGTCTGTACAAGCTCGACCTGGGAGAGGTGAAAGATGTGAACCAGATCAATACTTTCTCATTCAATCAAAACGACAGCCGAGGTCGACAGCGATTTGTGCTCTATGGCTGCAATGTCGCAGTCGATCCGGGCTGGAATGTCTCTGACGCGAAGGCCTTCATACCGATCTGCGAAATCGACATGCCAGCGTTTGAAGAATCACATTTTGCCGCAACGAGTATTCGTCAATCCAATAACCAGCCATTGGGATCATTCCGGTGGTTGATCTGGTCCGTAGCCGCAGCCACCGGAACGGCTGGTGGAGAACACTCGGCATTCCAGGAATTCCAAGTCATCGGTCCCGCCCGAAACCCGGAATGACCTCGATTGATCGCGATGACTGACAGGCTGCTACAAACTCCGCTAGAATACGACCTATTCGGAATAGACGCTTCTTCTTCAAGTTGAGAAATTCATGTCGATCACACGCACGTCCGTCATGGCCGATGGTCTCCCTCCCAGCCTGCTGGAAATGCTGGGCCACGAAATTGAAATCCTGGAATGGGACGACAGACCCACCTCTTCGGCTCTTGAGCGTGCGGTCGCATTCATCACGTACGGTCATCCACGCGTCGATGGGCCGCTGATGGATCGAGCCCCGAACCTAAAGATCGTCAGCAACCACGGTGTTGGTGTCGACCATATTGATTGTGCGGCGGCGAAGTCTCGCGGAATCCTGGTCGGCAATACTCCTGGATGTCTCGATGCTGCCACAGCCGACATGACGATGGCATTGATGCTCGCTGCGGCTCGCAATGTTGTCGCCGGAGACAAATTCGCCCGCTCACCGGCATTCGTCCACTATGATCCCTCGTTTATGATCGGTTACGAAGTCTCGGGAAGCACGCTGGGGATTGTGGGATTGGGGAGGATCGGCAAGCAGGTCGCCCGACGAGCCCGGGCGTTTGATATGAAAATCCTTTACCACAACAGGTCCCGTGACGAAGCGGCGGAACGGGAATTGGGAGTGACCTACGTTTCACTCGACGATCTTCTGGCCGAAAGCGATTTTGTCACACTGAACTGTCCATTGACCGCCGAGACGACGAACTTGATCGGCCAACGGGAACTGGGGTTGATGAAACCGACCGGAATTTTGGTGAATGTCGCTCGCGGTGGCGTTGTCGATCATGATGCCTTGCTGGCGGCGCTCAAGTCCAAACGAATCGCTGTCGCCGCTTTGGATGTCACCGCACCAGAGCCACTGCCACGCAATCACCCATTGCTGGAACTCGATAACATCATCATCGTCCCCCATCTGGGAAGCGCCTCGAACCGAACGCGTCATCGTATGCAGCAAATGACAGTGGAAAACCTGAAAGCGGGCCTGGCAGGGCAGGAACTTCCCTGGCGCGTCGTCTGAGCGAAACCCACTATGGATGGAACCTCGCGAGAATCCGAAGCAGCGAACGTTTCACCGCAGATCACTCCGTACGGACGCGGGTCGGGGCTCGATCCGCTCAACCGGTTTGACAAGATTCATGCGATTCCAGACTACGAAGCGTTTGAAACCGACCCTGAGTTCCTCGAAACATTGCAACGCGTCCAGACCGTTTTTCTCGATGACAACGCACAGAGTATCGTCAGTGAAAATGATAGCCCGGACGTCCCCTTCCGCTACAGCGTCAATCCTTATCGCGGGTGCGAGCATGGGTGTGCCTATTGCTACGCCCGTCCGTATCACGAATATCTCGGACTGAACGCGGGGATTGATTTCGAATCGAAGATTTTCGTAAAGCATCAGGCCGCACAACTGCTGCGTAACTGGCTGGCGCGTGACGCCTGGAATCCCGAGCAGATCGCGTTTTCAGGGGTCACTGATTGCTACCAGCCCTGTGAACGGAATTTCAAGTTGACCCGTCAGTGCCTGCAGGTTTGCGTACAGGCACGCCAACCGATTTCGATCATCACAAAGAATGCGTTGGTCGTTCGTGATCTGGATCTGATCAGCGAACTGGCACAATGGAA
Organism: Planctomycetota bacterium; assembly: GCA_037146815.1. GTDB lineage: Bacteria > Planctomycetota > Planctomycetia > Planctomycetales > Planctomycetaceae > Schlesneria. Next base: position 14,258 of record JBAWWJ010000034.1, read on the forward strand.
TTGCGTACACGTGAACATCAGCCTGACGACACTTGATCGGCAATTGTCACGCACTCTTGAACCCCGAACCAGTTCTCCGGAAGCCAGATTGCGAACGATTAAAGCATTGTCTGACGCAGGGATTCCTGTTCGAGTCATGACCGCACCAATCATCCCGGGTCTCAATGACAGCGAACTTCCATCACTCCTGGAGGCGGCCGCACAAGCCGGAGCGCGTCACGCGTCGTTCGTCATGCTGCGACTTCCGATGACTGTGGAACCTGTGTTTCTGGAATGGCTGGCTCGGTCAGAGCCGCTGAAGCGAGACCGAGTTGTTGCGTTGGTCAAATCCGTCCGTGGCGGGGAATTGAATTCCGCGACGTTCGGAGAACGAATGCGAGGAACTGGACAGATTGCCAATCAGATCAAGCAAACATTCCAACTGTTTGCCAGAAAACATGCACTCGACCAGTCACTGCCAAAGCTGGAAACACGGCATTTCATCCGCCCCGCCGATTCTTCGGGGCAGATGCATCTCTTTTAATCGACGGCGGGGTGGCCCAGACATCGCTTTGGATGTCTGGGTTGCAAAGCAACAAGAGGGACTGACTGGAACAGTGGGAATTCCGATTCAGTGGTCGGACTGTCAACGGTCGTCAAGAATAAATGGACCTGGCGTCCTGGCCCTTTGCGGGCCGTGTCATCTTGATGTTCTTGGAAGAGTTCTCAAATGGGTAAGTTTATTCTTTCGATTTGCTTTTGTTGCCTTGCAGGTCTCGCGTTCATAGCAATTCTGGCGATAGCACCAATTTCGATTCCGCTATTGATTTTCGGCTTTTGTACAGAGACCATTTTTATCCCCAGCGAATGGAGATTCAAATGGCAAATGTGGTCATTGGGAAGGTGCGTTTCGCGAAGCGAATTGCAGAAGCGGATTCAGGCATCTACTGGAACCGTCATCATCGACTTACCCACCTTCTCATGGAGTATCACTCGGGTTTGGTGGACGAGCGATGATGTCGTGGTGCTTGCTTCAGCAAAAGGGCTGAGCCCTGACGAGGATCTTCCCGATTTTAATGACTTCAAACGTCGAGCCTTCGATTCCTGGGTTTGGGAAGAGTATTTACATTCTGTCCATGGTCGTGCCCTGCTTGCTGGAGTTTGGCACGCCAACAAAATGGTGGACTCCATCCTTCACGATTCCCCCAGTTTCAGATCGGTGCAAAGTTGTTCTTTCAGTAAAATTCTCGAAGAATGGGGACGAGAAATATCTGACGGTGAAAGTGTCGAAGACGCGTGATTCGCTACTTCGTCAGAAAACATAAACTCGTTCGGTCATGTCCTGAACTGGAAACGCGGTACTCGATCCAGCTACTTGGCAGATTCATCTCATTTAATTGACGACGAAACAGGCCTTATCGAAACAAGACAACGTCACCATTTTTGGCGACGACTGCCGCAACACCCTTGCCAGGGCTGGCGGCCTTTCCAGGTGGGCCGGATGGTTGACCGCGGTCGTCGTAAAGCTGCCAGCCCAGTTGATCGTCTTTCTTCCAGGCGACGAGTGTCTTTCCATCGGTCGCCGGAAGCGCCAGAACTCCGGATCGCATTCCACTGGCACCGGGAGTCTTGATTTCCTTAGGTGTCTTCGACGTACCATCGGCGTTCAACTGGGCAAAGTAGATTTCCCCCTTGGTTGGCCAGGCGGCGACGAGACCTTTTTCGCTGCGGGCCACTGTGTAATAGGTCATCGGGCAGGCATCGATTTTCCAGGGTGTCGCACTGATGCGTGACTTTGTCGCTTCGTTCTTTTCGAAATCCCACATCGCAAGATACATGTCACGTTCGTTGTTTGTTTCCTCGCGATAAAGAATGGCGAGGCGACCATCAGCGGCGATCGTGGTACTGGTTGTACAGCAATTGCAAGGATTGACTCCCGAGCCGATTTCGATCGTCGGGCCAAACGTCGCGCCGCCGTCTTTCGAGATATTGGCAAACAGTTTGTCTGCCATCCAGACCGCTGCGACCAATCCATCTTCGCCGACGGCGATTGAAAACCCTTCACTCGGTCGTTGAGTGACGTTCTTGACCGGCTCAAACGTGTTTGCGCCTGCAGGTTTCCGGACGTACATGTATCCCCATTCTTCTTTCGGAAGCTTTAGCTTCCAGGCGTTCGTTCCCAGCACCACATGAACTCCCCCCTTGGGATCGACCGCCATATCCCAGGTGATGAATTCCAGGCCCGGCTTCCGAGACGCGCGGTCAACCAGTGGCACAGCTTTTCCAAGGGACTTTCCACTGTCGGTCGAACTGCAATACTGCGGTCCATCTTTCGAATCAAAGACAAGATGAATCGTCCCTTTTCCATCAACTTTGGCTGCCATCGCCTGGCCACCGGGCGGAGTTGCCACGGTTACGACCTTCGCAGAGACCTGTGCCCCGCCTTCCAGGCCAACTGCAACCAGTCCCAGCAGCATCCCAACCCACCCAGCCGTTGAGTTCATAATGTATTCCAGAGGAAGTTGTACGAAGAGTCGTTTGACGCAATTCCAATTCGCGGGTGAAAGCTTCAATGTGAGCTTCGAAGATACAGCAGACTGCCTGCGATGACCAGCCTTCCCAAAAACCGCGAATAACGGTGCCTCGCATCGGGGGCTGGTCCACGAGGTTTTGACGGTGGTCGGGCGAAGACTTCCGTCAGTCTCGTAGGCATTTGACGTTCGAGGAGTAACTCATTCTGATCGTCACGGGCATTGGCAACAGACGCAAATCAGCGCAATATCGTGCGGAGTTTCGCCCACCCGCATTCAGATCATTTGTCGTTATTGAGAAGTGTGATGCCTTAAGGGAAATTACGATGATTTCAAATATCTTGTCACGCTGGGGGCTTTCTCCGGTCGTTGCCCTGATCGTCGCAATAGCGGCGACAGATTCCGCTGCCCAGCCGTTTGATGAAGTGTATTCTGATTGGCCGGTCCAACTGAAGATCAACGGGCGTATCGTCATCGACAACGGTTTTTCGGACTGGGGAGACTCAAAGCAACTGCTCGTGAGTATCGCCAGGGACAATTCGGTTGTCTTTTTCCATCGAGGTGTCGATGGATCAGCGAACCCGCTGGCCGAGGCACTGATCTCGACAGTTGGTGACGAGGGGTATTTTCAATCCAAATCGTTTACGACGCTGCCCATTACTGAGCTCAAAGAAACATTTTCATGGGCCAGTGTCGTGGTGATTCAGTCTCGTCAGGAACAGGGGTCTGATCTTGCCTCGTTATTGAAGCTCAAACCGCAACTCGACGAATTTCTCGCTCGAGGGCAGACGCTGGTTGTCGATACCGCAGTCGCCCGTCTACTGGGAAGAATCGTCATGCCAACCGAACCTTCTACTGAGGGAGCCGTGGGGCTGAACCTTGTCCCGGATTCGATGTTGCAGTGCGACTTCGGCGAGCAGAATGATTCGAAGGGGCGAATGCTCGATGTCGTGACGAATCATCCCCGCACGGTCGGGATTGGTTTGCCGCGCGGAGTGATTCTGCTGTTTGCAGGTAGGAAACTCACATGCCACGGTTCCGGTCAGATCACGTTTGTTCTTGCGGGATGCGATCATTCGCCGCCACGCATCGAGTCACTAAATCCCGAGAATCCTCGAAGAATCGGGACGCCTGAAACACTCGTCGATCTGACGGAATGGCGGCGCGATGCTATCGATCGCACATTGAAGCCATTTCCACCCGCCGAGCAGGAAACTCCGTTTGTCGACAATGGAACGTTGGTCATTGTTGGGGGAGGTGGTTCACCACCTGGCCTGATGAACAAATTTGTGGAATTTGCTGGCGGAGTCGAGAATGCCCGACTGGTGTATATCCCCTGTGTGGAAGAAGACAATGCCAGTTGGGACGTTGGGCCAGTACCGGTCTGGAAGCGAATGGGAGTGAAGCACGTCGCAATAATGCATACGAAGGATCGCCAGCGAGCTAATACAGACGAGCAATTTCTGGCTCCGCTCACCGAGGCAACAGGTGTCTGGTTTGGAGGTGGTCGGCAGTGGAATCTGGCGGATTCGTACTATGGGACCCGAGCTCACCAATTGATGAAGGAGGTTTTGCATCGAGGCGGTGTGGTTGGAGGTTCATCAGCAGGGGCGTCCATCCAAGCTCGCTATCTGGCGCGAGCGACGCCGATCGGAAACACCAGAATCATGGCCTCTGGCTATGAACGTGGCGGCCTGGGCTTCATCAGCGGGGTCGCAATCGATCAGCATTTTTCCCAGCGAGGTCGCCAGAAGGATATGACTCAACTGATGAGCCGGTATCCGCAGCTTCTGGGGATTGGATTGGACGAAGCGACGGCAATCATCGTGCAGAAATCAAAAGCGGACGTGATCGGGAAGGGACGGGTTTTCTTCTATGATCGCAATCAACCCGTCGAAGCTGATCAACCGGACTATATCGCTCTGCCCACGGATTCGAGCTACGATCTCGCCAAGCGAAGTGTCCTGGTTGATGGCACGCCCGCTCCAGAAAAGGACAAGACTGAAGGTAAACCAGAATAAATAAGTCGGTTCACCACAAACCCGGGATCACGGGATGCTCACTCAGACGCGCGAGTTGTCCCAGACCCGGTTTCAATCGAAGCCCGCTGACATCAAACACAGTGTGCAGGATCGTTGAGATCAGGTAAGGAACTGTCAGCGGCTCTGTTTCAGGTTCACTTCCATCGCGTGTCGACTGACCGATCACCTGACCACCACGAATTCCCCCTCCGTACAACATCAAGGGAGCGAGTTTCGCCCAGTGGTCTCGACCACCGTAGCGATTAATCCGAGGTGTTCGTCCCATTTCTCCGCAGCAGACTAACAGGATTTTGTCGCTCATACCGCGGGCTTCGACATCCTCAATGAATGCGGCAACCGCATGATCGAATGAGCGTCCGATCGCGTCCATACCGTCAACCATATTCAGATTTTCACCGTCGGCATGCATGTCCCAGACACCTTCATAGTCCGCGTGGATTGTGACAAAGCCACAACCCGCTTCGCACATGCGCCGAGCCATGAGTAACAGTTTGCCAATCGACTTCGCCTGGCCTGTGTAGTAACCCCGCTTGCCTCGATTGGATCTGGCCCAGTTGTGCGACGGGGCGTATTGTCGCGTGTCATAACGCGCTACGACCGATGCCGATTCTTTGCTCAGGTCCAGCGCATCCGCGGCCCCGCCGTTCAGCAGCAGCTCATAGGCCTGATCCTGAAACTTGCTGACACTGCGACTCTGTTCCTGGCCTTCCCAGTCGCGTCGAACTGAATCCAGCGCGGAACGGAGTACCTGCCGATCTTCAAATCGATCTCGTGGCAGGTTGAGACGCATGTCTCGCTGCAGATTTCCTCCTGCCCCGGGAACAAACGGCGCATAAGCCGCACCAAATGCTCCGGTGGCCGCAATGTCCCCACGAGCGCTTCCCTTGGTGACATCATTGCAGGCTGCTTGAGGAAACAGTACGGCATTTGTCGGAATCCCACTGATGGGATTGATGGCACCCGCCACGCGGGAATAAAGCGAACCGATATTCGCCTGCATTGTGGCCTTGCTGACGATCGGCTGGATGTTGTGCTCAGCGTTCTCTGTTTGAAACGACCGTACGACGACCAGTTTGTGAGCAACCTCGGCCAGTTGTTCGAATGTTTCACCGAACTGAACGCCGGGAAGAGATGTCGATCGTGTCCCGGTCAAAGTTCGTACCGATGACGACGCCTCGGGTTTAGGGTCAAACGTTTCGAACTGACTCGGACCTCCCTGTTGAAACAGGAAGATCACTGACTTACCGGTAATCAGATCGGGCTTTTCACTGGCGGCTTGCAATAACGACGTGAGTCCCAATCCACCCAGCCCGAGCGTGCCAAGTGTCAGGAAACCCCGTCGATCCCAAAGATGATGGCTGTCAGCAATCGTGAGCATCGGAAAACGGCCACAGGTAATACGAACGATCCATCTCGCGAAACGTTATGCTAACCGAAGCTGCCAAATAGATCCATAACAATCGATGCGTTATGCTGCGTTGTGCGGGCGATTTTTCGCGAATGGATCCGGCGAAATCCGAAGCCAATTTCTAAAACGGATTACTCACGGGGATTGTCCGACATGCCAACCATTCTTGTTGATGGGGCTGGCTGGGTGACCAGGTTTGATTCGGCTGAACTGGTAGGTAAATGCACCGAGCAGTGTTCCTCGGGGAACCTGATGACATTCCAGGCACTGAAAACTGGCTCGAACTGCACCAATCATCCGTAACTTGGAATCGTTACCCACGACGATGACCTCTTCCCCCTGTTTCAAGCCCTGGAGTGCGGTCGCTTCAAATGGATCGAGGGGACGCGTTGGAACATTTTTCAGTTCGGCCATGTTCGGCAGATGAGAGGTGAGATACACCGCACCAGGCCGATGTTTGAGCAGGCTGACAAGTTGCAGGGAATCCATCTGCCAACAGACATTCACGTCGCCGGAACGTTCTGGAGCTTCTGGTGTGGAAGCGAAACCATGGGGCACGAACCCGACAACCCGGTCAAGATCAGGGCGCGTCGCTTCATAGCTCCATTCAATATACCCCAGAGTTCTCGGGTGCGCGAAGTTGATCAGATTCGATGTATGCCAAGGTTCATAATTTACTGCGATCGTCGACATTTCCGCATCGCTAAGGTCACTTGGGACATTTCCATTCGGAGTCGAAATCGGAATCAAAGGGCGTTTGGGAAGTTCCAGTTCCCAGTCGCGGTAAGACATCTCGTACCAGCGTTCGACACCAAAGCCCGCTGCCGTTCGAAATTGAAACTCCATACTTCGATGCGTCCGAAGTAAGGTGCTCAAAGTTTCAAAATTCTGAACCGCGTTGCTTTGCTGACTGGTTCCAAAAAATCCCACTTCGGCAGTCGTCCATCCATCCGCACGAGTCCCATCTGCGGTTTCAAGCGACGCAGGGCTCGTTCGATCGCAATCTGGACTTATGGACTGAAGCGGCCACCCTAAGAGGTGCACCGGATACAATTCAGCAGTTCGATAGGGAACTTCATATTCCAGACGTTCGGTCAACGAAATCATCGGGACCTGATTCAACTTCGATTGCAGTCCCCACAGTATCTCGCCCCATGATCCAGCAACGCAGATAAAAGCCGCGACGCTGGTAACGACAATCCAGCGTCGCGCCGTCGGTACGGAAACCCCTTTGAGTTCCAATGTGGAAGTGAGAACGGCCAAAGCGAGGGGGCACATCGCAAGAAAGTACGATTGGGCGAATAAGCAGATCAACACGAATGCAACTGCAATTCGACCAATGACGATTCCGACACGCCTGTCCGCTGGCGAATTCGGGTTGTAAGTGATCAGGAAAATGAAACACGGCAACAGCGTTGCCATCAAGAGGCTGACGCCAATTCCAACCCAGAACGATTCCATCCCGAATGTCATGGAAAAGCCCCCCCAAGGTTAGCTCAATTGCGACTGAGACAAAACGACTTGTTCCAAAGTCTTTCTATCACGCGCCGGCGATGTCGGCAACTATTTTTACCGCCTGTATCTCAGACGAATACTTTGGATGCAGACCGCAGCGTCAGCAATGTCGAAAAGAGATGCCTCTCCGCTGACGCAATGGGTTTCGCTCAGGAAATGAATCGTCCTGCGAAACGACTATTCGCGAACCTCGCCAGAACGACGAGCATGCGTGGGACGCGTGTTGGTGATGCGATCACCCAGATCTGTGCGAGCGGCTGCCACCTCGGCCAGCAATTGTTTGACGACTTCAGGATGTTGGTCAGCAGCATTGTTTCGCTCGCCAACGTCCGTCCGCAGGTTGAACAGAGAAAGTTCCAACTTCTCCACGCGATAACCGTGACGACTGGCAATCCCGCGGATTCCTGACAACTCGATCGATTCGGGTTTCAAGTTGGCGAAGTTTGAAGGCTTTCCATGACGCCCGGGTTCTGCAGCGACGGTTAGGTACTCGTGAGGGACGTGCAGTTTCCAATCCCCTTTCCGGACGGCATGTAATTCCTCGCCAGAATAATACCAGAACGATTCTCGCCCTTTCGCTCCGACAGCCCCCGTCAACAGCGGCAAAACATCGATTCCGTCGCGTTTGACCTGAGGTGGCGTCGCTCCGATCAAACGAGCGAACGTGGGATACAGGTCCATTGTCGAAACGATCTCGTCGATCACACGACCGGCCGCAATTTTGCCCGGCCACCGAATCAGGCAAGGGACTCGAACACCCCCTTCGAAAGTCGTCAACTTTCCTTCGCGCAGTGGACCGGCCGAACCGGCATGGTCGCCGTAGGAAAGAAACGGTCCGTTGTCTGATGAAAAGATCACGATCGTCCGGTCAGCCACACCTGCTCTTGTCAATGCGGCAAGCGTTTCACCAACCGACCAGTCGAGTTCCTGAACGACATCGCCGTAAATTCCGCGCCGACTGCCGCTGCGAAACTTTTCGGACGCGAAGATCGGGACGTGAGGCATGATGTGGGGCAAGTACAGAAAGAACGAACGATCCTTGTTCCGCTCAATGAAACGTGAAGCGTGCTCCGTAATCCGCCGCGTGAAACTTGCCTGGTCAGGATCGAGTTTGATCACCTTTTCGTTGTGATACCAGGGAAGAGCCGGAATCCCGCGCGTGACAGGATGCAGTGGTCCATTGTCGTTTGAATACGGCAGCCCCATCCATTCATCGAACCCCCGCCGAGTTGGTAGAAACGGTGGCTGGTGCCCCAGGTGCCATTTTCCGTAAATCGCAGTGGCGTAGCCTCGCTCTTGAAAGAGATTGCTCAGCAGAACTTCGTCGGTATGGATTCCCGTCCGGCTGGTGTGGTTCAAGGCACCACTCATTCCCACCCGGTTCGAATAACACCCCGTCATCAGAGCAGCTCGTGACGCCGTGCAAACGGGCTGAGCCACGTAGAAACTCGTCAATTTCGCTCCGGCACGTGCCAAACCATCAATGTGCGGAGTCTTGATGTCGGATGCACCGTAACAGCCGACATCGCCGTAGCCCAGATCATCCGCATAGATCAGCACGATGTTTGGTACACGAGTTTCACCTGCGGAATGTGCTTGTTTTGTCGGGTGAATTGACAATCCCAGCGAAAACGCGACAAGAATGAGTGTAGCAATTCTGTGTAGTAAAACGACTGGAAATCTCGCGTGTGAGACTTCGGTGCTGATGGGTGATTGGGGCATGGGCTCTCCCAGATTTTGAGGGTTCCAAATGTGAATACCCTGCAGTATCAGCGACCGGAAACCGAGGGTCAACGCTACTGGTGACAATGCCGTGACCGAGGAGATTGAAGCTGATGGGACGAAAAGCCAAGCAGCGTCGCCAGTCACATGGTTCCATCCCCGTGCACAACCCATTATGAACCATTCTCTTTACTCATCGAGGTGCCGGGTTGAGGGCCTAGTGGGGTAACACCCGTGCAGGTTCGATTCCTGTCTTGGGCAATGTATTGCACTGGAACGAGTTACGTTACCTGTCGACGTGCGGCAGTGCGGCGAAAAGCCTGTTTCAAACGTGGAATTGTTTCCACAATTGAAGGGACTCCCGCAGATGGCCCGGAAAAAGGACCATCTGCCGTCGTATCTCCTTCATCCTCAGAGTGGCCAGGCTCGTGTCCGAATTGGCGGACGCGACATTCTGCTCAGTCTGTTCGGTTCCGATGAAAGCCGCATCAAATATGCAGAAGTCATCGCCAACCACTCGCCTGCAGTGGCATGGCGACTGGATACCGAATCGGTCACAGCTGGTTAGTACCATAGGCGAGTTGGGAGTAAGTGAGTCATTCGGTCGTGTCTTTCGGTTGGTGCTCCCAGACGCAAGGCTTGATATCTCTACTCTTGAAGCAACTCGGTCTCAGCAAGTTTCACTTGCTGCAGATGAAACTTGGCTGCAAAATTCTGATTCTGCTGATTCGCTAACGTGGCTCTGTCAGCGTGATAGCGGATCCGTTGGACTCGATTGGGGAATGGCCAGGCGTTTTCCGGTAACGGGCTCGTGTCGCTGACGACGACGTTATTGCCTTCAGGGACGGCGTGATGAAGGCCGTCTTGTGAACGTGCCGGACCAGGAAGCGGTTCGGGCGGTGGATCAACCGGGGCGACCGGCTCGCCACTGGCGACAGACCACGCGAGTAGATTCTTCTGCTGATCCCAGGCGAAGATCATTTGGCCGTCGTCGCTGAATGCCACTCTGGTCACCGGTTCAGTATGTCCGGCGAGGACGAGCAGTTCCCTGTCCGTGGCAACATCCCACAGCCTTGCCGTGGCGTTTTGGCCAGCGACACCAGTGACGATTCGATGGCCGTCTGGACTAAACGCGACGCTGGACACCAGATTCCTGTGAATGCCGTAACGGGTGGGAACTTCCTGGCCAATCTCAGCATCCCACACCTTTGCCGTATTGTCAAAACTGCCGGTGACGATGTGTTTGCCATCGGGGCTCCACGCCACGCTGTCCAGGTGCTTGGTATGTCCCTTGAATGTAAAAAGATTCTTTCCCGTTGCCGTCCCGTCCAAACCGACGGTGACGAAGCTTCGGCCGTCGGGGCTCCACTGCACACCACGCACGCCACTCGTTTGCCCCTTCTGGTCAAGGAGTACCTGGCCCCTCGACGCATTCCATATCTTTCCCCCGTAATTACCACCAGTGACGATGCGTTGACCTTCGGGGCTGAACGCCACGCTTTCAATGTTTCTACCTTGCTCCCTTTTGGCAAGGAGTTCCTGGCCCGTATTGGCATCCCACACATTTACGGTCCCAGACAGTCCACATTTTCGGGCCAACGAGCTTCACGCAGTCGGTATCAATCTTGGCCAACGCGTACTGCACAGACTCCCTGCCGACGGTATTTGCCAGAGTTGTTCTCACGACTTGCGAGGCGAACTTCAGCAGCGGCTCGGAATCGGTTTGTAAATGACTCAACAGCACTCGTTCGGCGGCGTAAACCTCCTGAATCTCTCGACACCCAACAACAGCAGCCTTCACACACCACGGCAAAGTCCATTGCATCGTGATGGCGACCGACACGATGACGATTTCAACCCACTCGGGAATAAACAGCATGGCAAGCGGGGCGTTCGATCCCTGCATCAAGTAAAGGAGAACGATGTAGCCTGCGGGAATGAGACAGACATAAAACAAGGCGACTCGAAACGCGGCCGTGAGTATTGACTTGAGCAAGGAATAACCGGCCTCGGATGACACCTGCCACCATTGCCGAATGGCTGGAGCGGTCAGTGACACGAGAACAATCAAAAGAGGATATCCACAAAGCAAAGCAGTCGTCATCGTGGGTTCCGTGGCGAAAACTGTGAACGATTACCCAGACGTAACCGTCCGTAATTGCTGCGACGGCCGAGGTGGTGGCACCTCTCAAACGAAACAGTCGCAATTGTCCCTGCCAGAAGATGTTGCTCGCAGGGCAGAGAATGATGTTCTTTTTCTGTGCGGCGTAGCGTCGCGTCAGGCTGATCAGGTTGTTCGTCAGGATCATCTTCAACCAGCCCCGCAATTCGGCATCCGTCTGCCCGCGATAACCGTGGAAATCGCGATGAGCTTCCAGCATCGCCTGCTGCACGATGTCGGAAGAGTCTTCCTTGACGCGCAGCCTTGGGTTCAGATGCAGATCCGCCAGCAGCTTCAGGCAGCTGCGGAATTGTTCGAGATCGGGGACTGCGTTGCCGTCGTTGGACGCTTTCATGTCCTGTTCGCATTTCCTCGGTGAATGACACATATGCACGCGAGACGGTGTCGAGACTCCGCCATGAGATTAGGCCAGAATTTGGCCCGAACCGGGCGCTCGTTTTTCGGAAACCTGCCAGTTTTCCCGATTTTTTTAAGAAACCGTGAGAATCGATGTTTTTTTGCGTTTGTCTGAGCTCGCTTTGACGCCTCAGAAGACGTGGACTGACGGAATTTGAAACGTTCCTAAGCGTCCCTCATGCCCATCGCATTCCGCGTGTAAGCCACCCGGACGGAAATTTCCGCGTTGCTTGATGGCTGTAACCCTTGTGGTGAAAAGTGCATAGGATGGTACATTAGGATTTGACGACTGAGCATGGCTCGGTCACGGTTTCAGTTCTGCTGTTTCGGGAACGTGCAACATGCCACGAATCGTTTGCATTTTGTTCGTTGTAATCGTGGGGTGCGGACGATCAAATCCAATGGCTGGTAGAGCAGAGGTGACGGACCCAGCCCCAGTCAATCAAACGGCACCAGTGGTTGCTCCAGGATCTCCAGCGAGCCCAATTCCTACGAAAACGGAATTGACCGAAGCGCCCACCGATGAAGCAGAAGACTTGCAGCCCGCTCCGGTGCAGGACGATGCGGCGACTTTGGAAGCGATTGGAAGGCCCGATGAGGCTTTGGTCAAAAGCCTGGAACACGTACCACTCAAAGAAGTCAAAGCCCGGCTTTCCCTCGTTCAAGCAGGGCGACTGGCGGCGCTACGGAATGCTTTGGAGGCTTCGCGGGCATCTTACGGGCGCGGGGTGTTGCCTCTGAATAGCTTGACTGAGACTCAGATCGACTTGGCTCTTGCGGAATTGGATTACGGCAAGACTCCGGCATCGCGACTCGCAGCACTCAAATCATGGGTGGCGGCAACAACAAGGTTGGAAGCCGGAGTTCGCGCAATACGCGACGCTGGAGCTCGAGGTGGCGACGAAGTTGATTTTTATGGAGCCGTCGCGGCCCGGTTGAAGGCTGAAGAGCAACTGGTGCGTGAACATCTGGCCGAACGAGTGGCCAAGTCACCACGCGGGGAGTTGGCTGAACCGACACCGAGTCGCGGACAAGCGATCCTGGACTTGTTGACGAAAGAGAATGGTGTGGAGGAAGCACTGGAATCGTTCGGCAAGCCAGACGGCGACTTTTTTGAAGACATGGAACACGTATCACTCAAGGAGCTTCAAACACGGCTGATGCACGTCCAAGCGTGCCGAATCGCAGCACTGCTCAAGCGATTGAACGCAATTGCACGGAATCACGGTTTCCGTGGGGATTTCCCGACTGAAACGGTCACCGATGAGTTGCAGGCGGGTTCGGAGTTCAACCAAGCCAAGATCGATTACATCAATACCCCGGCGATCCGATTGTCGTCGCTCCACGCGCTGGTAGCATCGACTGCGAGGTTTGAAACCGAGGTTCGTGCAAAGCGCGAAGCGGGAGCGCGTGGCGGTGAATCCGTTGCCTTCTATTCGGTCGTCGCGGCCCGAATGCATGCCGAAGAGCGATTGGTGTGTGAGATTCTGGCCCAGCGAGCGGTGAAGTCCACTGAGGTTGAGTCCACTGAACCGACATCCACTCACGAACAAACGATATTGGAATTGCTGAAGGGGGACGGCGTCTCGAAAACGCTGGAAGCAATCGGGCAACCAGACGAAGCGTTTTTCACAAGAATGGAACGCGCGTCAGTTAAAGAACTCGAAGAACGACTGACATTGATTCGAGCCGGCCGACTCGCGGCCCTGATAAAGCGTGCGGACGTCATTCGACAATTCCAGACTATCATGAGTCATCCCACCGTCGACTTGAGATTCACTGAGGCAACTGCATTACAGGCAGACGCTGACCTTGCCGAAGCGAAGGCAGAATGCATAAGTACGCCGGCTAACCGTCTGTCGGCACGCTACGCAATGGTGGTCTCAACTTCGGCGATGGAAAACGAAGTTCGTCTGAAAGTCGAGGCAGGAGCCCGCAGCGAAATCGCCTATTATCTGAATAAAGCCATCGCAGTCCGACTCGGGGCCGAAGAGCAATTGATCCGTGAAGTCCTGGCTCAACGAAAGCGACCGTTGAACTGAGAATCGGCAATAACCACCAACCACTACTCTTCTTGGTAAGTGTTGAACCGACAGAAGGAGACCATCGTGAAGCATGTCACCCAAAACGTGTTATCAATGATTCGCAACATTGCCTTGAAGCCGCGATGGGCTGCCGTCGTGGGAGCTATTACGGTTTCCGTGATGTCTGGAAACCCGTTGATTGCAGCCGAGGAACCTGTGATCCAGTCGGAACCAATTCTGGAGCAACCGGACTCCGTGGTTGCAGACGGAAAGAAGTCACCGTCGTTCGAAGCGAAGGGGGTGGCACATCCGCATTTCAAACTGCAAGGACATACCAATGCGGTGGTGAGCGTCGCCTGCAACTCGAATGGAACACAGTTGGCTTCCGGCAGCTGGGACCATACGGTGAAATTGTGGGACAGCGCGACCGGAAAGGAGATCCTGACATTCACAGAGCATACGGCTCCTGTCACATGTGTTGCTTTCAGCCCAGATGGAAAGTGGATTGCTTCAGCCAGCGACGACAAAACCGTGAAGTTGTGGGACGCCGCGACGCATCAGGTCCTGTTGACGTTGGAGGGACACACTGCGTTCGTCACAAGCGTCGCCTTCAGCCCGGATGGGAAATGGCTGGCGTCGGCCAGCGGAGTCTTCGGGCAGCCCGGGCAAATCAAGGCTTGGGACGCTTCTAATGGCCAGAACACACTGACACTGACGGGGCACCGCGCCGCGATCTGTTGCGTGGCGTACAGTCCGGATGGGAAGTATTTGGCATCGGCAAGCAATGACAAAACACTCAAGGTGTGGAACGCGACTACCGGTGAGCAGATTCTTACGCTCAGTGGACATACCGGCCCCGTCAAAAGTGTCGCCTTTCGTCCAGACGGAAAGCAGTTGGCATCGGCAAGCGATGACAAGACTGTGAAGATCTGGGATGCCACCACTGGCCAACTCTCATGTACGTTGGAAGGGCATGTCGCTGCGGTTCGGAGTGTGATGTTGAGCCCGGATGGTAAGCTGTTGGCGACGGCCAGCGCTGATGGAACGGTGAAAATCTGGGACGTGACGAGCGGCCGGGTGACATCGGTAATTAACGGGCACACCGACCGAGTGCGGAGCGTCGTGTTTGGTCCGGACGGGAAGTGGCTGGCGTGGGCCAGCGCGGACCACACAGTTCAGATCAGCCCCACAGTCGTCGAGGATCGTACCGGCAAAATTACACCTCCCATCCCTGGCACAAATCATGACTCGCTACCGATCGTCTACTTGTTGATCAGGGCGATGTTGGGCCGGTGAATTGGAGAAAGTGTTGTAGCGCGATCATGTCTCGGAACCACCCCATCGACAAGACTCGCCGTGAGCTGATCACGGCCTTAGTGTCGTGGCAAATCCAGTTCTGCAAGGAGTTCATCATGCGTTTTATTGGTTTGGCCACGTTATTCTGTGTGACTGTTACGATCTCGACGGTTTTCGGTGCGCCGCCCGTTCAACAGTCCATCATTGATCAACAGCATCAATTGATTGAGGCCCAGCAAGAAGACGATCGACAACGAGCGAAGATTGAAGAAATCAACAAACAGCTTGGTGGTGGAAGTAATGATTCACTGGAATCGCAAATCGCGGCCGATCGTATTAGGCAATTTGTCCAGGTACGTGAAACCCGAGCAGCCCAATACTGGGAACTGTTGGGGACATCCGGCTCGTTACAACAACCGCTGACAGATTCACAGCGCATTGAGTTGGATTCCTTTAGCCGGATTTTTGTGATGACCGCGAAGGGGCAATTGGCCGCCGAGCTTTTGAACGAACACAACAGGTTGATGCGCGCCGCTGAAGCGGAACGGCAGTCCATGTCGCGTACGGCCTCGCGCGCGGCCGAAGCGAAGGCTCGGCTGGAAAGCTTGCAATTGAAAACGGTCGACGAAGAGCTGTCCGAATCGCAACTCACACAACTCATCGAACTCAATAAAGCGTACGCAGAGACGGAAGCAGCCGCGGTCGCGAGGCGTTATCTGAGGGCTCATTCCAACCGCCGTTTTCGCGAGGACGCCGAACAAACGGGTTTACTCACTCCAGAGATTCTGGAACAACTCGCAAGTCAGCGTCTGAGCGAGGCACGGCGTCGCTTCGGTAATGAGAAGTCAAATTCACAATTACGACAGGAACTCGCCAACATTGTCGACGACTATCCCGGCACTCAGGCTTGTCGACAGGCCACAACACAAATCATTGAAGTACAAGAAGCAATCGACGCGGAAGCTCAGCGATTACGCGTTGAAGCCGAGCAATTGCGAGCGCGTCGTGCGGCGGAGGCCGAGCGCTCCCGGTTCATTAATGAGTATTGGGATGCAGTTTACCCAGATCGCGTTCGCAAGGGCGTCACCCCGCAACGATGACGATTCACACGAATTGCCGCTGCCACCGACTCAAGAAGACTCTCTTAAGGATTTCTGATCTCTCCTGATCGACGAAATCTCCCGCTACCGCCAAGCACACCGAAACGCGAGTTGGAGCTTTGAACTTCTGAACTGGACTTCGAACATGTCGTCAAGACCTTTTGTTGCCCTCGCGATTGGCATCTCCGTGCTGTTAAACGTGGGATGCACGACGTCAGTTTACCCTCTGATCGGCGAGCCAACGGACGTACTGGATCTATCCGGCACATGGACCCGCACCCCGGAGCAAGGGCATGGGCCGCCGCAAATCGTGGTCAATGGCGAGTCGACGGTACATTGCCACCGTCGGCAAGAAAGAGTTGGACATCACCGTCATGACAATCGGCGACAACTACTACGTGAATGCAAAGCTGGGGTGCGATGGTCACGAGGATGAGGGCGAAGGTGGCTTGCCAATACTGTTGCATCCACTCAATCTGTTTGCGAGAGTCGAGTTGCACGGCAACGAATTGCATGTGTTCCCCGTTGACGAAAAGTCAGTGCGTCGGTTTCTTGCTCAGCACAAACTGGATTTCGTGGAACCGGAAAAATGCTTTCAGGTTTTGAGCGCCCCAAGTGGCAAGCTGCGGGAACTTGTCGAAAGCGACTGGAAAACGCTATTCACATCATCAGCCACGAAGTACATGCGAAAGCCGATTGATGACAAGGAATAGGCATGCCCGCGGATGGGATTGGTCCGAGAGTCATCGCATTGTCACCAAGAGAACAAGGTCCGTTTGTGAAACACTTCACTGCATACCATCCACATTCGAATTACTTCGTTGCGTGGTTTGCAGGATTCGCTTCCATCGCCGCCGTTTTCACAGTCTCCGCTACGGAAAGTCCGTACGCAGACAGACCGGATGGGAATACTCGCACTGTCGAAGATCGCGGCCAAGCGGATTCCGCAGTTCCAGTCGAAACGGTAACGGGGCAAGTAGCACTCGTGCTGAAAGGGCACACATCCGTTGTGAGAAAGGTGGCGTTCAGCCCGGATGGGAAGCACTTGGTGTCGGCTAGTTCGGATCATTCGCTGAGGATCTGGGATGCAATCAGCGGTCGTGAGTTGCACAAATTGGTTGGGCATGCCAGTGGAGTGACCAGTGTTTCATTGAGCCCGGATGGAAAGCGACTCGCCTCGGCCGGTTTCGACGCTATTAAAATGTGGGACACGACGAGTGGTCAAGAAGTATTCACATTGAATGGGCACAAACAGGTTCAGTGCGTGGTTTTCAGTCCTGATGGAAATCGTCTGGCATCAGCGAGTTTCAAGGGAACAGTGAAGATCTGGGACTCACAACGTGGCCAGGAATTGCTTTCGTTCCAAGGCTATGATCTTTTGCTTCAGGGTTATCATCTCCCGATTTGGAACTTGGCGTTTAGCCCGGACGGAAAACACCTGGCACTGGCCCGCGACGATGCACGTGTGTGCGTCCGTGACACGACAAACGGCGTGGAGGTACTGGCCTGGCAAGCCCACCGCACTTCGGTCAGTTGCGTATCATTCAGCCCTGACGGAAAGCGGTTGGCATCGGTCAGTTGGGGGGATCCAGAGGTTAAGATCTGGGACACGACAAGCGGACGGGAAGTGCTACGAGTTAAGGGACATACCGGCGGGGTCGTGAGCGTAACTTTTAGCCCAGACGGGAAGTGTCTTGCATCTGCCAGCGATCGAAAGTCCGGCGAGGTGAAGTTGTGGGACGCCACCACTGGGGGTGAGGTCCGCACGTTGAATGGTCATTCTGATGGCGTCAGATGCATAGTATTTAGCCCTGACGGTCAGCATCTCGCATCGGCCGGTTCGGACAAGACGGTGAAGCTATGGGACATCGGTCCGAAGCCATGAAACCAAAACTCGCTCGGAGAATTGGGAAATGTGGCCTCACTTCATCGTTGACGAAGATGCACGGTCAACTTGTCTCGAATCCGACTTCGGAGAAACATTCGATGATCACGAAGATACTCAAGCTTTGCGGCTGGCTGTTTTACGCCCTCATAGCCGCCATCGTTGTTTTTGCTTTCGCCTTGGCAGATGCGAGTCGCCTCTACTCAGGGGTGCCGGGGTTTTACAGGACTGTCGTTGTGACGGTGGTCTGGTTGGGGGCAAGTGTCGTGGCATGCTTTCTTCTTGGCAAGGGGGGCTTCAAGTTGTCATGCCGTTATACGAAGGACGGGCGTCGACCGCGTCGATCGTACCGGTGCTACCAGTCAGCACCAGTAGAATGATCCACCAACTCCATAGAATTCGACGCGTCATCGTTTTCGACCACCTGCGTGCCGACGTCAATCTTCGCCGTAACTGCGGGTTCGATGAAAAGAACGCCTAACCGAACTTGGCACGCGAAGTTTCCAGCATCGCATCAAACAGCTTTCGCTGAACCAGCAGTTCCGCAGCCGGATCTTTAGGAACTTCCCCTTCCTCGAGCATCAACCAGCCCGAGTAATCCATTTTCACATACAGATCCAGCAATTGCTGATGCGGGTATGTTTTTGAATCCAACCGGTGGATATGCACCGTGTCCCCAAAGCGTCCCTTAACCAGATTGAAATTGTGTTCCAGCCCGGGTTCTTCCAGGTCCTGCGGATTGGAGTTCCAGCAAACGGCCACGTTGGGGTTGCTGGCGACATCCATGATTGACTTGATGGTCGGCAATTGACAGCACTGTCCGTGAACTTCCAGGCGGATCTGCTGGCCGAATCCGCTGGCGAATTCAGCGACTTCGTTCAATGCCTTGCCGATCTGTTCGATCGTTTTCTCGCGCGGGACATCCTTCTGGAACGAGTCGGGTTTGACTTTGACTCCGGTCCCACCGATGTCATGACTGAGGGTCACAAACGCCTTGGTCGCTTCGATCGCCTTCTTCAGCGTTGCTGGATCTGGACTGTCATAGCGTTCATTACTGCCGATCCCGACGCAGGTGACGTTGCTATCCGCAAAACGCTTCCGGACATCGGCTCGCTGGGCTTCCGTAAGTGTCGGCTCAACACCGTGCTTGTGTGTCGTCCGCAATTCAACCCCCAAGGCTCCGGCTTTGCTGCAGTTTGCAATCAATGTTGGCAGGTCCCAATCCTTCCCCCATTGATACGTGACCAGGCCGAACCGCATATCGGCCCCTTTTCGCTCTTTGGCGAAGGCAACACGGGGCAGCCCCATTGCTCCCAATGCCATCGTTCCTGCAACCGTGGCACCGAGGAATTCACGTCGGGAAATCAAGGACATTTTTACTTCTCCTGAGGTGATGGGACGCAGGGAGTTTGGAAACCTGCCCCACGTTGATGGTCAACGGGATGATGTTTCTACAGCCATGACCCAACTGAGACTCTTGCCGACGTCGTACGTGTGGATCCGTTCGAGTTGGCCTGTTGCGGTATCAACTTTGAAAACGGCCAGCTTTCCAGAACCCTCACCGGCACCGAACATAAACCGTCCACTGGGATCAATTTCAAAGGATCGTGGTGTCTTCTCAGTCGGTGTCTGGCCGATCACCGAAACGCGACCCGTCGCGGAATTAATGGCAAATCCTGCCAGGCTGTCGTGCCCGCGGTTGGAGACCCAGACGAATTTCCCATTGGGGTGCACTTTGACCTCGGCCGTTGAATTGCTCCCTTTGAAGTCCGCGGGAAGTGTCGACACCGTTTGAATCGCGGTCAACCCGCGAGAAGCGTCCAGGCGATAACAGGTGATGCTGCTACCCTGTTCGTCCGAGGAATATGCAAATTCCTGTTTTGGATGCAGCGCCAGATGTCGCGGCCCTGCTTTTTCCGTCCCGCCCGCCACCTTGCCAACTTCGGTCAGCTTTCCTGTGGCATCGTCGAATTTGAACTGAAAAATCGCGTTCGGGGCGACATGTGGGACCAGAACCAGTTTGTTTGCACGATCGATGGTGACACTGTGAGCTGTTTTGGCTGTCGTCACGGTTTGAACGGCGGGGGATTCGATGGAACCATCATCGCGCAGCCGATAAACGACCACGTTGCCACCCGAATAGGAAGCACTGAGCAGCCATCGGCCGGTTTGGTCCGTTCCTACAAACGCGGCGTTGTCTCCCTTCACAAGATCCGCAGTTCCGATAAGCGTCAGTTTTCCCGAAGCCGGGTCAATCTGAAAACTCGCTAACTGGCTGGTCGTGCGAAGCGATGCATACAGGAATCGACGCTTGGGATCAGTCGTCAGCGAACCGGGCGCGCCCGGCACCGCGACACTGTCGACGGCCGTCAATCCTCCGGCATCGTCCTGCCGGTAGATCTGGATCTTCTGTTCCGGCCCCATCGAGACATAGACAAACGTCGCGGCGTTTACGTTCATCGCTAGACCTGTGAACGTAACGAGTGAAAGAAGCCAACGCATCATTTTCCGTTCGTTCAAAAGGACTGACATCGATATTCCAGGTCGCCCTGTAGCGTCAGCATGGGGCGTTGCCACACCGACGCGACGGGCTTCTGGAACACTACTCAGTGGGCTGGAGGAGGACTGTTCTGGAACGCACGTGCCCGGAACAGGAAGTCGATAATGTTTCCTTCGTGTGGCTGCATCCAGTGCAGTTGGTTCGTTCGGACTTCTCCGATGTTTAACCGGTCAATGTTCGTGGCATCAACCAGTTCACGTGACCATTTGGGATCTTTCGTCAGGCAGGTGCCGACGAGTGTGGAACCGATCTTCTTGATCATTTCGTTCTGCGGGCACTGAACAACCGACGCGAACGGGAACATGTATTCTGTGTTGGCAATGGCAGGTTCGCTGCTGGTACAGTGAACAATCGTTGGACGCAGAAAGTCGTATCGCTCGTGCGGAATATGCCGATCGCCATTGCGATACCTGGCACTGACTTCCGTGACGCCGGGAACCTTCAGCAACTCTTCGATCTGAGCATTAATCGCCTTCGCGGCCCCTGGAACAGTAAACGCCGCCAGCGATGCCGCTGGATCGTTCATTGGCCGCGGTGCGATCGGTCCCAACCGCTTGGCGAGAGCATCGGCAATCGCCTCGGTATGACGGCTCGCCCAGACCCCAGACGCACTGATGCACGAGCGACCGCTATTCAGGAAGATGCTGTCTGCCATCAGATCAATGTACTTTTCCCAGTCATCGACCATGTCGTCGCCAAGCAGGATCTTGGAGAATCCAGGACCGTGGGCCTGCACGCGTGGATTGCCATGATAACGCTCGATCGTCTGGGCTCCGCCGAAGATCATGGCGCGTTCGCAGGTTTCCATCACGGCCCCGCCGCAATCGAAGCCCCCCGGATATAGACAGAAGACTTCACGTGGCACACCGGCCTGGGCAAAGGCTTCGTACATGCGGTACGGCGTCCACAGTTCCTGAGAACCTGGCTTCAGGACCAGACCAATCTGCAGCGGAATGACAGGCATCCAGAGTGTGTGCACGCCTGGAGAATTCGACGGGAGAACCATCCCCAATACCGAGGTTTGAGCCTGATAGCTGACCATAATGCCACGGCTTTCCATGCCGTAGCCGTTGGTCAGGATGTCAAACGGCAACCCGCGAGTCAGTGCTTCCAGAACTTCCTTCATGTGCTGCAGAACATAGGCGTTCTTCCGCATGTTCGCGGCACACATGTTCTCGGGCAGTCCGGTCGTTGCGGACTGGATCCGGCAGAATTCCTGTGGATTCTGAGTTCCATTCCCCAAGGGAAGGGTTGCATTGAGGTACAGATCCGCTGCCTTGACGCACATCTCGCACAGTTGCTCGATAGTAAACTGGCGCAGGATTTCACGAGCCTTGGCGGCCTTCCGCATATCCATCTTGATCAGGCCGCCATTGGCCTGATTGACGTTGGCAAGTGTTTCACCGGTTTCAAAATGAACAACCGGGGTCTTCTCCATCGACTCGTACGGCTTGCCCCAGCGGATGACGGGAATCTCAAGCATCTTTCGTCCTTATCGTGTTATGCGTCGTCAGGTGACGCTCAGTATCTGCTGGTAAACCGGTAACCCATCACCACCGGACTCAGGCCGGTGGAGACAGGTCGTTGCGATTCGCGAATGATGGACCGAATTTCCGGCCCAAAAAAATCGTGACGACTTAGTAAACGCCGACAGTCGTCGTGGAAGCAAATTCGTGGAATGGCCGGGTTCCACTGATTCCGTCCCACGGATACTTTTCGTGCGGCAGTTCGCGTTCCCCTTCGTCACGTTCCATGAAGCCGGGAATGAACAGTTCCTTGGTGAGGGTATAAAGCTTCACGCGGCCAGTCTTGCCGTAGCCGACAAGCTGATCATAGTCGTTGAATTCAACGGTCTCGATCACGGCTCGCGGTTGCGGAGCAAAGTAGGTGATCTTGTAGTTGTCGGCGGGGTCAAACGGCTTGCCACAGGCCAACCCCATCAGCGTGTTGCCATAGGTCGGGGTGATGTAGATGTTCGGGCCGAGCA
The DNA here is from genome assembly GCA_037146815.1 of Planctomycetota bacterium. GTDB lineage: Bacteria > Planctomycetota > Planctomycetia > Planctomycetales > Planctomycetaceae > Schlesneria. The sequence goes on from JBAWWJ010000034.1 coordinate 36,885, forward strand.
ATTCTTCGCGGCAGAATCGGTACCATTGTGGCGTGAATTCGGTTCCCCCGGCGAAGATCCCGGTGATGCCCGATTCTTCGATGCTCGTCCCCTTGTCCATCAGCTTGAGGGCCAAAGCTTCGAGCAGCTTAGGAGTTGCGAATGCACACTTAATGTCGTGACCTGCCGACAGAATTGTGACGGCTTGATCGATCACGTGATCCGCATAGGCCTTGGCACCTGCGACGTCACCTTTCTTCAGCAATTTCACAACCCAGCGCGGGTCGAGGTCGACGCAGAAACAGATCCCGCCGCGGTACTGAGCCAGGTGTTCAACCGCCAATCGCAATCGTCGAGGCCCCGAGGGTCCGAGCATCAGCCAGTTCGAGCCACGAGGAAAGAATTCATCCGGCAGTGTGTCGCTGAAGTTTTCGTAGTCAATCCAGTGGTCTTCAATCACCATCCGGCTCTTGGGAATCCCCGTCGTTCCACCCGTTTCGAAGACATAAGCCGGCTTGCCTGCCAGACCTTTCGGTATCCAGCGGCTGATCGGACCGCCTCGCAACCATTCATCTTCGAAGTGCGGGAACTTCTTCAAATCGTCAAAGCACTTGACCTCGGTCAGCGGGTCAAACTTATAGGTCTTGGCTTTTTCCAGCCAGAATGGGCTGCCGGTGGAAGGGTGAAAGTGCCATTGAACGGTTTCGACCGTGTGGGCATCGAGTTTGGCTTTGGCACTGGAAACGGATTCGGAAAGATTGCTCACGACAGGGCTTTCTGATGCAAAAGGTGGGCAAGTAATTGTGGTGGTGGGATAATAGTCCGCACAGCAATGTTTTTCGATGATCCACGGTGCTTTCGATTTCGAAATCCTGGACATCAACGCCGCATCCTCCAGACAAGCGTCTGGAGGATGCTTTTTGACAGTGGATTACAGGTCTTCCGTCTTCGGAACGATGTAGGGTGCACGGTATTCACGCGTCAGCAGTTTATTGGCTTCTGCTGCTCGAGGCCCGCTGAATTCTTCGGTCCCGGCAAGCGTCAGTTTTGGTCCCACCGTGATCTTGGTCGAATCTGGTGACACCTTATTGTCGAGCAGATGTCGCTGGAATCGGTCGAGTGTTTCCAATGCTTCTTTGTCGTCTTTGAGAGTCGTGTTGAGCTCCGTGGCCGCGACAGGAGTCCCCAGGCGGTACGAGATATTGCCGACGTGGCAAAGAGCACTGGAAAGATGCCCATCCAGAATATCTGCGTTCAGATCTTCATGCTTCCGGCTGCGAACCGCTTTGACGCAATTGGCAAAGTGATGGCTGTCGCCGCCTCCCGCAAAGACTTTGTCCGTCTTCTTACCATTTTTATCGAAGACCATCCCGCCATTGTAACTCGGCATGACCAGATAGCCGTCACTGCCATAGAAAATTACCCCGACGCTGGCTTCCATCAGTGGTTCAGTCTTCAGACCACGCACTTCGAAGACCAGTCGCTTACCGTTCTTGTATTCGTGGATACAGACCTGCGTATTCGCGGTTTCACCTGCATCAACGTACGCAAACCGGCCACCATAGCTCTGCACCGATTCACCCAGGCTCATTTCGTTCAGACCCCAGCGGGCGATGTCCATCTGGTGGATCCCCTGATTGCCGAGATCGCCGTTGCCGTAGTCCCACTGCCAGTGCCAGTCATAGTGGAACTTCGGCCGGGTGAGAGGATTTACTGCAGCGGGACCCGACCACAGGTCATAATTGACGCTGGCGGGGACGTCGTAATTTCCGCGAGGTCCAATCGAACCGCGGGGCTTATAGCACAGGCCGCGAGCCAGTTTGACTTCGCCAATCCCCCCCTTATGCATGAATTCGATGGCCGCACGCATTCCAGGATTGGAACGGCTTTGTGTCCCCGTCTGCACAATTTTTTTGTATTTGCGGGCTGCTTCGACGATTCGGCGTCCTTCGGTCACATTGTGACTGACGGGCTTTTCAACATAGACGTCTTTCCCGGCCTGCACCGCCCAGATCGCAGAGAGTGCGTGCCAGTGATTTGGTGTCGCGATACTGGCAATGTGAATCGACTTGTCTTCAAAGCACTTGCGCATATCGAGATACACCGTGGGGCGAGTCCCGAATCGCTTTTCGATTTCGTCGGCTCGACGGTTTCCCACAACTTCGTCCGCATCGACAATGGCCGCGATGACGCAATCCTTGCGACTGCCAAACCCATCAATGTGGGAACCACCGCGCCCATTCACTCCGACAACTGCCACCCGCAGTTTCTCACCGCTCTCCTCTTGAGCGAAGACCGATTGCTGATTTTGACCGGCCAGCGCAGCGGCTGCGGTGGCAAACATCGAGTTCTCAAGGAATTGACGGCGAGAAATATGCGACATCGTGGCGATCCTTGGTGGGAAGCAGGAAGGTGGGGCCGTTCTGACGGACATCTGTCCGCAAACGCCGGATAGTGTAGGCTCGATTGTCCCCGTGTCGCAAGCATCGGACGATGGCGATGCGGGGCGATCACGTTTTTTGATCGAGTGGGTTGGCCGGGATGGCGACCGAGGTGACGGGGGCGCATCGGCTTCGGGCACCCCGCGTAGAGCGCGGTGCGGCCTACGTGAGGCATTCCGTGGCACGGGCTTCCAGCCCGTGTCGTCAGCATACTTCTCATCCCATGCTTCTCGACAGTGTTTTCCCGTTCATGATCCGGGATCTTGTCGTTTGGCATGGGGTCGGCATGGGCTGGAAGCCCATGCCACGGAACCACGCGGCCCGTTCGGCTGCGGCGAGGATCAGGTCGCAATATTGGAAGCCATGTATAGATGCGGCTCCACGGTGTCTCGAACAAACAGGTGACGGCATCCAAGTCGGAACCGAACGCACCGAACTTCGTTGAGTTGCAGGCTTATGCCTCTCGGCTGGCCTGAACTTCCTCCTGTCAACGCTTCATCTGCCCCTCGCGAGGTCCGGCGCATGACTCGGGGCCAAACTGGTACGCTCTTCTTGTTTGTACGGCTCTTGCATCCGCTACCTACCTCCAGCTTTTACCGGCGATTTCCCTGACCACTTTGATTTATCGGTACACCCAAAGGGATACATCGCTTAATTGTCGTCTGTTGACATAAATCGTCGTGGACGAGGGTCATCGGGGGCAACGTGCCAGATGGGATCGACGCCCGGTGGAAGAGGATCGGCTCGCACGAACAGTCGGGGTGGTGCCGCCGGGAAAAAGCAAAACAGTGCCGGGCACAGCCATCCCTGCATTTCCTGTCCGGCGATGGTCGCGGAATACCAATTGCCGCCGAATATGGAATTCGGTTCATCGGCTCGGAGCCAATTCAATTCCGCGTCTACGCCATCGAATGGTTCATCACCGAACGACATCGCAAAGCCTTGGGAGGCATTGGGAATGTCCTTGCTTTCGATCATGCGAGAGATCATTTCTGACATCCCGCAAACGAACGCTTCTTCCTTCAAGTCAGACTTTTCGTCGTCAAAGACCGAGACAGGTCCGATCAAGTAGGGGTAAATGGTCATTGGCATGGTCGATTCTCAAGAGGGAAACGGATGCGCGATGTCATGGTTCGAACTTTGGGACTGGCGACCGACTCGTCAGCAGTTTACTCTCAATCCCTCACCGGTTCTTGTCTCATTAATGTATTGAATTGTTGGAATTGCTGCGGGAGGTGGCGGCATCGGTCGCTACTTCCAGGAAGGTCACAAAGTCCGCTTCGGACTGGGCACAAATGCTCGCCGAGCCAAGTGTTGCACCTGACACCAGTGTCACCTGATGCATTGTCCGGCTGCCGAGTCGGTGACGGCTGGCGATGTCGTGCTATTGACTGAGGGTGAATCCAACCGGCGATATTTCGCTCGACGTAACATGCGGTCAGCGAACGATCCCCTGAACTTTGCCCACCTGGATTTGATGGAATCATGAAAGTTGAGTTCGCGGCCGTCCGCCGAACGCTCCCCCGTTTGAAGTACGCCACGCTAAACATGTTTCTACTGTCGGTGCGGCAAGGGTTTCGTCGCTACCCGTTTCCCGGTACAGTCCCATCATTCTGTTGCTGCCATTTTGGAGACTTTCTGAACCATGTTCGGAATCGAACCGACTCCGTTTGATCTGCGGATGATTGCCTTTCGGATCCCGATCCGGGTACACCCGTCGTTCTGGATCGCGGGCTTACTATTCAGTTGGAGTCCGAATCATCCGGATCTAATGTTTCTCTGGATCATGTGCCTGTTCGTTTCCATCTTGGTCCATGAACTCGGTCACGCCGTTATGGCTGAGGCATTCGGCTGGCCTTCAGAAGTCCTGCTTTACTGGTGTGGCGGATTGGCGTTTTCAAATCGCCACCACAATCGGACGCACTGGCGTGATATCGCGGTGTCTCTGGCGGGTCCATTTGCGGGATTTGGGCTCTTCGGATTAACGGCTGTCGTCGCGATCTTGCTCAAAGAACGTCCTCATCCCATTGTCGCCATCGTCATTTATAACCTGATCCAGATCAATCTGCTCTGGGGGCTGGTGAATCTACTTCCCGTCTATCCGCTCGACGGAGGACAGGTCTGTCAGTCACTGCTGGCATGGCTTGGTTTCCGTAATCCGGTACGAACTTCTGCACAGATCAGTGTCCTTGCCGGTGGTGCCGCAGCCGTGTTCTTTTTCTCCTATCTGCATCAGCCGTTCGGTGGAATGTTGTTTGCAATGCTTTGTCTTCAGAACCTGGCAACCCTGCAAACGTCGGAATTCCGGTGATTGTTTAATAGAGAATTCCCAACCGGGGAGGAATGACGCTACAGTAGCTATCGTGTCGAGCGTTCCGACTGGGCAAACACCAACGCCAGGTTGGGGTCCAGTGAAGACCTGACTTCAAGTGGTCGATGCACAGAAGTGCCGTCACAGGATACGGATCGACTTGCGCACGGATGCCTACCCGTCCTCTCTCGCACTGGCGATCATCGTGGCGAAAGCAGCTCCCAGCGTTCTGGATCATACGTTCACTTCACGTGATCTCTTTTCTCCGCGGTCGGCCCAGGCTTGGCTGTGGTCGATCGTCTCAGTCGCCCTGCTGTGGTTGCTCCTGCTCGACATTGGTCTGTTTGTGGGATTGCTCGTCGATAAAGGACGACTGTCGATCAGCCTGCCTCGTGAAGATCTGCCACGATTTCGTGAAGTGACCGGCTTATCCGTGGGGCGTGAGGCCGATCAAGCCGAGGAAGTTCCGGCAAACAAGGAACCGGGTGTAGCTCCTGCGGAAGCGGCGATGACCGCCCCCAAACCGGAAGCATCCATGACGATTCAAATCAGTCAGGACGAAATGGGAATCCTTCCCTCGGTCTGGCGATCACGTGACGCCTGGTGGGGTAGCGCTCTGGCAGGAATGTTTCGCTCCGTTGACCTGCTGAAATCGAATATTCTCTCGGCAATTGTGCTGCTGGTTTCTGGAGCGATCCTTGTGCTGGCTCGAGGTGCAGCACTGTTCCAATTCCGGAAGACGGCACATCGCATGGCTTTGAATGCGGTTGTCCCGATTCGTCGCAGCGTCCATCGACAAGCGTTGCGACTGGGGCCGGAGGATCTTGATGGCAGTGGCCTGGCCATGGCCAAGGACATCTTTGTGGTTCAAATTGAAAACCTCCGCAAGAACGCCGAGAATCGCATTGAAAGCGATATCCGGTTCTCACTGGAACTTGCTTGCTTGGCTCTGGTGGCAGTTTCGATTGAACCGCTATTATCAGCCCAGTTTGTGCTGTTTCTGGGAATCGTCTGGTACCATCTTGAGAAGCGGGAGCACGAATCCGAATCGGCGCGGCAGATTGCCGGAGATCAGACTGCCGCCGAATTGAACGAGCAGGCCGAAGGTTTTCGATCGGCGCGACTCATTCGCGGGTTGAATATTGACCAGCAGGAAAGCGATCATTTCGCCCGCCATCTGATCCGCCTGCAGAACCTGGCATCGAAGGAAGCGTCAGCGACCGAGATCGCTCGCTACTTGAGAATCGTCGATATTGCGGTTTGCGCCGGACTGGGGGCGTTTCTGCTGTTCCTGCTGACAACGCACGTCTTGAATCGCCAGTCGGAATTCTCGTTCACCGGAGCGTTTGTCTTCCTGACCATCAGCTTGCTGGCAGTCCCTGGGATTCGCAGACTTAGATCGCGCTCCAGCAGTCTGCATGAGTCTAAAGCTGCGGCAGACAAGATTCATCAGTTTCTGGACAAGATCCCTACCGTTGGCCAGGCGGTCGGTGCTCGATTTCTGCAGCCTCTCGCCAAAATTCTACATTTTGATTCTGTTTCCTACCGGACACCTGCAGGGAAGACCCTGCTTGATGAACTCGATCTGACGCTGACCGCAGGTCGCACGTATTCACTCGTCTCACTCGACCCCATGGAAAGTCGAACACTCGTCAGTCTGTTGCCGCGATTCATTGAGCCCCAGAAGGGGCGTATTCTGTTTGATGGTGAAGATATTGCGTGGTCGACTTTGGAGTCGTTGCGGGCAGAAGCTGTATTTGTCGGAGCTGACGACCCACTACTGCCAGGAAATATTCTGGACAACATTCGCGGCGGACGCACCGAATACACCCTGCAGCAGGCGATTGAAGCAGCCAAGTTAACGCATGCCCACAATTTCATCGTGACGCTGAATGACGGCTACGAGACTGATGTCCCTGATCGTGCGGATACGATGGATGCTTCACAACGATTCCGGTTGGGGCTTGCCCGTGCGATGATTCGTAATCCGGCACTGCTGATCATTGAAGAACCCAAAGTTCCGCTGGATGAAGACACCAAGCATCTCCTCGCGGATGCGTATGACCGGATCTGTCGTGACCGGACTGTCATATTCCTGCCGGGCCGCATGACGACGGTTCGCCGCTGTGATCAGGTCATCGTTTTGAACGAAGGACGAGTGGCTGCGATTGGTCCTCAATCGACGCTTTCCGGCGTGTCCGAAATTTACCTGCACTGGGAATATGTCAATTTCAACGTGTTTCGGCACAAGGGGGGCGATGCAAATTGATGCCACAGTACTCCCCGAAGGCTATTTGCCGACGCAGTTTGGGTCGTAGGTGAATTGCAGCGTCGCGGTGTGCTTGTGCGTAGTGTACATTTAATACGCGCCGCCAGCACAACACTTCACTGCCGAGCTCTCCGGCGAACGAGGAGACGCACGAAGCGTCAATGGGCGTCGCGGCTGGAGTCGTCCATGAACTTTACAGAGCCAGCCTTCCTTTTTCTTTTTCTCCCCTGCCTGCTCGCAGCGAATTTCTCGCTGCCGAAGCGTGTCCGCAATCTCTTGCTGATGCTCGCGAGCTTACTGTTTTATGGAATCGGTGAGCCGACGTTTGTTCCAGTTCTCGTGGTCGCATGTCTCTTGAATTACGGTGCCGCACTTGGCATCGAACGCTCTCAGGGAACACGACGAGCCCTTGTCTGGCTCGTCATGGCAATCGTTGGAAATCTCGCCTTGCTGGCGGTTTTCAAGTACTGCAGTTTCGCGATTTCGACGCTGCATTCGCTGCTGGGATTGATCGGGCTGCGCCCTCGGAGATTTCCCGCGGATTGGCCAATCCCACTCCCGTTGGGGATCTCGTTCTTTACATTTCACGCGATTTCATACGTAGTTGATGTGTACCGCGGAACCAATCGCGCTGAGCGGAACCCGCTGGATGTGATCTTGTATGTTACGTTGTTTCCGCAATTGATCGCCGGTCCAATCATTCGCTACCACGACATCGCGGCTCAGTTGAAGACCCGAAGCGTCCGATTCGAGGAATTTGTCGAAGGGATCGGTCGATTCGTGATCGGCCTGGGAAAGAAGATGCTGGTCGCGAATACCGTTGCGGTGGCAGCGGATGGGATCTTCGCCATACCCCCAGGGAAGCTCACCACGGAACTCGCGTGGTTGGGGATCGTCAGTTACACGATCCAGATCTACTACGATTTCTCAGGCTACTCCGACATGGCCATTGGACTGGGGCGGATGTTCGGGTTCCGATTCCTTGAGAATTTCAATTACCCGTATATCTCTGGCTCGATCACCGAATTCTGGAGACGCTGGCATATCTCGCTCTCGAACTGGTTTCGCGACTACCTGTATATCCCGCTGGGGGGGTAATCAAGTTTCTGCCCGTCGGACGTATCTCAATCTGGTCATCGTATTTTTCCTGTGCGGGCTTTGGCATGATGCCAGCTCAAAATTCGTTATCTGGGGCCTCTTTCACGGCATATTCCTGGTGATCGAGAGGCTGGGCGTTTTGAAATGGCTGACCGGGACTCGCAATCCTTTCAAGCACATGTACGTCATGCTCGTGG
>JBAWWJ010000035.1:0-45032 GCA_037146815.1 Planctomycetota bacterium
CCCGGATCAACGCCGCGAATGTTTCGACGACGGGAGATCAGACGTTCCATGACAACGTGATCCTGGGTAATACCACGACGCTGAATGGCACCAACGTGTCGTTCGACGGCAATTTGAATGCACTGGCCTCTGGCTCACAGGGGCTGACAATTAATGCGTCTGGGACGACGACGTTTGGTGACGCGGCGGCCGATGCAGTTGGTACAACGAAGCTGCAGTTCCTGACGACAGATTCTACCGGGACGACTCGGATCAACGCGGCGAATGTTTCGACGACGGGTGATCAGACGTTCCATGACAATGTCGTGTTGGGTAATACGACGACGCTCACCGGTACCAATGTCTCGTTCGATGGCAATGTTGACGCGTTGGCTTCTGGCTCGCAGGGGTTGACGGTAAACGCGTCAGGAACGACAACGTTTGGAGACGCTGCGGTCGACTCGGTTGGCACGACGAAGTTGCAATTCCTGACGACCGATGCCAATGGTACGACCCGGATTAACGCCGCGAATGTTTCGACGACGGGTGACCAGACGTATCACGACAACGTCGTTCTTGAGAACTCAACGACAGTCGTCAGTCAAAACACGACGTTTGATCAGTTACTCAATTCGGCAAATGCCGGAGTGCAGGATCTGACTCTCAATTCCAGTGGAAATATCCTGTTCACCGGTGCGGTTGGTGGTAACACCCAATTGGGGGATATCGTCGTCGTCACTGCGAACAATGTCACGGAATCCGCCGGGATCTCCGCTACCAGTTTCACTCAAATGACGGGCAGCGGGCAAACAACATTCAACGGTGCCGTCACAGCAACAACGGTCACTGGAATTCAGGTCACGACTAACACGATCACTGTTAATGCACCGATGACAGCCACCGGTTCGGGCGTGGTGACATTTACCAATGCTGGACTGCTGACAATCAATGGGAATATCACGTCTGATGGGGCCGTGACACAGAATGGTGCAGGTCTGGTCACGATCACGGAACCACTGTCCATCACCACAACCGGAGACACCGTGAGCTTCGCGACAGGCGTGACGCTCAGCGGCAGTGCCGGCAATCTGGTCATTGACACGACAGTGTCTGGAAATGCGACGGGAGCGAACGTCTCATTCTTAAGCTCGCTGCATGGCGCGACATCCGGGGCAAATGCTGAAAGCTTGACCATTAATTCGGGGACGGTCGGCGACATCGTCTTCGTAGGACCCGTTGATTCGCTCGGAACTGTGACGATCACGAACAGCGGCAACACCACATTCCAGGGAACTTTGCAGGCTGGAACGGTCTTGATTTCGGATACCACCGGCTCTGTTGCCTTCCAGGCGAATACAACTCTGTCGACATTGACGACAACTAACCAGCCGTACAACGTCACATTCGGAAAATCAGGTGGACCAGTCGTTACGGACTCCATCACCAACTTTGTCAATTTCCTGAACACGGGGACAGTCACCGTTGGCCTGAACGCGGGTGACAGTGTTACCTTCCAGAGCGGGATGACTCATACTGTCAGTCAGACCAATATCACCGGAATGCTTACCGCGATCAGCGGTGGTGTGGATCTCGGGACAACGGCGCTGAACGGGACGGTTCGGACCCAGGGACAGCAGGTGACGGTGCAGGCCCTGACGCTGACTGGAAGTGGCGAGTTCAATTCCGCTTTCGGTAGCGTTACTGGAGCGAACGTGACGTTCGGTTCGTCGGTCGACGCAATCAGCGCGGGCGTGCAGGATCTGACTGTCAATTCTGGAACAAATGGCGACATTCTTTTCTCTGGGCCAGTCGGATCTGGAATGCGAGTCGGTGATATTGTCATTGCGAACGCACACAGCGTGACCGAACAGAGTGGCATTGTGGCTGCCAGCCTGACGCAGACGGCGGGAACCGGGACGACGACTCTGAATGGAACGACAAACACCAACACCGCGACGGGAATCTCGCTGGCCTCCAACGTGATCGTCATCAACAACACGGTCACAACGACCGGGGCAGGCGGTGTACGGTTGACGAACGCTGGCCTGTTGACCATTAACGCCAACATCAGCTCGGATGGAAGCTTAACACAGGACGGTACAGGGCTCGTCACAATCACGTCGCCAGTCAATGGGACTCGGTCAATTACAACAACTGGCGACGCTGTATCGTTCTTGCGTGGGGTGACAGAGGTCGGCAGCGGTGGACAATTGTCGATTGACACAACGGCGGGCGGTCATTCGACAGGTGCCAATGTCACATTCGCCAGCACGCTGAATGCCACGAACGCTGGGGCCGTTGCAGAACGACTGCTGATCAATTCTGGAACCGCTGGCGATGTCCTGTTCACGGGAGCCGTTGGCGGTATTACTCGGCTTGGGTCAGTCGTGATCACGTCTGCACACAATGTCACCGAAACGGGCGGGATCACAGCGGCAGACCTGACTCAAACGACCGGCACCGGGTTGACGAAGCTTGACGGAATCGTCAACACGAATTCGGCTGCGGGGATTTCCCTGACGAACGGGACGATCACGGTTAACAATGTTGCGACTGCGACAAACCAGATTTCGCTCACGGCGATCAATGCGAATGGGAACATCAATCTCAATTCGACTCTTCAGACGACATTGCCTACCGGCCAGGTGTCGCTGACGGCCGTGCATGGCGGTGTCACCAACGGTGCGGCGGTCAATACAGTGAACGTGATCACCAACTCTCTGGTCGTTCAGACGACACAGGGGATTGGCAGTGGCAACGCGTTGCAGACACAGGTTTCTCACTTCGCGGCCCACAACACCGGATCCGGAAATATCCGGGTCGATAACCTCACGCACCAGCTTTTGACGATCGATTCCGTCGGGAGCGTCAACGGGATCACGAACGACGGGGGATTGGCTGGTAATGTCACGATCACGAACAATGGTTCGATTCTCGTCTCTGCCACTCAATCGGCAACGAATGCTCCGATCACGAATTCCACGGGCGGTGATATCACTCTGCTCACAAAGAGTGGTTCATTCGACATTACGGTCAATTCGCCCATCTCGGCCCTGAACGGCAACGGGAATATCACGTTGAACGCCGGTCACAATGTCGTCATCAACGACACCCGTGTTATCAACGACATCTCGTTGACAGGTACTGGTACGGTTTCTCTGACCGCCGCAAATACGGTGGTCCTGGGAAGTATGGATCCGAACACCACACCCGATACAACGCAGCATACCGTCCCCAACGATGTCGTGATCAAAACGGGAACGGGAAGCATTACGAATACCCTGCCACTGATTTATAACATCCAGTCACCTCAAATTTCGGCGACCGGGGAAGTTGTTCTGAGTGGTGACTTCGGACGCCCGGGCGAGCACAATTTCGTGATCACTGTGTATTGGGGCGATGGTACGTCAACGACACAGGTCTTCGCCGACCCCGGACACTTCAGTTTCACTCATACCTATCACGGCAATCCGAATCCTGAAGACCAGTCTGCTCCGATCCTGATCAATGTCCAGGTGGCTCACGATTCGCATGTGGTCCTGAAGGCCCTGAACGTCAACACGCCGACTGAGTCGGTTCCAGATATCGGGGTCTCATCGCCGCCGCCGGTTCCGTCACCGAACATCAATTCGGATCTCAGTAGTGCGATTTACAATTCGCACGATCCCAACTATGCGGCGCTTCATCCAAAGGTTTTGACCGCCACTGGGAACGTCGACAATCCGGGGACCGTGGTCTTCCAGGATATTTCCGTTCGCGCCACTGCGGTTCCTGTGCCGGGTGAAGGTCTTGCGTCGTTCCCGTACGACGTCACGCCACCCGTTGTCTACTTGCATTTCCCTGAACAGATCAACGTCATCGATGTCGTTGGCATCGCCGCTCCGCCTCCAAGCCAAAGTGACACGGCGCGGTTGGACATTACCAGCGGCGAAGACGGGATCGCGTCGAAACGTATCGTCTACCTGGAAATTCTGCGAGCGGATGGTTCTGTCGACAAGCAATATCCGCTTGACGAAAAGGTTCTTGACGACCTGATGAAGTTGATTTCCGATCTTCCTGATGGAAAGTACCGATTCCAGCTTCAAGAGCCCGGCGAATCTCGTCAACGATTGTTGCTCGACATCTTTGATGTCCGCCAGGGCAAGATCGTTGACGAAAGTGATGACGGTGACCGTCCTCCATCATCGAACATCCGGCAGCAGAAGATGTCGCCTGCACCGATGGGGGATGACCCAGCGGATGCCGAAGACGCCATTCGCGCTGCTGCCCAAATACCTGTTTCGATGGTACTTCCTGGTTCCGACTTTAATTCGTTGGACTTCGCTCCAGCGCCGGAAGCTCGCGAACTGCCGATTGCTCAGGCGAGCTTCGAAACTCCTGCCGAATCCGGATGGAAAGGCTGGTCTTCGATGGCCGCTCGTAGTGCCTGGAAGCGGGCTGAAGTCTTGACGGATAGTTTTGTCGAACAGACACGAGACGGTCGATGCACAGACTGGTCACAGGGCGATTTCGCCAGCGATGCAGTTCCTGAGAATGCCGATCGTACAAGTGATCACTCCGAGCCCGCAGATTCTGACTCGTCGGCCGCTGGCTCTGTGATGCTCGTCGGAGCCTCGATCGCAGGGATCCCGGTCCCCACGTCCGTGAAGGAAACAGCCGTTCGAGTCGTTTCGAACGGACTATCCCGTGCAGCTCGACTATTCCGCAAATTTGGAGCAAAGGCAAAATAAAGGGCAATTACGCACTGCTCAAATGGTCCGAGATTCAAAAAAATCGCCAGGATTCTCGTTTCGGTGTGGTGTAACGGCAGTCGATCTGACAAAGATAGAGTTCATTGAAAAGTCGGGATACTCATTTTGAAATCGAGGGCAACGTACAAGCGTTCCGTTCGACGACAAATCGGAGGAAACCGGAGGCTCGCAGCGTCCTGTTGATGAGTAGACTGTGACAAAGTGAGTATCATTGGTTGGATGTCAAGATGGCAGCTCCAGTGATTGGGATGCACGACCGGCTGAGTGACGCCGGAACGTGTGGAGGTGGCTGATGATCAGGTGTCCGAGTTGCAATAAAAAGGTTCTCGGTGAGGATCTGGTGTCAGGCGTTTGCTCGAATTGTCAGCATCGCCTGTCCGTAAGCGACTCTGCGTCTGGATCTGGCGAAATTCACGCCACTCTTGCGACCGAGGTTTCCAAGCCTCCCCTGATTGATTCGGTAAGTGGTGGACTTTCTGGTTTCGAGCAAAGTGCGATTGAGTCGCAGGAACAGTTTGCGTCACCCGAATCCTCTCAGATTGATTCTGGCATCGATCAGACGATGCAATCTGATGATTTCGTAGGTGAACTTTCAGATCCGGGTGCCGCCAGTTCAGCGACAGGTTCGATTTCACACGAAGCCCAGCGACCGGACACAACTTTTGAAAGCGGTTACGCCGACGACGCTTCCGAAAGCCAGCAGACGTACGTCTCGGACGAGTTTGAAGCTCCGGGCGGTTCGGATGACGGCAGTGGCTCCGACGATGGGGCCGCAACCGTCGATTCCACGGAAATTGCCGGAGCCAATAATTCGGATAAGACTTACGTCGCCGATGACGACGATGCCGAAGCCGATCCGGAAGCTGCATTTCGAACGATCGTGGGTGACTTGTCGCAATCGTTTGGGATGTCCGACGAGGCCGAAGGGGACTCTGACAAAACTTTCGTTGCAGAGGACTTCGTCGAGTCCGACGATCCCGAAGCTGCCGCCCGGACGATGGTCAGCGAAGAGTTTTCGATGGATTCGCTCGACGGGGGCGACGCCGACAAGACCTTCGTATCCGAAGAAGTTCCCGAGTCATTGCTGAAGACGGTCGAGTCGGTTTGGGGAGACCCGGATTCTGTCGACAATCTGAAGCCCGAGATGACCATGAAGGCCAAAGAGGCCCGTCATGTCAAATCTCCCAAGCAGACGCTGGTCATCAAGACCAAGGCGTTTTCTGAACTGCAGTCAGGGCCGATTTCGGTTGATGGTGACGAACCAGAATATGAACTGATCAAGGTTCTGGGCGAAGGCGGGATGGGGGTCGTTTACGATGCCCGCCAGACCTCGATCGATCGTAACGTCGCCGTGAAGATGTTGAAGGCTGCAACCGCCGGAAACGAAAAGCAGCGAGCCAAATTCCTCGCGGAAGCGGTGGTGACCGGTGATCTCGATCACCCGAACATCGTCCCCATCTACGATGTCGGTGCCAACGCACAGGGTGCGCTGTTCTACTCGATGAAAAAAGTCCAGGGGACCCCTTGGCTGAAGGTGATTCAAAAGAAGTCAGCGGTCGAGAACATCGACATTCTGATGCGTGTTGCCGACGCGGTCGGGTTTGCCCACGCACGCGGCATTGTGCATCGTGACCTGAAGCCCGAAAACATCATGTTGGGTGAATTCGGTGAAGTACTGGTCATGGACTGGGGCCTCGCACAGGCATCCAAATCCTTCCGTAAATCGCGCAGCATTACCGAAACAAATACGATGGGTGGGACGCCAGCGTACATGGCCCCCGAAATGGCAACAGGCCCGATCGAAAAGATCACGGCCGCCAGCGATGTCTATCTGCTGGGAGCCATGCTGTACGAGATCATCACCGGTGGTCCACCACACGTCGCCAAGAACGCGATGAAGTGTCTGATGGCCGCCGCTTGCAACGAAATTGCACCGACGGACAAGACGGGGGAACTGGTCGACATCGCCATGAAAGCGATGGCGACCAACCCTGCCGACCGCTATCAAGATGTCAAATCGTTCCAGGCAGCGATCCGCGAATTTCAGTCGCACTCGGAAAGTATCGTCCTGTCGTCACGAGCCGAGGACGACCTGAAGGAAGCCCGCCAGTCCGACGATTATCAGCACTATTCTCGAGCACTCTTCGGATTCCAGGAAGCTCACGAACTGTGGACTGGCAACAAGCGAGCGTTTTCGGGAATCTCTGAAGCCCAACTGGCCTATGCGGACAGTGCACGACGAAAAGGGGACTTTGACCTTGGGCTCTCACTGCTCGATGCCAAAAACCCCGAACACACCGTTCTCCGAAAGGAATTGCTGGCGGCTCAGGACGACCGAGTAGCGCGCCAGAAGAGACTGGTCTTTCTGAAGCGAATGGCAGGCGGTTTAGCAGTGGCGGTCTTTATGATCGTCAGTACTGCTGCCGTCCTGATTTATCACGCTCAGCAGGAAGCTGTCGCCGCTCGCGACAAAGCCGTTTTAGCGCAAGAGGCGGAAGAGATTGCCAAAGCAGCGGCGGTAGCTGATCGCGACAAAGCCAAGGCGGCTGAAGCAGTGGCCATTGCAGCCCAGGCCGAAGAGGCGAACGCCAAGGCACGCGCGCTTGTTGATCGTGATAAAGCTGTGGCTGCGGAAAAGGTCGCCGTCGCCGCGGAAAAGGTCGCTCTGGAAGCCAAAAAACTCGAAGAAGCCGCCAAAGCGGACGCCTTGTACGAAGCCTATATTTCCAAGATCGGCCTGGCCGCTTCGCAGATCGACAAGAACGCCTTCGACGCCGCTCGCGATGTCCTGAAGACGTGCCAGCCGGAACTGCGAAATTGGGAGTGGGGTCGATTAATGTACCTCTGCTCGCAAAGCGAGAAGGACTTCGATGCCAAGGCACCGCTCGATGCACTTGCCGTGACTCGTGATTCACGTTTGATTGCCACAGGTGGCTGGGACGCCAAGGTACGTCTCTTCGATCGCGAAACAGGAAAGGTTCTGCACGTTCTCGAACATGGCGGCGAATATGTCCATGCGGTTGCGTTCTCACCTGACGGCAAGACGTTGGCGACGGGGGGCAACGATCCGCAAGCCTTCGTCACACTGTGGGATGTTGAAACGGGAAAACGGATCAAGTCATTCAAGGGCCACGATGATTCTGTCGTCAGTGTCGCCTTCTCGAATGATGGATTGCGCCTGCTGACAGGTTCTTACGACAAGACCGCGCGATTATGGAATATTCAGTCTGGCGATGAAACTTTGTCGCTCAAGGGGCACACATGGTGGGTCTGGGTCGCCGCGTTTTCGCGCGACGACCTGCGGATCGTCACTGCCGGACAGGATGGTACTGCAATTGTCTGGGATGCCAGAACAGGAAAGAGTCTGTTTGCACCGTTCCGCGGACATCATGGCCCGGTTTACACGGCAACATTCACACCTGACGGGAATCAAGTTGTCACCGGTGGCTACGATCGTAGAATTCTGATCTGGGATCCTCGAGAAATTCAGCCGGAAAACTTCCAGAATCTGACCTCAGAAAGCGGAAGTGTTATTCCACCTGCCAAGTTTCAAGCATTGGATGGCCATACCGACGCCGTTCGTTCTGTTGCCTTTTCACCTGGTGCTGACAAGTCACTGCTGGTCAGTGCCGGGCAGGATCACACCGTCCGGATCTGGGATTTCCCGCATCGCTCGGCGATCAAGGCGTTTCGAGGACATGGTGGCAGCGTCCACGCGGCGACGATCCTGGCGGATGGAAAGGCAGTTCTTTCGGCCGCTCATGATGGAGTTGTCCGGGAATGGAGCATCGACAACTACGAAGAGCTCCGCACATTGCAGGGACGGATCCTGTCAGGTCATCAGGACGCGATCCTGGGGGCTGCCTACTCCAAAGATCAGAAGCAAATCATCACAGCGAGCCGTGACAGAACGGCGAGGACCTGGGATACCGGCACTGGCAAGCCTGAAATGAAGTTTGAAGAAGGGCATGCCTATCTCGCTTCTACGGCAATCTTCTTCCCCGACGGCCGTCGTCTATTGACCTCTGCCGTCGACAATACGACCCGCTTGTGGGATGTTGCGACGGGCGGGCAGTTGCTGAGAATGGATCAGACAGGTCGCAGTGCTGCTGCTGCGGTGACGTCGGATGGTCGTTTTGTGGCGACGGGAGGCGACGATAAGTCGGTGCAGTTGTGGGATGCCCGAACAGGTGCACTGCTGAAGAAACTCCCCGGTCACATTGCTGAAGTCACGACGCTGGCTTTCTCACCCGATCATCTTCACCTCGCCTCGGGCGATGCCAAGGGACACGCTCGCATCTGGATCGTTGAATCCGGTGAAATGCTTGCCAAGCTGGAAGGGCATACGCGAAAGATTTCGACCATTGCCTATACCCACGATGGCGGCCGGATCCTCACCGCCAGTCTCGACAAAACCGTTGGGCAATGGGACGCAAAAACTGCAAAGGAGCTTCCCAAGCTTTCGCTACGACATCCCGATGCCGTGCTGACGATGAAAATGATTCCCAATCGATCCGATCGAGTTGTCACCAGTTGTTCAGCGCTGAAGAAAACCGCCGGTAAAGAAGTGGCCGAAAGCCATTTGACGGTCTGGAATCTGGAGACGGCGCAACCTGAGGTCGCCATCCTTCCATTCGCTGGTGACATTTTCTCAATCGATATTTCCCGCGATGGAACGACATTGATCGGTGCGAACTCTGCCGACCGAACTGTCCGCAAGTGGGATCTGACTTCTGGAGCCGAGGTCCAATCCCCGTCACGCGACGGAAAGCTCGGTCCTGTCGTGGATCTGAAGCAAGTGGGTGGTTTGCTCTGGTCGACGGCTTTCCTGCCCGGCACCGATGATATTCTGACGGTCGGTGGCAGTGATGCGCGATTGTGGAATACCAAGACTCTGCCGGTCACTGAACGGCTCAGCTTCAGTTCGCACCGAGCCGTCGCTTCTGCTCATTTTTCTCCGGATGGCAATCTGGTCGTCACCGGAAGCTGGGATAACTCCGCCAAGATCTGGGATGCGAAAACCGGGCATGTAATTCACAAACTGACGGGACACGAAAGCTTAGTCAACACGGCCTGCTTCTCGCCAGATGGAGAATCCATTCTGACTGCCAGCGATGACGGAACCGCGCGTTTATGGTCGGTCGAATCGGGCAAGGTCACGGCAGTTCTGCAAGGACATACCGATCGAGTTCGCTTTGCGACGTATTCCCCTGACGGACTCTTGATCGTCACCACCTCCAGCGACAAGTCGGCTCGGCTATGGGACGGCAAGACACACGCATACCTGCGTGAATTCCGAGGGCATGAGTGGGCAGTCTTGTGTGCCGATTTCACCAGGGACGGCAAATGGCTTGTCACGGGAAGCGACGACAAAGAAGCGAGGATCTGGGATGTGAAGACTGCTGAAGTCTTGCACAAATTGAAAGGTCACACGGCGAGCATCACCAGTGTCTCGTTCTCACCCGACGCCGCTCGAGTCCTGACCGGAAGCCACGATCAATCGGCCAAGCTCTGGGACATCGAAGGGAAAGAAATCTTGACCCTCAGCCGCCACACCGAGGATGTGACAAGTGTCGCCTTCTCACCCGACGGCAATCAGATCCTCACAGGGAGCCGTGACGGCACAGCGGTGATCTGGCTGTCTAAACCCTGGGGAAAACCTGCTGGTGTCAGTCGCGTTGTCCCGTCGGAAAATTAACGAAGCTCGCTTTGTTTCGTGTATTCTGGGTTAATGATGGGCGTCCGGGGTTGGAGCGTCTTCGCGAGACCCCGGGGCTTCCTTCGCAAAGCCTCAGTCCAGCCTTGAACTAATTCACAAGTCGACTGACGGCAAATATGTCAGCCGCTCCGACGATGTCGCAATTGTCGGCCTCGTGTGGGCTGAAAGCCCACCAGCACAAAGCACAGTGCTTCCAACCCTGTGACTGCGGACAGAACAGGGAGTGCGACCTGAAAGGTCGGAAGAAATTCAGTCAGAGCGATCAACTCCGATCGATGACCTCTCGCGACATTTCAGGTCGCACATTTTCCTTTGTTTCCCGTTCACAGGGCTGAAGCCCTGTGCTTTGTGCTAGTGGGCCTTCTGCCCACAAGGAATGACACGGTTGCACCCCATTATTGCGATTCACGCTGCTTGCGAAGTGCCAGCACGACCGCTTCGTCGAGTTGTTTCAGCCCCTCATCGGGGGTGATATTGTAGAAGCCAATCTGGTAATGCACCACTTTTCCGTCGTGACCGATGACTACCCACAGAGGCAACGGTGACCCCAGTGTTCGGGGATCGCCATACTGGGTCAAAAGCGTCCCGTCATCGACGGCGACGTCATACGCCAGATTCATGAACTCCATCAACTTTTTCATGGATCGGACGGCAGCACCCGAATTCTCGCGTTCTCCAATGCGCGGGTCGACGTTGACGCCAATCACTTTCACACCGAGTTTTTTCCGTTTTCCGTTCAGAAAGTCGAGGTAACCGATCTGGCCATAGGGCTCGGCCAGGTTCTCATTCCGGTATTCCCAGAAGTGTAGGACTACGACTTTGCCCTGTGTTTCGCTGGCAGGAATTGCCGTTCCATCCGCCAGTTTAAATTGCGACTTCGGAGCAGGCTGTCCCACGAATCGCTTGGCCAGTCCTGCCGCTCCCTCTAATCGACGTGCCTGCTGTTGCAGGTCGCGAGCAATAATTCCCGCGAGTTTTGACCACATGGTCCCTTCAGACTGCTGTTCAATCTTTCCGATCATCTCCTGAGCGGATGTCAATTGTGCGGCAGTCAGTTCAACCACCTTTTGTTCACCGGTTCGCCCGAGTGACGCCTGTAATTGACGAAGTGTTCCGAAGGCAGTCTGTGCCTTGGCAAAATCGCCTTCCGCCATAGACTTCTGCGACTGCAGTTCCATCTTCAGTTGGAACTCATCACCACGTCCCATGAAAACTCGCTGCTCAGCCGAAACCAGGACTCCAGACGCCGCATCAATGACCAGCGTCTGTGACCTTCCAAGATTGGATGCGACCTCAACCTGCCAGCAGTCACGATCCTTAACCTTCCGCTTGCGCGACACGCGATATTCGAGACGACCATCGGACCACGATCCGTCCGCTTGCAGCTTGTCTCGAAATTCAAAAATGGGCGATCGGACGCCGAGAGGGTTGGCAACGCCATCGTGTGAATACAACACACGGATCGACTGACCCTTGGAATTCCCCGTCGGGGCAAACGAACCGAAGCGTTCAGGCCATGTCCAGCCGCCTGCTCCCCGCTCTTCCAGATTCCACAGGATTTGCAGCGAACCATCGTCAGCCGTAGCTGTCAGGGCCGTGACAGAGAATGTCTTGGGCTCACTGGTCGGTGATTTGGATTGCTGAACAACTGACCCGGTGTATTGTAACTCGGTACCGGCAGGAACATTTCCGAAAGCCGCTCCGGCAACAGTCATCAAGCAACCGACGAGAAAATGATTCACTCGTCACATCCTTTCGACAAGAAGAGTCCGAACACCCAAAAGCGATGAAAGCCTACCACCTCACACGACACGTTTTCAACCTGTCCTGAGATCCGAGGCGACCAACGGGCTGGAAACCCGTTCTACACGCAGCAATGGCGCGTCATGCAGGAACGACTATGAAGTCCTCTTTCCGGCTCGTTTCAAGAATCGCAGGGTCGTCGAACGGACGATCCATTCACCGATCCGGGGAAACATCTGGCAGAGTGTAAAAATGGGACGCAATGCCGGAAAATTGACAATCAAGTCGGGGCGATCCTGCTTGATCCCCTTGACGACGGCCCGTGCCACGGCTTCGGCAGTCGTTGAGCCGACGTACCACGGTGTCCCGCGGCCGACACGTTTGCGGATCACTTCATAGACACCGCCATCCGATGCAAAACCGGGGCAGATCGCCGTCGCGCTGATTCCAGTTCCGTGATATTCGCATCGCAACGATTGCGTAAAGGCAATCATCCCTGCCTTTGTCGCACCGTATGCCGCACCGTATGCTGGCCCCTGCTTCCCCGCAATCGACGCCATGTTGACAATATGCCCGCGGCCCGTTTTTACCATGTGAGGTAACGTCAATCGGGTCAGAATCAGCGTCCCTGTCAGGTTGACGTCAATCGTGCGGTGAATGTCCGCAGGGTCAATTTCATGGTAGGACCGAAAGGCCTCGATCCCCGCATTGTTGACGAGAACATCAATGGCACCGAATTCCGCGATCGCTCGATCGACGAGTCCCTGCAACTGGGAATCGTCCGAGACATCGGTCGGTATCGCGATCGCTTTGACGCCGAGTCCACGCATTTCGGCGGCGACCGCTTCGAGCGACTGCGCGGAACGAGCCGCCAGAACCAGATTCATTCCTTCCCGAGCGAGTGCTCGGGCAACTCGCACTCCGAGTCCGGCAGAGGCTCCGGTAATAACTGCACAGCGTCCATTCAAGTTTTTCATGCGGGATCTCGGGTCTTCCATCAGTGTTCACGAGTGGTGAAGAAAGCCAGCATTGCCAGACTTATCAGGCAGCAGACCGACCAGCAGCAATCACAACTTCCAGTTCGCGGGCGATTTCACTGTTCAGCGTCGATTCCAGTTCGATCAGAATGTCTGCGACCTTCGAGCCATCCATCAGGCGATGGTCGTACGAAAGAGTGACGCGACAGTGTCCCGAATCGTCGAGTGGTCCGTAGGTCAGGTTGCTCGTCAAAAAAGCGGGCGGGTCCTGAATTTCGACCCCTTTTCCTGCCAGTGTCGTCAGGAAAAATGTCCCGATACGCTTGGCTCGCTTCGCACCCGTGAAATTGAGATTCCACCACCAGAACCAGCGGCGGAGAAATGTCGGCAGACCACTGAGCCGCCACTGCTGCAGGAAGATCTTTTCAACCGGTTCGGACTGGTATCGGTCAAGAAGCTGTTGCATCTGCACCAGAGGTTGCTGGTCCGGCTGGGTAAATCGCGACCAGAACAGCCAGGGCTCCCCCCGATGCTGCCGTTCGGTCGCCAGCATGGCAACGCTGTGGGGATATTCAAACAGGTGAGGCCAGAGCCATTCAATATACGATTGTCGCAAGACGGGATGCTTCTGTGCGACGATGGCAAATGCCTTGATAATCAAGAGCGACCAGGAAATTCGCACAGGCAGGCGGGATCGAAGTTCGGCAACCCGGCCCAGATCGCACCGTCGATCATGAGCACAGGTAGGAACCCGGCGGTTGTAGTGCAGCACATCAATGGTGAGCCGGCGACTCCGTGAAATCACTAGTCGTCGTGGTCGAGAAATATCTGGCATCCGTGCCCTCCCTGGAATTTGGCCTGTGTGAGTTTTAACACGGATTGCCTGAAGTCGAAAGGGGTGCCCTGGACATTCGCCGGCCAGGAGGTCCTGAAGTTTCTTCAACGGGCAACTCATTCGCCATGATGAGTTTAGACATCAAACAACCAATCAGACCCCGACGAGATACGTCATATTCAAACCACCACGCTCTGCAGCGCACCTTCGAGGCAATGCGTTTCGCGAATTACCAGCCGTGATTGTGGTTGCCGGGCACAATTGCAATCATTTGATCGAAATCTGGGGTACGGTTTTCAAGGTCTGCAATCAAGGAGGAGGCGCCATGCCTGGACCGGATGTAAAGCTCATTCATCGTCTGCTTGAAGCGGAATGCCCGAGCGAAGGAGATGCCTGGACGAGGCGAGATGGATATTACGCGTCGACATGTCAGCTCTCACAGGGGGATGTCCCTGGGTTGATTGACATCGCACGCAGTTGGACCATCCCGGATTCGGAGTTGGACGCATTCGATCTGGATGTGGATGATCTGGACGTCGATAGTGATCGTTTCTTGTTGCTTCCAGTGACGGCATGGAGGGCCTTGCGCGAGTTAAAAGCGGAAGCTGCCGTGGAGCCCCTGATCAACATTCTGTGTGTGTTGGACGACGAGTTTGACGACTGGGCGCAGGAGGAATTGCCATACGTTTTCGGCGCGATCGGGGAAGCCACCCTCGAGCCGCTAACCCAAGTCGCAAAGGATGAAGCCAAGCCGGACTTCATTCGGTCGATTGCCGTTCACGGATTGCGGCGTTTGATTCAATATTATCCGGACACACGTGCTCGTATTGTCCCAAGTCTGCTGAAATTGATGTCCGAAGCTGCCAGCGAAAAAATCCAATTCAATTTGACGCTGCTTGATGTTCTGGTCGACTTGCATGTCGTCGAAGCTGCGGAACCGATCGAACGGGCTTTTGCCGGGAACCTTCTTGACGTCGGGTATCTGGGTGACTGGGAGACCGTCCGACAAAAGCTGGGAGTCGAGGGGTTGGGACTGAAGATGCCAGAGAACCCGCCTAATTCCATCGAAGACTTTAGGAAGTCAATGGGCATCGGCATTTTCTCCAAGCGACCACTCTTCGATGATGGTGATGTCGATACCGAAGCCAGGCAGGCATATCACGAGCGTTCATTTGACGCATTTCCCCAATCGACCGAGGGGCAGCAGGCCATTGATCGATATGGCTCCATAGAATGGTTTGGAAGTCTTCTTGAATTTGGCGTCACGCATCTCGGCGAATCCGTCGACTTGATGACGTGTGAAAGTGTCAAAGAGTTTGTTCTTGATTACTTGCCGCGAAAGGCGTCGACAGATTCCACCGAGGCTGGAGCGATCATCGGCGAACTTGCCCTGTTCTGGCGATATCTTGACCGAGTCTACAAGCTGCCTGATGCCAAGTCGGTCGTTGACTGGCTCGAGGCGAAGAATCTGGTCGCTCAACTGGAAGCGGAATTGTCCGATTCGTCGAATTTCGGAATGGCCAAGTCGCTCGTGATGATGGGCCGGAATGCCGGGTACGATATGACTTCGGAAGCGGGGATGGCCAGTTTTATACGGGCCTACAATCAGTCGTTACCTGCGAGCAATAGTACGCCGCCACCGACGACGAGTGAGAGAATTCGCGTTGGTCGCAATGAATCTTGCCCTTGTGGCAGTGGAAAGAAATTCAAGAAGTGTTGTTCCCGACTGGATTAACTGCGCTGACTCATTCTGGAGTTCAATCCACTCCGTGACATTGCCCCTTCGAGCTTGTCCCGATTGAAATGAGTTTTTGCATTTCCAAGCCAACTGCAGATTGCGTAAGGGCCATTTCCAACGAGATGAACTCGGTGGGGATTGAGGTTTGAAGGGAATTGAATCTCAAATCCAAGTCGCCGATTCGCAAGCGGAGCTGATTCGTTATTGTGGCGGTCGAGAACCGTCGCCAAACGTCGATCAGAGATCCGCCAAATCGATACAAACGATTCCATCAGACCATTTATTGCGGTTTCTTAAGCTAAGTGGCCGGTCCGAAGAGACTTGCCATTTCTCCGCTGCAAGCTGTCGCCATACTGATTGAAAGACCAGTCGACGCAGGTGCGTAGACAAGCGTGTCAAGGAACGATTCAGGACCGGAATTTTTGATGAAACCGACGGTTGAAAACGTACTGGCTTCGGCCAGGTTTTCCTCGCAGCAAGTGAATTCCCACCGGGTATTTGCCGTGCCACAATCGGAAATTGACGCACAGATTGTTCGTCGATGGCACGCTCTCGCAGAACGTTCGTGTGACGGAAATCCGTTTCTTCTCCCCGATTTCGTTCTCACGTCCTGGAAGTACCTTGCTCAGAACGACAACCACGTTCTGATCATCGTCGCGAATTCGGTGGACGGAAGCTGGCTGGCAGCTGGCGTCTTCAAGCCGGTGCAACTCACCTTGCGCATGCCGATTCCCCACCTTGTGGCATCGCAATGCCGACACACATTTCGCACGGGATTACTCTGGGACGCTGAGCGTGGAGCCGGTGCTCTCGACTCGATGCTCAAGTTCCTGGCGGACTCTACAAATCAGCTTGCGGGACTGAAGATTCCAAGCGTTCGAATGGACTCACGACTGTTTCGCGAACTGGAAGCTGCAGTCCAACGCCAGAAATACTTATGGCAGGCCACCTGTGATCGACAGGTTCCCTGCATTTTTCCACAAATCGTTTCGGACGATTACGTGCTGAGGCACTGGTCAAAGAATCGACGGAAAACGCACCGCCGGAATCTGGCTCAATTAGAAAAGCACGGTGAAGTGTCATTGTCTCTAGCGAGATCGCCAGGCGATGTTGAATTGGCTCTGGAAACGTTTCTGCGGCTGGAATCAAACAGTTGGAAAGGGGAAGCTGGAACCGCCTGCCTTTCAACGACCGCAGACGAAGCGTTCATCCGGGAGATGGTGTCCAGGCTTTCCATTCAAGGCAACGTCATTATTTCAGAACTGCGAGTCGGAAGCCGTGTGGTGGCTTCGGCGCTGAATCTGGTGGCGGGCACATCATTTTACGCGTTCAAAATCGGCTGGGATCGTGACTTTGCTTTCGTCGGACCAGGCATTCTTCATGAATGTGAACTGCTCCTGCAGTCGTCCGATCGCCTCTCCGCATTCACTCTGATTGACAGCTGCTCCGCGGAGGATTCGTACCTGGCCGACTATTGGCCGGAACGGATTCCCATCGGCCAGGTCGTAATTTGCTGGTCGCCACTCAGCGAAGTTGCACTGCATCTCAGCGATGCCGCAAGATCAATGAAACGTTTGCTGGCTTCGTTGTGGCGATAGCGAAGATGATCTGAAACTGAAGGCAACGGATTTCTGCGGCCAATCATTCACGGTGGGCGCAAGTAGATTTTGCTGGATCAAATGACTCAGCCATAGAGCAAGGAATTCCTCCGCAAATGGCAAATCGTCAGACTATGGCAATCGAGCCCGATTGTCAGGGAAAATGTACCATTCCTCATCTTGATCACATGCGATCATGACCTGATCATCGTGCCGCCAGCATCCAGTGTTGTGATTCAGTCTGCACTCCGCGGCTCCAGCACAACCCGCACTTTGATCTAACGATGGGATGCGAACCATCGCCGTTCGCCACGTACTCCTTCAAATGTTTGATCCGTCGAATTGCGCTCGATATTGGCAACGCATCGCGAGGTCAACTGTGATGTCCTTCGAGAAGTGCCTGCCCGAGAAGGAGGCGGACGCATTGCAAAAGTGCCTGTTCACGTGCAATATTGGCTGGATCGATTGCACCAACACGGCTAACTAAGTCATTTTGACTTCATCAGAGCGGGAATCACTGAGTGCCACAGACAACTGACGAGTTTGTGAAGCAAGTGGCGTCGTCAGGACTGATGTCTTCTGACGATGTCCTTGCCTTTATCGACGCTATTCCAGGGGAGTCGCGACCGAGTGACGGTGAGGCACTTGAACGTGAACTCGTCAAGCAGAAGAAGCTGACCAGATTTCAGGCCGAACAGATCTACGCGGGCAAGGGGACTTCGCTGACGCTGGGGAACTATGTCATCCTCGATAAACTCGGCCAGGGCGGAATGGGGATGGTGCTGAAGGCCGAGCACAAGCGGATGAAGCGGCTGGTGGCGATCAAAGTGATGTCGCCCGCAGCTGTGAAGACCCCCGATGCCTTGAAGCGATTTCATCGCGAAGTTGAGGCGGCCGCAAAACTGAGGCACCCCAATATCGTCGCGGCCGATGATGCCGATGAGGCCAAAGGGACGCACTTCCTGGTGATGGAGTACGTCGAGGGAAGTGACCTGGCGGTGCTGGTCAAGAAGCAAGGGCCGTTCTCCGTTGATCAAGCGGTACGGTACATCATCCAAGCGGCACGAGGTCTGGAATACGCCCACAAGCGAGGTGTAATTCATCGCGATATCAAGCCTGCTAATCTGCTGCTTGATCGTGAAGGGAATGTCAAAGTCCTCGACATGGGACTGGCGCGAATTGATGACTCGGTGGGAGGCTCTTCCGATGGGGCGGGATTGACCTCGACCGGCACCATCATGGGGACCGTCGATTACATGTCTCCCGAACAGGCGATGGACACCAAACAGGCCGATGCGCGGAGTGATATCTACTCGCTCGGCTGTTCACTTTACTACCTGCTGACTGGTAAGGTCGTGTACGACGGTGACACGATGATGAAGAAGTTGATGGCGCATCAGAATGGCGTCATCCCGTCGCTGGAAAGTAGCCATGTCGCTACGCGACAGGATAGTCAGATGAAGATTGGCATGGAGATCTCATCGGCTTTGCCGGAAAGTGGCGAAATAAAACTCGGGGGGCCAGGTGACACGACAATGCTGGCAGCCTTGGAAGCCGTCTTTCGCCGTATGGTGGCGAAGCGACCAGAGCATCGACAGCGGTCAATGACAGAGGTTATTGCGGAATTAGAACGTTGTCTGACAGGAGCTTCGCCAACAGCCGTTTTCATCACGGGTTCAGATTCCGTCAAAAGTCCGCACGATGGCAGAACCACGACACATGTCAGTCCAAAACCAGATGTCTCCACATCCGAGTTCTCCGAGACGATGATCTCATCGGCAGGCACTGTCGAGAATAGTCCGCGAACCAGCCAGATACAGACCGTCGAAAGCATTGAGCCGCCGCGGAACTCGCAACCTGCTTCCCGGCAGCTTAAAAACCCGCGAACATTGATGCTGGCTGCGGCAGCGATCACCATCGCGTTGTTGTCGGTTGCCTTTGTAATGACTCGAAGGCCTGGCAACGTCCCTGTTGCGAACGATGACACGTCGAAGAACAAGTCACTCGCCACAAACACTGTCGAGGTTGCCGCCGTCACCGTTGCCGACGGGGCGACACAGCCTGAAAACTATGCCTTGGAATTCAATGGAGTGGACCAATATGTCGAACTCCCCAGTCTCAAGTTCGATGGCAGCCATCCGTTAACGATCGAAGCTCGAGTGGTGCCCCATCGCCGTGCTCCGGCCGAGGGAATTGTCCAAATCTGTGGCTTTACCTGGTTCGGGTTAGCGGCAGGTGAAGGAAACTGGGGAGGGATTCTGCAATTTCCTGGTAGTACGCTGGGAAAAGCTGGTCCGGCGACATTTCTTTCCGACAGTAGTGTGTTTCTTGTTGCCGTCGCCGACGGAAATCACGTTTCGCTTTCGGTGAACGGCAAGCCTGTAACTGGCGAATGGATTCCGTTGGCAACATACCGCAACGATGTCATGTCGCTGATTGGGGCAGGGTATCCTTCCCCCTTGCCGGCCGGCCGAGGTGCGTATTTTAATGGAATTATTGACGAAATCCGCGTGTCGCGGATCGTGCGGGATCCTACGCTCCCCTTACCGACGGGACGGCTCGCTCGCGACGAACATACGCTCGCTCTGTACCACTTTGATGAAGGGACAGGTGATGTTTTGAAGGACTCGTCCGGCAACAACCACCACGGCAAGATTGTCGGGGCCAGATGGGTTGTGCCAGCGATTTACCCTGACGGGGCGCTCGTGTTTTCAGAAATGAGTGATCGCGTGCAACTGCCGCAGATGCCTCTGAGGTTTGAGGAGCCTTTTGCATTTGAAGCATGGGTACGTCGCGCCGACACTTTTGAAGGGTACTACTGGTTCGTGATGGACTTTTATCCGGGCCCTACTTTGCGTTTTTCACCGCACCATGGCCGAAACTGGCAATTGGGAACCGAGGACCCGGGGTACAATATTTGGGTTGGAGATCAAGAAGACTCTCCACACATGATCGAGCGTGGAAAGCGACAGCATCTGGCAGGTCAATGGACTGGAAGCGAGATGAAACTGTTTGTGGATGGAGAGCTCACAACCAGACCGAAAGTCATACAACTCGGTGAGAAATATGCCAGCCCGGTCGAGTTCTATCGGGATGCCTGGAAAAATCTCGCGTCAGTTTCCCCGGCACTTGGAGGCAGCACGAGGTTTCAAGAGAAATCCTATGGAGGTCGGATTTACTCTGCTCGTATTTCAAAAGGGCTGCGTTACAAGGAGCAGTTTATCCCCAAGCCACTCGTCGCAGATCCCATGACGTTGGCGCTTTACGACTTTGAAGAGGGTCGCGGTGACGTTCTCAGGGACTCGTCCGGCAACAATCGTCACGGCAAGATTGTCGGTGCGAAATGGGACAATCTGTCTCCGCAGATGCCGCGACCGGCAAATGCTCCGTTTGACGCCAAAACCGCTCGTGCCCACCAGGAAGAGTGGGCCAAGCATCTCGGCACGACGGTCGAGACGACCAACTCGGTCGGCGCGAAGATGATCCTCATCCCGCCCGGCGAGTTCCTGATGGGGAGCAGTGATGAGCAGGTCGCAGCAGCGTTGAAAGTGGCCGAGAAGGACGCAGCCTCCGCATTCGCTGTAGATTACATCCGGAACGCCGAACGGCCACGACATCGAGTTGTGATTACGAAGCCACTGTTGATGGGGGCCACGGAAGTGACGGTTGGCGAGTTCCGCAAATTCATTGAGGAGTCAAAGTATGTGACCGAGGCCGAGCAATACGGCTTCGGCAACTCTGCGAGCATGACGCTTGACGACAAAGTACCGGCGATTGATCGCGGCAGGAGTTGGCGTGCGACAGGTTCCGCGGCCGTCAGCGACAATTCTCCTGTGACGCAGGTCAGTTGGAACGACGCAGCCGCTTTCTGCAAATGGCTCTCCGAGCGAGAGCGGGGCGAGTATCGGCTTCCGATTGAAGCCGAATGGGAATACGCCTGTCGGGCCGGCACGACGACGCAGTTTTCGTTTGGCGACGAAGATCAACTTCTGGATAAATACGCCTGGTATCTCATGAACACAGGCGACGAGTCACGTCCGGTGGGAAGGAAGTTGCCAAACGCCTTTGGACTGTTCGACATGCACGGCAACTTGTCCGAGTGCTGCCAAGATTTCTATGACTCGAAGTGGTACGAGAAGACGTCGCCAGACGATCCACGCGGGCCAGCGGCCGGTTTCTCATGTGTAATTCGTGGCGGCAGTTGGCCTCACGCAGCCTCCACCTGTCGCAGTGCGTTTCGCAACGCCATCCCGCAGTCGTACCGCAGTAACAACGATGGCTTTCGCGTCGTGCGAGAACTCAACGTCCCGGCGACGACGGCGAGCGTCACACCTCCCCTTCCGCCGGGCGTTGCTCCGAAACGAATCGCAACAACAGTCGGTCCACAACCACCGCTCACCAAAGCCCCGTTCGATGCAAAGCAAGCCCGCACGCATCAGGAAGCGTGGGCCAAGCATCTCGGCGTGTCAGTGGAGTACACCAGCAGCATCGGTATGAAATTCGTGCTCATCCCTCCGGGCGAGTTCACGATGGGGAGCACAGATGAGCAAATTGAGGCTGCGCTGAAGTCCGCTGAGGCAATGAAAGCCGATCAGGGGACGAAGGACCGAATTCGGAAAACAGAGCGACCTCAGCATAAAGTCGTTATCTCGAAGCCATTCCTGATGAGCGCGACCGAAGTCACCATCGGGCAGTACAAAAAGTTCTCTGCAACCGGTTTTGTCACCGAGGCGGAGAAAGCTGCGGTGAATGATCCCAAAGTCCAGACGTACCTCAATCCCGGTTATTCTGTAACGGATGATTCGCCGGCCGCCTCATTAACCTGGAACGACGCCGTCGCCTATTGCCAATGGCTTTCGACTCAGGAAAAGAAGGTCGTTCGCCTGCCGACCGAAGCGGAATGGGAATATGCCTGCCGTGCCGGTACGACAACTCAATTCAGTTTTGGCGAAGATGAGAGCGAACTCGTGAAGTATGCCTGGTACAGCAAAAATGCCGGTGGACGTTCACATCCCGTCGGGACGCTGCTGCCGAATCCATTCGGCCTGTACGACATGCATGGACTCTTGTTCGAGTGGTGTGGCGACTGGTATGACGAGACGTGGTATGAGAAATCGCCCTCGAAGGATTCTGGCGGGCCATCGGATGGGACCAGCCGAGTCCTTCGTGGTGGTCGTTGGGGGACAGATTCCATCGACTGTCGCTCGAACTATCGCCACTCACTCGCGCCCTCGAGTCGATACAACGGCAACGGTTTTCGGTACGTTGAAGAGTTAAATGTTGGTACTGTTTCGTGGCAAGACTGGCTCGGGCCAAAACTTCAACGCAATGAGATTGGTGGCAATGGCTGGATTCGCGAAGGGGATGCATTTACGACGGAACGCGTTGTCAGTGGTGTCGAAGTCTTACCGGAAGCGACTCGCGACGGAGCAATTCGGTTGACATATCTGTTGCGCGACTCGAATGGGATCCAGATCAACGCTCGTGACATCAAGACGGGCGATATCGACGCGACCCGTCGTCTCTACACGGCTGAAGACAACGGTACTGAACTGCGGATCGTTTTTGCAAAAGCAGGGACGGCATTCACGGCCCTCGCTACTCAGCCAATTTCCCTCAGTATTCCGAAAGAGACCCCCAGGACGCTCGAATTTCGTGTTGTCGGCGACACCCTGACAGCAACCTTGAATAATGTGGTGACGGTGTCTGCCAGGGATTCCACGATTTCCAATGGAAACTTTGCACTGGTCGCTCTTAAGGGTGTGCTGATCCAGAAGGTCGAGTATCAATCGCTGGATGAGCCGAAATAAAGTCGCAAGAAATCTTCTGATAGGCAACTGGCGATGACGAAAGTCGTAGGGTGGGACCAGCGGCGCTTCGCCGCGCTGGCCCACCACAACCAGAACAAAAGCGAATCTACACAAACAAAGATGGTGAGCGATGGGAATCTGTATGGATTGTCTCTTGCGGATGGCAAGGAATTGTGGAAGTACAATATTGGCAAACCGATCAATGCCAGGATCGCCATCGGTGAAGGGGTACTGGTCGTCAGCAGCGCCAGTCGCGATGGTCGTCTTTTCTGCTTCGGCAAAAAATAGCAGGGGTTAGACACAGAGGCACGTCACAACTTGAATTCCGCCAACTTCTCACCACAAACGAATCTGAGCAGAAGCAAGTGTCGGCCATTCAAGCAATGAGTCGTCGGCAAGTTCCACTGACAGAATTTTCTTCAAATCCGATTTGAACCGTGTCATTTTCCGTATCAATCTTGTGTACTTGCAGGAGTAATAACTGGGAATACAACTGGGACATGCGACGAATAACGGCAAGGTCAACACAACTGTGGCAGAACGTGAAACTGGCGAATCCATAACCGACGATGAGCTTCTGAGTAGATTCGTGTCGAATAACGACGAGGCGGCACTCTGTGTGATTATCCATCGGCATAGTCCAATGGTCTGGGGCGTTTGCCGCCGGTTCCTTCGACATCGGGTCGATGCGGAAGACGCATTTCAGTCCACGTTTATCGTGCTTATCCAGAAGGCGGCTAGGCTTTCGGATCGCGGCTCGCTCGCGAATTGGTTGTTTGGTGTTGCTCGCCAGATCGCCATACGTATCAGGGCCATGTCCATTCGTCGGATGAGTCGGGAGAAGACGATTTTCGAATGCCCCGAACCAGCGGCCAAGGAAACTGGTTTGTGGCATGAGTTCTGGCCGATTGTCGATGAGGAGTTAGCTGGGCTGCCTGCAAATTACCGTCAATTGATTGTCCTCTGCGACATGGAGGGTCTCACGCGGAAAGAAGTGGCGCGGCAACTGCAGATTCCCGAGGGAACTGTTGCGGGACGACTTGCCCGTGCGAGAACATTGTTATCACAGCGGCTATTGCGGCGGGGGATTGTCATCGTCTCCGGTGCGCTGGCCTTGCTGTTGGTGCAGTCTGTTGCTCAGTCTGCCCCGCCCGCGATCCCGTTGCCGGTCAGGTCACAAACGACGCGACGGATTTCTCGAAACAGCTCGAACCTTGCCGCTTTTACCATGACGGTTGTTATGTTTGCCGCAATCGTTCTGGCGATTTCTGGCGACGTATTTCAACCGAGACCAAGCCTGCCGATGCGGTCGGTGAGCACCGACGCTGGCTTACCTGAGGCGGCTGCCAATTCAGAAGTCTCAATTGGTCCACGCAAATCAGGTTGTTCGCAGTTCAGTCGGTATTTGAATAATTGCTTCGTTTGCCATGATTCGACGCAGCCAATACATCCGGCAGTCGAATTGGCGGAGATTGCTTTTTACGAATGCCGTGACTGAGCTTTTACGGCCTTTCAGGCCTCTATTTCGTTCCTTCAAAGACAGGAGAGACAGTGATGGTGCGCAAATTTATCGCAATCGCGATTGTGACTGCAGGTGTCGGAACTGGTTTGCTGACATTTGCCAACGAACGGAAAGTTGAAGACAACCGCCGAGGCCCGCTTGATGTTCCATCGTCGGTTTCGACCGTAAAGGATCCACACAAAGATGTTCTCAAAGATGCTCTCACAGGTCGGGGCGTTGCAAGATCAACCTGTTTTGAATGCCATTTGCCGCAGGAATTGAAACTTGATCCCCATCGGGCGTTCCTGACAAAGACACTTCAGGGAGAAGCCGCGGAATCCAAAGATTGTTTTGCCTGTCATTCTAATCAGAAAAGTGTACATGCCGACCGAGTGCAACGGATTGAGAAGTTGAAGAGAGAACTGAGAAGTTTGCGTTGTGACGATACACGTTGAATGCGTCGTTTACGATTTCGTGTTGGCGGCATTCAAATTCGAAAGTGCAGATTCCACGCTATCCGGTGATGTACGGAGTTCAGAATGGCGAAGCCGCCACTGTCGGGAAAATTCGATTATCAGAGTTTTTACAACGGTCCGATCCGGGTGCAAGACGGGAAAGTCGAAGGTACGTCGATCCTGGCGGAACGCTGGTCGCCTGTTGGGACGTTGGATGTGGCAACGTCAGTCCGTGGGGAAGTCTTTGGTAGACTTTTGCTTCCGCCAAATGGCGTGTTGGGGTTTCAGAATGAAACAGTATTGAATGTCACGGGGCAGGTCATGCCAGCGAGTGAGCATTCGTTGGCGCGAGTAGAGTTGCGCGGGGAAGGGATGGGGGCGGTTTATCAAATTCATGGATGGTTCGTGCCTGATCTTGGTCAAGTTGTGGGGACGGTTTTGTGCCTTACAGGTGACTTGGCCAAGCGTCCGGTTGGGACCACCGGAGCCTTCATCCTGTTTCCCAAAAACTGACGTCCGAGTGCTGATTGAAACGTCAACAATCACGGTGAAGGGGCACTGGTCGTAAGTAGCGCCCGTCGCGATGGTCGTCTTTCTGCTTCGGTAAAAAATAACAGGGCAAGGCACTGTGAGGACGAGGCCGTCTATCAATTGGACTGCATACAGCTCAAACGTCGGACGTTTTCGCCTTCATACCTTACGAAATCGCAGTCACCCAAAATTGCTCCAAGCAGAGGGGAACTGCTCTCGCAAAGCGCAGCAAGAAGATGCTCTGACCCAACGTATTCGTGTGACACCTCGTGGGCGATGTGTCTCGAACGAATAAGAACGGCTTCAGCATCTTCCGTAAATATTGCAGACGTTCAAGCCCCTTCCTGTGATCGACAATTCGCTACTACGCGAATCAAGCACCCAGAACCGTGCCAACTCGACCGATCACTTTCGCGCAGTTTACACCGTTACCACAGACGCGGCACCACAGTTGATGTGGGGATTCGCCAAGCGGCGTATTTGCCTCAGTGAGTCCTACCCTGTGGTACGAGCCTCGCAGCATGACTGCCTGCAGGTTAAACTCTGCGCCATCGAACAAGATGCACTGCGAGGTTGATGAATGACGTTGTTTATTCTGAATATCATTGCAGCTCTGGCAATGGGGGCCGTAATTGGACTTGAACGTCAGTTTGGGCAGCACCCCGCTGGCCTGCGCACGAACGCTCTGGTCTGTGTCGGAGCGGCTCTGTTCGTTTCGCTGTCGCAATTGATTGACCATGAGGGGAGTCAGACGCGGATTGCAGGTCAAGTCGTCAGCGGGATTGGCTTTCTGGGGGGCGGGGTCATCCTTCGGGAAGGACTCAACGTTCGCGGAATGAATACGGCAGCGACCCTCTGGTGCAGTGCGGCGATTGGGACACTGACCGGTTCTGGATTCCCGTGGCATGGCCTCATCGGGACAATCGCAGTCATCGCCACAAATCTGGGAATGCGCCCGCTCGACAAGTTCTTGAATACCCGCACGATGACATCGGTCGATGTCGAAATGATCTATCAGGTAAAGGTAGTCTGTGAGAGCGAACAGGCGGCAGTCGTCCGGACGATCTTTCTGCGACATGTCAGCTCACTACCGAATATGGCGATTCACGGAATTGCCACCCGCAGTGCCGAACAGGAAGGAATATCAGCGGTCGTCGTCGATATTTATTCCAGTCAGCGACAAGACGATTCACTGGATGAACTTGTTACGCGGATTGGTATCGAGTCGAACGTCATCAGCGTGGGATGGGAACGAAAACATTGAAGGGCCAGCCTGCTGCACTCAAGGTCAACGACACCGTTCAATCGTTCTCAGCATGGCCGCACACATTTCCGGGCCGGATTCCTCGGTGAATGGAAACTGGTCGCAATACTTGGGGGATTGATACCCGGCGTAACTGCGCGCCTGGATATCGTGAGCATCCGGCAGGTAGCCAATCCGACCGTTTGAATAACACGCGATCATCAATTCGGGAACATGGCTTTGTCGGCGAATGTCGAGTGCGAACGGTGTGAAGAACTCTGACGAATTGGCAGTGATATACAAGTCGCCGAATCGAAGTGATTGAACTTCGGTCTCCAGGAATTCCGGCCGCGTTTCCAGATCTGCCACGATCTTGTCAGTCCACTCGATGTGAAATCTGGCCATTGCCATTACCGCTTTGACCTCGTCACCGCCGTGGCGCTTGACCATGTCATCGGGGCGGTTGGTCATCGATCGACCAATCGTTTCTCGCCAGTTCGAAGCATCGCGAGCCCTGAGTCGCTGCTCTGCTTCGTCCCGATCTCGCTGAATTTCCGCTCTGCTCCATCGGCGCGTTGGCAGTCTGGCAATCTCGCTGGCAACGCTGACCTGCCGCGAATGCGTCGGTGCCGGGTCAAACTGACTTTCGACGGCGACTGAAGCGATCAGACGGGCCGGTTCGTGATGGCGCTGTTCGTCGATGTACTCACGCAGGAAATTGACATCTCCGCAGGCTCCCTGCACGTACATGGCGATCACACCCGGAAGCGACTGTTCGATCAGATCACAGACTTCACCGGGCAAATCGCGTGAGACATCGAATGGCCGCCAGTCGGTCGTGACCGTCGGATGTGCACCAAAATTGACAACAAACGCAATCGGGTTTCCCTCCTGAGTAGAAACTTTCAGGGTGGTCACCGAACTGTCAATCAGTCCGCCGGGCCGAGTTCGATTGAACGAATGGCCAACAAGTTCCCCGTGTGACGTGCTGAGGATTGCAGGCTGGCAATTTCTCCAGGCCAGGATGGCGGCCGTTGCGGTCTGGCGACTCGCCCAGTCCTCGTAAACAGGATCACATTCACCGACGCCGAGCAACCCGCCGGCTGCCGGCGCATTGTGGCTGTGCGAGCATGTCAGCAAAATCGATTCCGGGGGAATTCCCGTTTCGTGTGTGATTCGCTCACGTGTCAAACGCGTGAATTCCGCGTCAATCACCATCAGGTCCAGCGTTAACAAAATTGCCTGACACTGACCATCGCCAACGACGAGCGCCGTCGCATTCAAATTATCATGAACGCGCTGCCAGCGACGTTCGATGTAATATCCCCAACCGGTCAGTTCCACGCCCCAGAACGGGGTCAGGCAGGTCCGTGCAACTCCAGCGGTAAGCATGGCAGAGCCTTTGATTGACTATTGGTCGCCCGGCACTCGGTATCAGCGGACTCAGCAAATCGTTATGGACCACCGAGCACTTCATAGTTGGCTGAAGATTCGTTCGGAGTGGTCAATTCAACTCGAAGCGTTGGCTGTTCGCGTGCTGAAACTTCGACGCGAACCGTGATCACATGTCGACCTGACGTCAGTTCAACATCGTATTCCTTCCTGGTGTCAAACGCTTCGGCATCGAACCACGACTGCAGTGGTTCCGTCGAGGCAATCTTGACCTTCGCCTTACCGTCGGCACTGACATTAATCTCCCCCTGCAGGATTAACACCACAGGCTTGTCAGCCGGTCGAAGCTCATCCAGTGGAAGCGTTCCAGCCACTTGTGCATAAGCAGAACCCCACTCGGCAGGTTGACTCCCCAGCACAAATTGCCGGATATGTTCGAGGTGAGGGACATCGGCTGTCAGTTCCGAAGCGGGTTGACGCAAGACGCGCCACCGCTGAATGACCTTGCCCTGCTGTACGGCATACGGTCCCGGTTTGCCGAGTTCTGAGA
Source organism: Planctomycetota bacterium (assembly GCA_037146815.1). Classification (GTDB taxonomy): domain Bacteria; phylum Planctomycetota; class Planctomycetia; order Planctomycetales; family Planctomycetaceae; genus Schlesneria. Next base: position 28,823 of record JBAWWJ010000035.1, read on the forward strand.
CAAATTTCGCCAGATCGAGGAGTTCGTCGCGCGTCAGAAACTTGGTCAGTCCCTGTGGCATCAGTGACTTTCCTTCGACCTCTTCTTCAATATCGGCTGTCGGGATTTTGACCGTGTTTCCATTGGCGTCTCGGATGTTGACGCGAACATCATCACGATCAATCACCACCCCGGTCAGGACCTTGCCGCTGTCGAGAGCGAAAATACGCGTGATGTACTGTTCCTTCACGGCGAGGTTCGGATTGAGAATCGAATTGAGCACGTAATCGACAGGCGACGTCCCACCGACAGCACTCAGGTCCGGGCCAACCTGCCCCCCGGCTCGGGTGATACTGTGGCATTTCATGCAGTTCAGGTCTTTACGGCGGAAGATTTTTTCGCCGCGTGCGGGATCACCTTTGGCGATCACGTCGGCAGCGATTTTGGCGACTTCTTCAGCAGTGGGCGGTGGCGCATCGGCGGCGATTCCCGCAGCCTTGCTCAGCACGTCCGAAAGCGATGCATCGCTACGCCCCACGGAATACATGTAACGGAGTGACCGCTTGGCCACATCGGGAACCAGTTTCTGAGTGGAAATGGCTTTGGCGAGTTCATCGGCGCCCCCTTTCCGATCAAGAAACGCCGCCAGCATGTCGTCGGGTTCATCCTTAGGGGTCGCGTCAGCCAGGATTGCAGCGGCAGCTCGGCTGGCCTGTGGCAGATCGAGTCCCGACAGCCCTGCCGCAGCCTGCATCCGAACGGACAGGGGCGATTCCTTGCCAACGAGCTTTGCTAGCGTCGTTTTGGAGGATGCGTCTCCGATTGCTACCAGGCCATCGATCGCGACGGCTCGTAGTTCTGGTGAGGCCTTCGCGTCGAAGGCGAGCGACTGCAGTGCGGGAGAGATTGCCGCATCTTTCCAGGTGGATGCCAGTTTGATTGCTGCCTGCTGGAGAGCCGGATTCCTGACGGCATCAGTACCGACGACCAGTTTCTCAAGCGCCGCGAGTTCCCCCGCAGGCTTGACCTTGCGAGTGACTGCAGCATCGGTCAACCACTGCAACGACTTTTGTCGCAGATCCGGAGCAAATCCTTCCGGCTGAATTGCCTTCTCAAAAACCACCTTCAGATCGTTCGAATTGCCTCGATTACAGATCATTTCGACGACGGCCGCTTGTCGTTCCGCAGGAAGTCGTCCGCTCTGGAACAACTTCATCAACGGCCCTACCGCGCTCTCGACCTCTTCCGCGCCGAGATATGAAAACGAATTCAGAGCGACCGCAACGGCAACGAGCGACAGCGCTCGCAGAACAAATCTCATTCTCGAACACTCCTGCAAAACAAAGTTGGAGTTCAGGGGCAAACCTGAACTCCAACGTCTTCAATCAAACTGATTACTTCTTCCGTCGATCGAGCGTCTTCGTCGTTTCATCAAGCTGGAACTTGAGGTATCCATCCTGCGGATGAATCAACGACTCAACTACGACTTCACTGGCCTTGGCAGCATCCTTACCTGTGAAATAGCTCAAACCCCAGATGGCGTGCAGCCGGACGGCACCGTTCTCGTCATTCACCTGAGCACTGAACAGGTCCAGTGGCTGTGGAACTCGATCACGCCAGTAGGTCAGAACTCGCGTTGCCGCGCCTCGGGCCTTCGGTTCGGGGGAACGAAGGACCTTCTTCAGCAGGTCGACGTCCACCGAGTTGTGATTCTGGTGCAGCCACAGACCTTCCAGAACGTGGTGTTCGTAGCTGGCGCTGCCTGTATCCAGGCCAGCGATCCACTTCTTGGCGGCGGGAATGACTTCATTCGTCGGACGTCCCGACAATTCGACGCGTGCCAGGTGCCGAGTCCGATTGTCGACGTGCTTGAGCAGATCGAGCAGCTTTTCAATGGGCTGTCCTGCAACAGCGACGGGCTTCAACAGTTCACGTCCTTCATAGCGAACGCGGTAGACTCGACCATGGTCATGATCGCGGCTGGGATCTCGCAGATTGTGCTGCATATGGCCGATGATTGGATTCTGCCAGTCGGTGAAGTAGATCGCCCCGTCTGGCCCGACTTCGACATCGCCCGGGCGGAAATTCGGATCGGACGAGAAGACGATCGGATCGACTTCGACCGCCGCGAGACTCGATTCCTTGTCCTGTGGCTTGTACTGCAGGATCCCCTGGAAGCCGATCACGTTGTTGACGAGGATGTTTCCGCGGAATTCTTCCGGGAAATGGCTGCTGCTGAGCACTTCCGTTCCCGAGCAGGGACGCGTGCGCTGCTGATAGACCTGAGGTGGTCGACCATGCTTGTTGGGGTAATCGAGATCCCCGGAAAAGAGCAGACCATGATAAGGCTGTGATCCGGTTCCGTCCCAGACAATGTCGCGGCCCCAGCCGTCGAAGATGTGTCCATGCGGGTTGGCGAACCCGAACGACACGTAGACGTCGGTCTTCTGGGTGCGAGGCTCATAGCGGAAGACCGCACCGTTCGCCACGCGTCGGGGAGCTCCCCACGGGGTTTCAATCTGCGAATGGTGGAAGGTTCCTTCCTGCATGTACATCGATCCTCCGGGATCGAGAGCAAAGCTGTTGATGGTATGGTGCGTGTCGGCGGTATCGAACCCGTGAACGACCCGTTCCTTGATGTCATACTTGTCATCGCCGTTTGTGTCTTTCAGGAACAGCAGATCTGGCCCCTGGGCAACCAGAACACCACCATTCCAGAACTCGAACCCGGTCGGGTTGTGGATGTCTCCGGCAAATTCCGTGCACTTATCGGCTTTGCCGTCGTTATTGGTGTCTTCCAGAATCAGCAGCCGATCGTCCATCTTTTCGGTCGGCTTCCAGTGTGGATACGTGCGCCAGCAGGCAACCCATAGTCGGCCCTTGGTGTCGAACGCCATCTGCACGGGCTTGACCAGTTCTGGAAACATGGTTTCGTCGGCGAAGAGTTCGACCTTCATGTTTTTATGGACGGTCATCTTCGTGATCGCTTCCTGTCCTGACAGGAACAGGTGTTTGCCGTCGGGCAGCGTCCCGGGCTTGTTCGAAATCACCGGGATGAATTCTGGCAGTTTGGTGTCGTCGGCTTTGACGGTTTTCCCTTGAGCCGTTTCCCAGATCACCTTGTCACGGTTTGAAGTGAGGGTATCCAGAACGTCGAGTTCACGCTGTCCGACCGAGTAGTTCGACAGTCCATTCCCGTATCCGCCAGGGCCTTCCGCGAACTTCAAGAAGGCTCGTTCGCCATAGGTCGAAAAGCCATCGGTGACTCGATAACGATTGAACCAGTAGAAGTTCTTATCCTTCACCGTAGCCAGCAGTCGTTCCAGGGCGGCACCGTCGTGTTTGAACATCGGGCCGTTGGGGAACAGGCCTCGCTCGGCAATCGCGGCAACAATCCGTTCGCCACTGGGGTTCAGGTGAACACCGTTGATCGTGTGTGGAGCCCCTTTACCAAACATTTCAGCCGTCGGCGTGAAGATATCCACATATTGGGCGCCGTTGGCCTTGGCAACTTCACCCATCGCGGCGGAATACGCTTTCAAGCGTGCATTCGACGCATCGACGTCAGCCTTGGAGGGGAGATTTGTGGTATCGATGTATTCATGGGCGATGGGCGAGAACAGCACCAGCTTCGGTGCGGACTTGCCGTTGTATTTCTGAGCCAGCGTGTGCTTGATGAACTCTTCGACATTCTTCTTGAACGCAGGCAAGCCAGCGTCGCCAGCCCAGGATTCGTTGTAGCCATAAAACGCGAAGACGACGTCTGCCCGAGTGTTTGTCAGTTCGAAACGGTTTTCGCGAACTTTGCCTTCGTCGCGGGGCGACAGCTTCTGAGGTTGCGGACAGGGGCCGACACCGGCCAGCCATTCATCTTGAGATCCGAAGGACATCGACCGCATACGATGGTTGGGATTCTTGTAGCCATCAATCTCGTCACCACTGTAGCCCATATTGCGAAACACCAGTTCATGGCTCGCAAATCGGGCATGGATCAAAGTTTCCAGCCAGCCATCATGCTGCATCCGCTCGGCGAGGGTATTGCCGATGATGCAGATATGGTCCCCTTTTTTGAGTTCAAGATCCTGAGCCGAGGCTGTGGCAGCCGCAGCAATCACCGCAAAAACCAGAAACAGCGATTTCATCTTCATTGAGGAGTCCTTGTGGATCACGTTGCCAACTCAACTTCAAAGTCTCAACTTCACAGTTGTGGACCAACCAGTTTGACAACATCGAATGCAATTGTCATCTGTGACGCCCTGCAAATGGGGATTGAAGTGCACTGACCAACGCCGCATTTTCTCATGGCAGCTCAAATATTCGCCTGGTCCTCAGAAATCTTTTCAACCAGTAGTGTTGGTTAGCGGAGCGAACCACGACTATCTCACACCTCGCGAATTCAGCTACGAATACCGTGACCCGCCTTACTTGGTACCCCGAACCCTGATGACACATTCGAGGCCGCTTCAATCCTCGTACCAGATTTGTTAGTCTTTTTGAGGCGATAATTCCTCGTGTTTTGGCTGAGTTATGAAGCAACTCGAACGACTTCTTTTTCTGCAGGGTAACCGGTGCTTCTTTTGCCAGTCTGCGATCCCGGCCGGTCAGGCGAGTGTGGAGCATCTGGTCGCGACGGCAAACGGAGGATCAGGCAGTGACGATAATTGCGTGGTTTGCTGTAAGTCGATGAATGAAGCTCTGGGCAAGCTCCCGATCAAGGTCAAGATGCAGGTGATTTTGAACCAGCGCGGCAGAATGGTCTGTCCCTGCAGTCCTGCGAATTGTGATTCATCACTGGCGGTCACCAGCCCTCCGGTTGTCTGCGAATGCGTCGAGCCTTATGAATTTATCGAACCTGATGATTTCATAGATGGCGATGAATTCGTCGAACCTGTTGAACTCGCAATCCCTCTTCAATCTACCGTCCTAAATCGAAAGCCTGATTCCAGGGACGTCAAACAGCAGACTCGAATTGAAACAGTTGTCAAACACCTGAAAAAGGATCCTCGCACGCGGCCGAACAAGCTGAAGGGGCTGAAAAACTGGACCAATTCGTTGTTTCGAATGCAATTAAGTCAACGTGATCTGGATTTGATCGTCGAGGCGTTGCAGCAGTCCGGAATCGTATCGGTGGTTGACGGTAAGCTGCAGTATTCATTCGCCTGACGATTTTCCCTGGGACAATTCACTCATGGCACCTATCATTGGAATCGACCTCGGCACGACCTTTTCCGCGGTCGCCTGGATGTCAAAAGACGGGGCAAAGTTGATTCCCAATGCGCTGGGGGATGTTCTTACTCCGTCAGTCGTCGGTATCGACCAGAAGGGAAATCTGCTGATTGGTCGTGCGGCGCGAGAGCTGCAAGTTGTCTCCCCCGAACGGTGTGCAGCGGTTTTCAAACGGTCTATGGGGACTGACTGGAAGACGACACTGGTTGATCGCGAATTCACTCCCGAAAAGCTCTCCAGCCTGGTGTTGATGTCACTGAAGCAGGACGCTGAAGCGTTTTTTGGAGAGCCTGTTCAGCAGGCGGTGATTACAGTCCCGGCCTATTTCAACGAGTTTCAGCGAAAGTCGACGATCCGTGCAGGCGAAATTGCGGGGCTGAAAGTTCACCGAATTCTCAACGAGCCGACCGCTGCGGCGATTGCCTATGGATGGCACGGTAGTGCGAAAATTCCGGCTGTGCCTCAACAGGATTCGACTGAAGGAACTTCATCGAGCGACGATTTCGAATTGGATTCGGACACCAAGACCATCATCATACTCGATCTGGGTGGCGGCACGTTCGATGTTTCTGTCGTCGAACTGTTCGAAGGAACGTTGGAAGTGAAGGCTTCTTCGGGAGAGACGTTCCTTGGCGGCGAGGACTTCACTCAGACCCTGATGGCTCGCGTCCTCGAATTGTGTGGGATGCCATTCGAACAGACCGAACTTCGCCACCCCAAACTCGTCTCGCGATTGCGTCAGGAATGCGAACAGGCCAAGCGACGCCTATCGACTCAGGATGAGGTCGCCATTCGCATCCCTGATCAGCAGGGGGAGTTGAACGAACAATCTCCGACATTTACGGTGACACGGTCACAATTTGAACAATGGACCAGCCACATCCTGAACCGGATCGAATTACCGATCAGGCGAGCTTTGGGGGATGCCGGTATCAAACGGAGCGCAATTAACGAATTGATTCTGGTTGGAGGCGCGACACGAATGCCACTCGTCGTTCAGCGAGTCGCGGAACTTTTCGACCGGGCACCGACCTGCCGTTTGAATCCCGATGAAGTGGTGGCTTTGGGGGCGGCCGTGCAGGCAGGGTTGTTTGCCAATAACGAAAGCGTCGAAGACCTGGTGGTTACGGATGTCGCACCGTTCACCATGGGTGTGGCAGTTTCTCGAGACATTGGCGGCCAGCGTCAGGATAACTTTTTTCTGTCGATCATTAATCGAAACACGACAATTCCAACCAGTCGTGTCAATCGAGTCACAACATCAAACGCCAATCAGACGACCGTCACCGTGCGAATCTGTCAGGGAGAAGCTCGCAGAATCGATGACAACGTGTTTCTGGGCGAGTTCGACGTGACCGGTATTCCACGAGGACCGTCAGGCCAGGAAATCGATATCCGCTTTACATACGATTTAAATGGCGTGCTCGAAGTGGAAGCAACGGTCGTTGCGACAAAACGCAAGGTCACACACGTGGTCACGCGGTATGCTCGCGGGCTGACCGCAGAACAGGTTGCGGTAGCAGTCAAAGAAATGGCGGCGATCAAAGTTCACCCGCGTGACGAATCGGTGAATCGTTTTCTGATTCTTCGGGCCGAACGAATTTACCAGGCTCTTCCCCTGACAGAACGTCGCTTTCTGGATCAATTGCTGACCGGGTTTGAGGAAGCTCTTGAACTTCGCGACACTGCCGCCATTGCCGCCAATCGAGAGCCGCTGGAAGCATTCCTGAACGAAGTGGATAACGAGTCGCACAACGAGGAGCAATATGATGACGACTGAACCGTCATCCTCCGAAAGTCGACCTCGTGACCAGTCCGACCTCCAGGATGATCCGACGATCTGGAGTCAGCGATTTCTTGGTTGGAATCCAGTAGACCCAAAGTCTTCGCGTGCTGAGTTCCTGCGACGGTTGACTGAACGGGACTATTTCCTGACGCGTGATGAGACCGATGCTACGCTGTTTCTCGCTTCGCCTGATAGCCTGGAATTGACAGACTGCGTTCGAGAACAACTTGCAGAGCGGGGCAAATCGATTCGTTTAAAGGATTCTGTCAGGTGTCTTGCTGAGGAATTTTTCGATCTCGTATTTGCAGAACGAAAAAGGAAACTCAACCAACTGAAAGTCTTGTGTAGCGATGAACTCGCCTTGCTGGAGTGGTTAGACAAACTCTCGTCAGCATTGGATGTTGATCGTCCTACGATGCAAGGAGATCAAGCATTTGATCGCCTTGTGTCGGCATGTATCGAGATCTTTGTCGCGGTACCCAGCGAAGCGAGCCGAATACGCCAGGAATTTATCCACGCCAGCCGTGAAGAACCCGAATTCTGGGGACGCGCGGCGATTATGTTGCATCTGAATCACAATCAATTCACCTTACGTGTCGCTCCATGGACACGCAAATTGGCTGATTGGCAGCAAGTTGAACGGCGATACCAGCAGACACTCGAAAATCTGAATCGATCCGTTTTCCGTGATCAGGAGGCTGCACGGGAGTTAGATTCACGACACGTTGAGCGAGAAGTGGATCGTTCGCAAACACACGACTCACCGGACAGGATACCAATTGAAGACGTGTTTATCGCGCTTGTGGTTTTCGCACTTTTCCAGGCCGCAATGGCGGTATGGAATTTGAATTCACACAAAAGTGAATCGACGCCGCAATCAGAAAGCAATCGTCCGGTTCAAGTTCAATTCCCAGACCCGGAAACGATACGTCAACTACGACTCATTTATCCTCCAGACGACGAATCGACGTCAAAGGTCGATGAAAAGAGCCCCCAACTCGATCGGGGCGTGAATGCGGGGAACACGACGCCTGTGAATTACCTCCTCCGGATGTCCCCTGAGGAACGAGCCGCAGAATTCGCTCGAGATCCGCGTATGAAAATGGAATTCGAACGCACAATGAAGGCCGTGTCTGCAGTGTTGGAAATATTGTCGAATGAAAAGAGCGACGCGGCCGGAAAGTCCAGTCGGAGCGAATCGGATGACCAATGATCTTTCGCCGGGTTCATCAAACTCCGATGAGTTCCCGCACCATCTACCGGAAGATGTCAGTCAATGGCCGACCGATTCTGCAGAAATTCTTGGAATCATGGACTCTGCCACCAGAAAAGACGCAAAACGGGCCTACACCCGATTGATCAAACGTTTTAAACCTGAGCACTTCCCCGAACATTTTCGACGTCTTCGCGAAGCTTATGACCAGGTCGATTCACGCCTTCAATGGCGAGACAAGCTTGCCAGCCATGGGTTCACGATTCAATTTGGTGACGACTCGTCAGCGACGGTCTCGCTGACGAAAAATACGGATGATGACAGCGATTCGCCTGCGGTTGATTCAGCAGATCGCCCGCCGGAAGCATCCGATCGTGAAGTTTCATCAACGGTAGAACCGCCGCGATCGAATTCGAACGCAACGGCCGAAACGGATGCTTCGTCATCCCGTCAGAACGATAGCGCAGACCAGCATTGGCAAAGCGCTCTCGATGGCGGCAACACCGTTATGGTCTACCGCGCACTCGAAAAACTCGCAGCGACGGGTAGAGCGACTGAAACCGACTTTTTGCGATTGTACTGGCTGGCTATCCTGCAGTCAGAAATCGATCCGCAACGCGCCGCAGTATCATGGCTGATCGAAGGGATGCAACAGCACGGTCCCGAAAGTCGACTGTTTGAACTCTATGCAAACGAACTCGAACGCCATCCTGTTGAGATCCATCATGAACGATCGATTGCCCTGTTGAATACGATGTCTCGACATGGTCGACTTGTCGACCTGCTCCGAATTCGTTGGCGAGCAGCCCGAAGTCTTGATGATTTTCGAATCATCGCGACCGATTTGGAGTCGTTCAAACACCGGATGTTTGATGATTTTGATGGATGGACGTCCCTGTTGATGGGAGCGATGCACCAGACGGCGATAACCTCTGTAACTTCAGCAGTCGAAATGTACGTGAAGACAGAAGAAGAGTTGCGCACGTTACTTGACAGTAACCCATCGCATTGGCTCTGGGACTCGTATGAAGCTCTTCACGAGTTGCAGGCAGAGTGGCATCGAATCGCGACGCCGATTATCAACGCAAACGATTCACACGAAAGCTTGGTTCGGCTCATCAAGGAAACCTGGAACTGCAACCACAATTATGCTCGATCCGCACTCCGCCAGTATTGTCAGAGAGCATTTGGGTTGTCACACCGCGGCATCGACGAATGGAAATTGCTGGAGAATTCCTTTCGTCCTTTGCTGCGACGATTGACAGAACTGCTGATTGACCACAGGGAAATGGACCACAATTCATCGGACAGACTCTCCGAGGCCGCATGGTCGGAACTAAAACGCTGGATCCGCGAGACCGCCCTTCAGTTCAGTGAACTCACCCAGTTTGGAGTCCTTGAATTCTGTATCGCTGAGTCGTTTACCTCAGACGATATTGCCAATGCAATCGAAGAAATGCTCGACGAACTTCCCGCAAATGCTGCAGAAGTGGCGGAATGGATTCGGGGAGATCTCGTCCTTCGTACTGCAATTTACGCACATCGAGTTTGTGATTGATTACGTATCTCGACTTTGAATCACAGGGGCACGGTCGCGAATCGTAGAATCAATGAGTAGCATTCGTGACATCTTGATTCTGGCCTGTTGCGGCCATATTCACGCAATTCCCTCAGTGTCGGCCCCAACATGGATCTACCACCACCCATCCTCACGCCTCAGCAACCGGCACAGGGGATTCTGGCAACTCGAACCGGGCGGCTGCTGTCGTTTTTTCTCCTCTATGTGACCGAAGGGATTCCCCTGGGGTTCACTTCGGTGGCACTCGCAACACTGATGCGAGAACAGGGAATGGGGACGGCCGAGATTGGGACGTTTGTGGCGACGCTTTATCTTCCCTGGTCCTGGAAATGGATCATGGGACCGATCGTCGACATGGTTTATTCGCCCCAACTGGGAAAACGCCGAGCCTGGATAGTCGGTTGCCAGACAATGATGGCATTGACCTTGCTGCTGGGGATGCAAATCGATTTCTCGACTTCCGCTACCGCAAAGATGATGAGCTGGTTCACAATGATGATCCTGATTCATAATGTTTTTGCCGCGACGATGGATGTGGCGATCGACGCCCTGGCAGTCTCGACTGTTCCTTCAGGCGAGCGAGGTGCTGCTAACGGGTTGATGTTCGCTGGTGCGTACCTGGGAAATGCACTGGGAGGTTCAGGAATCCTGTTTCTGCTGCCGTATGTTTCACTGTCGGCCTCCTTTCTGATTGTCGTTACTGCGATCCTGCTTGTCGTGGCGCTCGTCTCTGTTCGATTGATTGAATCCACAGTGGAGACTGCCGCGGAATCCGTTGTGATCGAAGAGAGTGGCCACGTGAGACATGGATTCACCGAGGAATTCGTGCTGTACCTGTGGACGCTCTGGAAGGCCTGCCTTTGCTCAAGAAACGCCATCGCTGGCGTGTGTTTCGCGCTGCTCCCCGTCGGAGCCTATGGGTTGGGGTTGGCACTGCAATCCAATCTGGCGGTTGAACTGGGGCTCGATAAATCCAACATCGCGTGGCTCAACCTGGCCTCGACCGTCGTCGCCGCCGCAGGTTGTGTGCTGGGGGGACACCTGTCAGATCGCTGGGGCCGACGTCGCATGCTCGGCATCTATGCAATCCTGACGACTATTCCGACGCTCTGGCTCGCCTATCAACTTCATCAACACGGCTGGATCATGCCATCAAAGATCTCGGACAGCGTTTCGAAATCTGTCCCTGCGGGACTGGTGCTCAGTCTGTGGATTGCCGCGGTCGGCTACAATTTTGTGCACGGATTGATGTATGGCACCCGTACGGCAATGTTCATGGACCTGTGTCAGTCCGAAATTGCTGCGACACAGTTTACTGCGTATATGTCGCTGATGAACCTGGCAATTTCGTATTCTGCATTCTGGCAGGGGCATTCCGCGGAACGGTGGGGTTACCCGACGACGCTGATGCTGGACGCAATCCTGGGATGTACCTGCATTATTCCGTTGGCGTGTATGAACAGTTCAAAACCGACGGTCGGCAGCATTGTGTCAGGGGGTTCCCCGATCTGACGGCGGTAGGGCTGGAAATGCCGGAGCTGTGGCCATTGGTCGAATCCAGGAATTGAAACGCGGCTCCCCTCGTCACCCATGACAGACGCCGGAAGGCCACCGAGTCATTCCCATCAAATATGCAGATCGCGATCTGCCTGCAGGGTGAGTTCGCCCCGGTCTATTCGCCTCGCCAAGTCCCTTTTTTGAACGGCGCTGACAATGGAGTCTTGACGCTACACCACGACTCGTGAAATCCTGTATGATCTATTGCCGACAGACATCAGAAAACGAGTAAACGTCTGTCTTTTCAGACGCGGATGACTGAGGAAATCAGAGATGCCACTTTATGAATACGCGGTCGTGAATCCAGACGGATCGCACGGGGAAACCATTGAAGTCCTGCAGCGGTTGGGTGATCCTCCACTCAAGAAGCATCCAGAAAGCGGACTTCCAGTGGAACGACTCATTTCTGCAGCGAGTGTTCCACGTCCCCCGGCTGAGCGAATCAAGGGTGACATCAGCAACAAGAGCCTGGAACGCCAAGGATTCACCAAGTACCAGAAAACCACCACAGGAACCTATGAAAAGGTTCTGGGTGACGGCCCAGACCTGATTCGCAAAGACGACCATGTCTAATGTCCAATTCTGATGTTTTGAAGTTTGCACATCGACAACCTTTTGCTTTTTACGCCTCTTCGACCAAAAAACGTTCGGGCGAATCGACAATCCACTTAAAACCCAGCGCCGGTCGCCAACAAAAAAATGTCCCGGCGAATTGGCGTTCCATTTGAAACCCATTGCCCGACGCCAATCAAAAAAAGGAGAGATGGTGGCTGGTAAGAATTTGGCGGATCCGACGGCGTTGGCGAAGATTGGCGGGTTGGAGGTTGTTGCCAAGCTGCTCGTAGAAGGGTACATGATCGGGCAGCACAAGAGTCCGTTCAAGGGTTCGTCTGTTGAATTCGTCGAGCACCGTCAGTACTACCCGGGGGATGAAATCAAGCACATCGACTGGCGTGCGTTTGGGAAGACGGGAAATTATTACGTCAAAGAGTATGAGGAAGAAACGAATCTTCGGTCCTACTTGATGGTCGACTGTTCTGGCAGCATGGCCTATCAGGGGGCAACGATTTCCAAGTTCAATTATGCGAGGCAATTGGCGGCGGCGCTGGCGTACCTGCTGTTGAGTCAGCGAGATGCCTGCGGGCTGATGACGTTTGATACGAAGATCGCAGATCGATGGGATCCCTCGACAAACCGACAATCATTTCAACAGATCATCAGTTTGCTGGAAGCTCGAAGACCCGGTCGAGAAACCCAACTCTCCGAAGTCTTTCCCTTGATCCTGCCGACGCTGAAGCGACGCAGTTTGATCTTTTTCATCAGCGACTGTTTTGATCGACTGGAACCTCTGACCGCGGCACTGCGATTATTTCGTGCGGCCCGACATGAAGTCGTTCTGTTTCAGGTCGTGGCCCCTGAAGAGGAGGAGTTCACGTTCAAGCAGCCGACTCAGTTCCGCAGTCTGGAACGAGCCGGGCACAATATCCTGGCCGATCCTTATCGGCTGCGCAAGCAGTATCTCGACAAGTACAACCGATTCTGTGCGGATCTCGCTCGGGAATGCGGTAATGCAGGGGTTGAGTACCTGAAACTGCGGACCGATTCACCATATGAAAAGGCCCTGGGTGCGTTTCTGGATATGCGAGTCCGGCGTATGGGTCGAGGTTGAAGTCACGCGACTGGCTTATTCGCGGTTCGCAATTTGTTTGAGCCGTACTGCCAACCGGTACCCTGCGAGAACAACGCGTCGCCGGGCGATCTTGTTGGACTCGGCCTCCACGCCAACGGGAAGCACGGGAATGGCGTCGGCAGTGACTTTGCGACGGTCATAATCGTCGGATTTGGCGAACTCCAACTTGCCTTCGCGATAGACATTAGTTTTGGCGATCTCGTAGCCCTCAGCGGCCCAGTCGCGAAAGTGGCGATGTCGACTGAATTCCGGGAGATGATTCGGGGAATGGTGAGGATCGTGAGTTAACACTTCGGCATGATCACGAACTGTGGGAAAATGCGAATCTGTTCCCAGGCGATCGTCCCAGAAAGCGTGGAGTTTGTATGGGGGCCCACCGATGTGGGCTCGAATCATCACCATGTTTCCTCCCAGGTCGGAATGGGCTCCGGTTGGAAAAAGCTCTTCGTCGACGAGGGTGGTTGTATGAAGCGGCTGATGCAGATCCCCGATCAGATGAAACAGCCAGCAGAGCCGAACGGCACGATTCTGAGGTGCAGTCAGTTCCGTTTCGCGACCGGGATCGTCAAACGCGTGGTCAGTCAGAGTTCGCATCGACAACTCGAGTTGTTCCAGAATATGCGTTGCGTTGATTCCTTCGCCAACGATCGGGTTCGCGGGGAGTGTGGACTCGGTCTGTCCGGCTCGATAGGCAAAATTGACATAGTGCCAGGGGCCACGGTGAAAGCGGTGTGTTGGATGAGTTGCAATTTCATCACGCGCCAGATTGCGGGGCGGACGAACGTAGTCCGGCCATGTTGCCGCACGCAGGAATGCCCATTCTTCGACAGAAGCGTCTGCTGGTTGTGATTTCGTCAGGTATTGATCGAAGTGGGGATGCTCACGCAACATTGCGCTGATGGTATGACGTTCGGCGTCAGAGAGTCTTTCCCAGGCAATTCGAGCGATCGTCTGGTGCCCGGCGTCGTTCCAGGCGAACGCATTTGGGCCGAACATCGAATGAACCATCACCAGCAATATCAGTTGAATCAATCGGCTGCGCATGCCAGGAGTCTCCACATAGGTTTCGAAACGAAACGACATGACAGAAGCGGGGAGTTAGGAATCGGTGAAGCTTCCGTGAATTGTGACAATTTTTTCGAGGGTTGTCGTTGAGGCCGGTAGGTAACGGGAACACTTTCGTCGAACAGGTAATAAAATACCGGCGAGAAAGCCGTTAATCTGACAACCACACGGCCTTGTCGAGGACTCCAAGACCGCGGCACCCGTCACACAACAAAACAGCCCGCAGACGATTGTCTGCGGGCTGTCTTTTTATTCACGCGGCTAAGCCAATCACAGGGATTGGCCGAGCGTTGAGATTAGTACATGTCGTGGTCGCCGTGACCCTTCTTCTTGTCATCGTCTTTTGGCTTTTCGGCGATCAGGGCGTCGCTGGTCAGCAGCAGTGTTGAAACACTGGCTGCGTTCTGCAGGGCACTGCGAGTCACCTTGCATGGATCGATGATCCCAGCCTTGACGAGGTCTTCGTATTCGCCAGTAGCGGCGTTGTAACCGAAGTTTCCTTTTTGCTCGGAAACTTTTTCACAGATCACAGCACCGTCGATACCGGCGTTGTTAGCGATCTGGGTCAGTGGTGCACGGCAGGAACGAATGATGATGTTGAAACCGGTGGTTTCGTCTTCATTCAGTCCGGTGGGCTTGAGGTCCAGCGAGGCTCGCAGAAGAGCGACACCACCACCTGGCAGAATCCCTTCTTCGACGGCAGCACGGGTTGCGTGCAGGGCGTCTTCAACGCGGGCCTTCTTTTCCTTCATTTCGCTTTCGGTTGCTGCACCGACGTTAACCTGAGCCACACCGCCAGAGAGCTTTGCGACGCGTTCTTCCAACTTTTCGCGATCGTAGTCGCTGGTCGAGTTGGCGAGTTCACGACGGATCTGTTCGATCCGTGATTTGATGTCGGCGGTCTTGCCGAGACCTTCAATGATCGTGGTGTTGTCCTTGTCGATCACGACGCGCTTGGCACGGCCGAGGTCCGACAGTTGGACGTTTTCGAGCTGGATTCCCAAGTCTTCGAAAATGGCCTGGCCGCCAACCATGATCGCCAGGTCTTGCAGCATCGCTTTGCGGCGATCGCCATAACCAGGAGCCTTGACGGCCGAGATCTTGAACGTGCCGCGCAGCTTGTTGATGACGAGGGTCGCGAGAGCTTCCCCTTCGACTTCTTCAGCGACGATCAGCAATGGCTTGCCACTGTTGACGACCTTTTCAAGAACTGGAACCAGATCCTTGATGTTGCTGATCTTCTTTTCGTGGATCAGGATGTAAGCGTCTTCGAGAACGCATTCCATCGACTGAGGATCGGTAACGAAGTATGGCGACAGGTAGCCACGATCAAACTGCATCCCTTCGACGACTTCGAAGGTGGTCGTCAATGACTTCCCTTCTTCAACAGTGATGACGCCGTCCTTACCGACTTGTTCCATGGCGTCGGCCAGGATGTTGCCGATTTCGGTGTCGCCATTGGAAGCGACGGTCCCGACCTGGGCAATGGCCTTCTTGTTCTTGCATTCGACCGCAGCAGCCTTCAGCTTGGCGGTGATCTGCTCGACGGCCTTGTCCATGCCGCGCTTCATGTCGATTGGATTCACGCCTGCGACAACAGCCTTCAGGCCTTCGCAGTAGATCGCTTCGGCGAGAACGGTTGCGGTGGTCGTCCCGTCACCAGCGGTATCGGAGGTCTTGCTCGCAACTTCGCGAACCATCCGGGCGCCCATGTCTTCGAACTTGTCCTGCAACTCGATTTCACGAGCGACAGTAACACCGTCCTTGGTGACAGTTGGGGAGCCGAAACTCTTTTCAATGATCACGTTACGGCCACGGGGGCCGAGGGTGACGCGAACGGCACGGGCCAGCTTCTGGACCCCGCGCTTCATGGCTTCCTGCGCTTCTTGATCGAAGGCGATAATCTTGGGCATGTCGTAGATGCTCCTAAACTAATGCATGGTGTCTTGGGAAATCTGCAATCGCCGCTACGCGGACCGGCCGCACGGCGAACTGAATTACTGAATAATTGCCAGAATGTCGCTTTCGCGCATCAGCAAGTAGGTTTCTTCGCCAACCTTGAATTCGTCGCCAGCGTAGGAACTGAAAATCACCTGATCGCCAGCCTTGACCGTC
>JBAWWJ010000036.1:0-44867 GCA_037146815.1 Planctomycetota bacterium
TCAAGTACTCCGAACAGTAGAGAACATAGGCGTCGCCGTCGCCGCTCCACTCATGAAAACCCCAATTTCAGCCTGCAAAAATGCTTTACAGCGTTGCCCTTTGGGCCGCAAACCATGGCTGAACCTACCGAAAATTGCATTCTGCGATGTGTAGAACCTCCCCAATACCGTGGCACCCCATTTCTGATTCGCGCGATTTGTCGTTGCAACCTGCAACATCAGTCATTGAGCAAGCTACTGTCGACCAGCCACTCCTTAAAGCGGTCAGGCCAGCGAGACGCGGCACTCGGTTTCGCGTTGTGCCGATAGCCGAAGCCGTGCCCAGCGTTGGCGAACAAATGAAGCTCTGCGGGGACTTTCACAGCTTTGTATTTCAGGTACAACGCGGCCATCCCCTCGGAAATATCCGGGCGGTCGCTGTACCCCGCCGCGATGAATACTGGTGGCATTCCCGGTTCTGCAGTGAAAGTGCCTGAACTTCCAGGGTAAATCAGAGCCTGAAAATCAGGACGGCAACTTTGCTGCTCGATGATGTCTGCGGCATCCTTCTGACCAGCATCGTGCTTCATCGCGAGATACGCGGCGAGTTCCCCGCCCGCGGAAAACCCGAGAATTCCGACTCGATCAGACTTCAGATGCCATTCCACCGCCCGGCTGCGTACCAGCCGCATGGCTCGCCGAGTGTCCGCCATGGCATGGTCCTGGATCGTGTATGTACTCCCTTTCTCACGTGCAAGTCGGTACTTCAGCACAAACGCAGCAATCCCGCGGTCACGAAACCATTCCGCCAGTGCATATCCTTCATGCCCCAGACAGAGCTTCGAATGTCCGCCACCCGGACAAATGATCACAGCCGTTCCCGTCGACTTCGCGGGTTCCGGAACGTACGGAGTCAACGTCGGGTTGTGAACATTACAGACGTTATCTCCCGTGAGTTCCTCGGCATCGTTCGCACGAGACTCAAACCCGGGTGCTCCTTTGGCCCAGAGTGGAATCGCATTCGGGATGTTCTTCGGCAACTCGGCCATCGCCACTGTCGTGAAGAGACATACAATAACGGAGGTCAGGACAGATTTCATGGGATCTCTCGCGTGATGACATTCGGATGGAGCAGGATTAAGTTCAAGATTGTATTGAGGTCGCTCCGTTACGCTACCTTGATAAACCTCTGGCGGCTACTGAGCCATGATTTACTCAGACGTCAGTAATTCAACGCGATTGAGCGGCACCATCTGGCAAGCCAAATACACGCCGACTCAGACGCACTCTAACGTGCTGGAATCTCGGCGAACCACAGTTGCTATTCCAGTGTCAGCGACGTATCTCGGTTGCAATCGCTTCGACCGTACCGACTCCCTGACATTGAAATCGAAGGTGTCGGCAGTATTGCTGGTCTGTCGCTTCGCTTGACGACATCAAACTGGCTCCGTTTCACCTGCTGGCGACGGAGCGCAAGGTTCACACGCACCAGAATCATCTCTGACACATGGAGACACTGGCGAAGGTCTGTCGTCACGATCCACAGTTCTTGCTGGCCACGGACTTCCAGGTGATTGATGTTACTCATCCCGATCATGAGCAGGCTGGCATCGAATGGTGGCAGTCCCTGACGGCTCGCGGCGGGGAAGGGATGGTCGTCAAGCCAATCGATTTTGTCGTTCGTGGGATGAAGGGGCTGGTTCAACCGGCAGTGAAGTGCCGCGGCCAGGAGTACCTGCGGATCATCTATGGCCCGGACTATACGGCCGAGGAGCATCTTCAGCGTCTGCGACGACGGGGACTGGGTGCCAAGCGATCGCTTGCCCTGCGAGAATTCTCATTGGGGCTCGAAGGACTGGAACGATTCGTTCGCAACGAACCGCTTCGGCGAGTGCATGAATGCGTCTTCGGAGTCCTGGCACTCGAAAGCGAACCCGTCGACCCACGGTTGTAGTGAATTATGTCGCGAATATGCGTCCCGTTTGGCCGCGCCGACTATACTCCTCTCAGCGGATGCATTTTTACTCTGTTGCTTCTGCAGATTTCAGGACAACGTCAGCCGAACCAAACGATGTCGTTTACACATGCACTAACGCTGGCTCGCTACAACTGGCCGCTCTATCTCATTGCTTTCAGTGGAGTGATCGTTGGTACCGTTGTCGCATTGAATGGTCACTCGCTACTCGCATTCCGCGCTGCGGGAACACTTGGAGCCCTGATCGCCGTCTGGTATGCCGCTGCATCCTTTCTGGCATTTCATGCAATGTTTGACCGCTCCAGGTTGCTCGGTGGGACGTGGCTTGGTGAATTGATGTCAGAGCCTCCTGCACGTTGCATTCAAATCAGTGTTTTCCTCGAAGCAACGACGCTGCCAATCGCGAAGGTCTTCTCCCAGGCCGAGGTGATCCTGCTCGATCTATTCCGTCCAGAGTTGATGACCGAACCGGCGGTCACTCGGGCTCGTCAGTCCGCAAAGCCGACACATGCGATCAGTTCCACCATCGATTCACTTCCCGTTGAAGACGGCTGGAGTGATGCAACCGTCATCACACTGGCTGCCCATGAAATACGCCTGAAATCGAAGCGGGAGCAACTCTTCCGCGAACTGCAGCGTGTGACGGCGCAAGGCGGTTCGATCATTTTGGTTGAACACCTGCGTAACGTCGCCGCACTACTGGCATTCGGCCCGGGCCTCTTTCATTTCTACCCGCGCAGCGAATGGATCCGGCTCGCACGACAGGCGAAGCTCTCATTGAAATCTGAAATCGCGATCACATCATTCGTGCATGTTTTTCAGTTCACACCCGAACAGAATCACACGAGTCCCTGAATCACCGAATTCAGGGGCAGTCGACGTCACGATGCGTTGCCAGCAGACTCAACGCCCGTGCGATACGGGCCTGACAGCGGTCCCTACCGAGGATCGCCAACGCGTCAAACAGTCCCACTCCCACAGCACGGCCTGTTGTGGAAATTCTGACGGCGTGTACGATCTGCGCGATCTTGATGCCGTTTGTTTCCACGAAGTGGTGAACCAGCGCAGCCAGCGTGGGGGCATCAAAGGGTTCGACGGTCGCCAACTGGTCACTGAGAAGTCGCAGCAGACCGGGGGCTTCTGCGGCGTCACGCAGTCGTTGTCCGAACGCTTTTTCGTCGTAGGTCAATGCGTCGTCAGACACAAAGAATTCTTTGTAGTCAAGAATGTCGCTGAAGACTCGCAGTCGATCCCCAACGGCTGTAATGACCTTTCCAACGAGTGCATGCAGGGCATCGTCGGCCTCTGCAACCAGACCAGCCTGCTGCAGGAACGGCAGGCAGCCTGCCACTTTTTCTTTCAGCGGCAACTGGTTCATCCAGTGCTGCTGGTAGCTTTGCAGTTTTTCGGGGTCCAGTCCGGCGGGGGCTTTGACGATCCGGTCCAGCGAGAAATTCTGAATCACCGTCTCCAGCGACATGATTTCCGTCTTGTCGTCGAGTGACCAGCCGAGGCGTGACAGGGCGTTCAGAATGCCGGACGGAAGGTATCCCATCCGCTCGTAGTATTCGACCATCACGGGATTGAGCGTCTTCGAATCGCCCAGCCCTAATTGTGGAAAGATTTCATCAGCACGATCAAACATCTTCTTCAACTGCGGCGAGTTGCGAAGCTTGTCGACATCGCGTTTGCTCAGCTTCTTCGTCGAACCGGGAGACGTAATAAACGGGATGTGTGCAAAGATTGGCGGGACATTGCCCAGCGCCTGATGCAATAGTGCCTGAACAGCAGTATTCGTCAGGTGTTCTTCCGCGCGGATCACATGCGTGATCTCCATCTGCGCATCGTCAACGACCGTCGCAAAGTTGTAGAGGAATGTTCCGTTGCTGCGCATGATGACCGGGTCAGGCATCAGCGCGCCATCCCACTCCACGTGGCCACGCACAGCATCATCAATGGCCACCTTCTGATCGCGCGGAATCAGGAATCGCACGACATGCGGCTTCCCCTCAGCATCCAGCCGGGCTCGATCAGCGTCGGTCAGGTCCAGAGACCTGCGGATATTGAGGAACGGCTGCTTCGCAGCTTCGGCAGCAGCCCGGTCGGCCTGCATCACTTCTGGCGGATCGTAATCGCGAAACGCTTTTCCTTCGGCGATCAGTCGGTCGACCGCAGCCTTGTACAGGTCTTTTCGCTGTGACTGATAATAGGGACCAAACGATCCGCCAACTTCCGGGCCTTCGTCCCAGTTCAGGCCGAGCCAGCGGAACGCGCGGAAAATGGGAGCAAGCGCCGCTTCGACATTGCGTTGTTCATCCGTATCGTCAATCCGCAGAATGAACGTGCCGTTGTTATGGCGAGCCCACAACCAGACGAACAGTGCTGTCCGCATTCCACCAATATGCATATACCCCGTCGGACTCGGAGCAAATCGTGTTCGTACCTTCAAAGTCATCATCCACCTCAAGAAATCGTGAGAAACGAGGCGGGATGATACCGAGGAGACCACCCGAATGAGAATCCAGCAGCCGAAATATCAGAAAACGCAGTAGACGATGATCTGAAACATCAGTGCCAGCCATGCCCAGATCCGCAAGTCTTCGTACCATTCACAGCGTCGGCCGGGTGGCGTCACCTGTGATGCCGGAAGTTGCACGACCCACCCCATCAGGGCGAGCAGCAGACCGATAAACAGACAGCGGGCGCCCCATAGGGGAACCTGCAGCAACTGCTCGCGAATGGCGTCACCAATCCAGTGCAGAAACGTCATGGAAGAGCCTCCTCGGGAGGCTTCCATTCCCAGATTGAGTAACGACGTTTCTCAGGATCATCCGGGCGAGCGAAGTAGCTGAAGAGCCATGTCAGCAGCACAGTCGCCAGGAATGCCCAGATCGAATAGTAAAGATAAGCCTGTGCAATTCGGAACAATGGGCGAACGCCGAGCCAGTCCGCTACGAACGACTGATTGAGCATGAACAGAGTGACCGACGTCAACACGCCACCCAGATAGCCGATCAATGCCCCTTCTGCCGTATTGCGTGATGACAACATTCCCAGCAGGATCACGGCGAGTGTCGGGCCGACGATGAAGGACATCAACGTCTGGAAAATCGTATAGATTCCTTCGTTGAATGCCATCAGTTGGAACGCAAAGTAAACCGCCCACAGAACGAATCCGATCGTCGTCCAGCGGCCGACTTCCAGCATTAAGCCTTCGTCGGCATTCGGGCGATAGAACCGTTTGTAAAAGTCATTCACGTAGATCGTGGTGGCAGAATTCAAGTACGAATCGACACTCGACATCAGCGCCGCCAGAAACGCGGCGACAAACACCCCGCGCCAGCCTTCGCCCAGCATACTGCCAACCAGCAGCGGCAATGCCTGGTCTGCATTGTCGTGCGTTAACTCCGGAAACTTGACCAGTGCAATCAGTCCCGGAACCGCAACAATGAACGGAATCAGGTTCTTCAGTAAAGCACCGCAGACATATGAGGCTTTCGCATCGTATTCAGATTTCGCCCCCAATGATCGCTGGACGATGCACTGATTCCCAATCCAGTAACCGGGACTGACGACCAGTGCCAATCCAAACAGGATCGCCGGCCAAGGGCCAGGGGAATTGGAATCGATCGGCTGGACCAATGACAAATGCCCGGATTTGGCCTCTTTTGATCGCCGCTGCGGTTTGACAATTTCCGGTTCGTCTTCTTCGTACGCGCGTTGTCGGGCGTGTTCGTTCTCCCGCAGCTTACGTTGATGAACAGAATCATGGACTTTATCCACAAACGGTTCGAAGCCACCGAGTTCTACAATTCCCATGACCAGGACCATGAAGCAGCCACCGATCATCACAATCCCTTGCAGCACGTCGGTGTAAACAACGGCTCGCAAGCCCCCTGACCATGTGTACGCCCCGACCAGAAAGGCCGTCACGAGGATCGAAACAGTCATGTCCCAATTGGCAAGCGTGTGCATGAACTTGGCCGAAGCCAGCAGCATCACCCCCAGATTGCAGGCCATCAACAACAACCAGCATGCAGCAACAACCGTCCGCAATTGCGGGCTGAAACGCCGTTCCAGGTACTCGGGAATTGTCGTCACTCGGCACCGCCATAGATGCGGTATGAAGACGAACGCCGCGACCAGCATGGCAGGAACGCAGCCGATCCATTCAAAATTCCCCATCACCAGACCGTAACGGAACGTATCTCCGCCGACACCCATCAGGTCGGTCCCGCCGATATCGGTCGCGACCAGCGAGATTCCGACGGCCCACCATGGAAGCGAGCGTCCTGCCAAAAAGAAATCGGAACCGCTACGAACGTAGCTTCCCACCCAAAGCCCGATCACCATCGTCGCACAGAGGTATGCCACGATGACAAGATAATCGACGGGACCAAGGAAATTCGTCATGAGGTTCAGACAGCACGAATTGGGAGTCGTTGGAAAAACAGACGTTCACCATGTCACGCAGGCCACAAAAACCCTCCAACCCTCCAACCCTCCGACACTACCCGGCCTGCCGAGTCGGGAGCTTACCAATCACCGGGATTTGCTGCTACTGATCTTTGGGAAGCACAACGCCAGAACACAAACTGAACCTTGGGCTGGTCCTGCGTGTCACACCTGCCTGTCAAGTAAAACAGTGGCCGAGCTTCTGCGATTTGGCGCGAAGAATTCTTCCGAACGAATCCCCATTCCCGGATTCAGATTCGATTTCGCCAGCGCATTTCCAACGCATCAACCGGCGTCCGGGCTAAACTGAAAAAGTCCAGTCGCGGCCCGGGAAATCCGTTTTGCCCCCGGTACTGTTTTCTTACGGAAGAGAAAATGGGTAGAATTCCTCGCAGCAAATCGTGACGACGTGTTGCGATCCTCAGATGGTCGGTGAGCCGGAATATGTCCGAAGGTCGAGTTCAGTTTCGCAGTCATGATGACGTTCGAAGCCTGTTTGGGACTCGCGACAAGAATCTCCGTCGACTGCGCGATGTTCTGCATATTGACGTCGTATTGCGTGGCGATGAGCTGCATCTGCACGGGGATCAGGCACAGGTTGCCTTGGGAACCAAGGTCTTTGCCGAATTGAAGTCGGTGATTGAGCGGACGGGAAATCTGGAAGACGAAGATCTGGAGCGGGCACTCGGGCGGACTTTGATTTCCGATCCTGTCGCCGCCGAAGAAGTGATCGACGTCTTTCACAAAGCTCGCAAAATTCGCCCCATGGGGGTCGGTCAACGCGAATATATCAAAGCCATCCGTGAACACGATCTGGTCATCTGTTCCGGCCCGGCAGGGTCTGGTAAGACGTACCTCGCCGTTGCCATGGCGGTAAATGCGTTACGGTTAGAGCAAGTTCGCAAGATCGTGCTGGTTCGTCCTGCGGTCGAAGCAGGCGAACGCCTTGGCTTCCTGCCGGGCGATATGCTGGCGAAGGTCAATCCGTTCCTCCGCCCCTTGCTGGATGCCCTGGGAGATATTCTGGACTTTGACCAGGTGCAGCGTTATCTGGAAAAGGACGTGATCGAGATCATTCCACTCGCATTCATGCGAGGACGGACGTTGAACAGCACTTTCATGATTCTCGACGAAGCTCAAAACACGACCGTTACGCAGATGATGATGTTTCTGACGCGGATGGGACATCATTCCAAGATTGTCGTTGCCGGTGACGCCACGCAAACCGACCTTCCCGATAAAGTCGAGAGCGGGCTGGTTGACGCGATCAATCGGCTGCAAAAGGTGAAGGGTATCGCTTCGGTTGAACTGTCAGGTGAAGACATTGTCCGACACCCGCTGGTCCGGCGAATCGTAGCGGCCTATGACTCTGATCGACCAGAACGAAGTAACAGCCCCCGTCAACGATTTGATCGCTCGGCAGCGCGGCCCCCCCAGGATCCCTCTGCTCTGAATCTCACTGAACCAGATCATTCGCCGGAAAAATCCTCCAGCAGTGATTCGGGAACGCCGGAATCCGGTGAGCAGGTCGTAAACTAAATCATGGTGATGCGAATCTTTCCCGCGAAAAAATCGCGTACATCCCGGCTGGTCAACCTCAAGACCGGCACGTGGGCTGAACGTATCGGGGATCAACTCACACACGGTGATGTATCACTTCGGCTGGTGATCTGCCTGCTGTTCCTGACAGTTCTCGTATTTGCGATCGCTTCATGGAAGTCGCCGTTCCCACACCGATTGGGTGACGATGCCCCGAATGGAATCCTCGCCCAGATCGACTTCGACCGTGTGAATCTCCGCAAGACCGACCTTGCCCAGCTTGAACGCGAACGTCGCGTCCCGATGGTCTTTCGCTATTCCGCCGATGGGCCGGAACTTCGCAACCTGCCGTATGAACTCCGTAAGCATCTGTTTGACATCGTCACGGTCACTTCATTCGAAGGCTTGTCGGCCGACACGCGAGCCGCATTTGGATGGGTCGGTGGTGGCGTCGGCGTCCCGTTTGCCCCTGCGAATCCAGAATTCGAAGCGGGCTGGAGGCAATTGCGCGATGCCCTGGGAACGGATACCGCCGAACGAAAAATTGATGAATGGATCGGAGAGTTTTCGCAACTCACGACACCATTGATCACGACAGGGGTTCTTGACCCCGCCGAGATTGCACGCCAGGAATTGAGACTGGAAGCTGAGATTTCGGTGATTTCCCGAGACGACGAACGAAGCGTTACCAATTTCAAGGTTGCGGACCTCTTACTGAACGAAATGTTGAAAAGCACCGGAAACCTGGGTGCACAATGGAAATCGTTCACGGAATTAAAACCCCATCAGACGTTACTCGAACGCTGGCTGCAAAATCGCGTCTCACCAACACTGAAGTACGATCCTGCTGCGACGACTCAAAAGATCAATGAAGAACGTCGCCAGACTCCGCCGGTACGTGACATCTACAAACGTGGAGCATTGCTTGTCGCACCAGGTTCGGTCATTGATGAAGAAACACTCGAAATCCTGCGGGCGCAATACGACACCATCGAGCGTCAGGTTCATACGTATGAGCGTATTATCCGCATTCTGACCGTTATGGCACTGTTGATCGTGCTCGGCGGAATGAATGGGTACCACGTGATCCAGAATGAACCTCGCCTGGCCACCAATGTCGGCCGGCTGACGGTTTATCTGGCGGCTGTCACGGTGACAACTATCCTCGGTCGCTGGCTGTCGTTTGATCCCTGGCGAGCCGAAGCAGTACCGATCCTGTGCGTCGTCATGATCCTGGCCATTGCCTACAACCAGGTCCTGGCTGCGCTGACCGGGTTTTCAATGACGCTGGTCGTGACGCTGGCGAACGGCCGCAGTGTCGGGGAATTTGTGGTCTTGATGAGTGCCGTTGCGGCTTCGGTCGTCCCGCTCAATCAGGTGTCGAACCGGATGAAGCTGGTGAAGGTCGGTTTCTGGGCCGCCGTTGCCTATTTCATCGTGACCTGGGGCGTGAACATTGTCGAAAGCCAGCAACTTGATCGCCTTTGGACGGACCGAAATCTTTTGACAACGAGCCTTCAAGGGGCTGGCTGGTGCTTCCTGACTGGCTTCCTCGTCTCCGGAGGATTGCCGTTCATCGAAAACCTGTTTGGAGTCGTAACCGATATCAGCCTGCTGGAATTGAGCGATGTTTCTCACCCGCTGCTGCAGGAACTTGTTCAGCGGGCTCCCGGAACGTACAGCCATTCCAATGGTGTGGCCACGATTGCCGAAACCGCGGCCGACGCGATCGGTGCCAATGGGTTGCTCTGCCGCGTCGGAGCGTATTATCACGATGTTGGCAAAATGCTGAAGCCGCAATACTTCGTGGAGAACATGATCGCCGGGCAAGTCAGTCGACACGAAGCCCTGAATCCCGCGATGAGTGCCCTCGTGATCATTGGTCACGTCAAAGACGGCGTCGAACTCGCGCAGCAGCACAACATTCCCAGACCGCTGATCGACTTCATCGAGCAGCACCATGGAACAACGCTCGTGGAGTACTTCTTCCACGCGGCGACAAAGCAGGCCGAAAGCAAACCAGACCATCGGTTCGAAGTCCAGGAATCGACCTATCGCTATCCCGGCCCACGACCGCAATCGCGCGAAGCGGCAGTCCTGATGGTCGCGGACGCCGTGGAAGGGGCCAGTCGCACACTCGCCGAACCGACCCCAAAGCGGATCGAAACACTCGTTCACGAAATCGCGATGAAACGCCTGCTCGACGGACAATTTGACGAATGTTCACTCACACTCAGCGAACTCGCCATCGTTGAAGATTCCCTGACGAAATCACTGATTGGTATTCACCACGGTCGGATCAAATACCCCGAACAAAAAACCGCGTAGGTCACTCTGTCACTTCCCATGCTCCAATTTGAGATCGACATTTCCGACCAGCAGTCACTGCTTGCCGTATCCCTTGAGCGGTTGCGGGAAGTCATTGACCGAGTATTGACAGAGGAATCGATCGAAACCGCCCAGATCAGTCTGGCGCTGGTCGATGATGCTTCCATTCATCGGATCAACCGGGAGTTTCTCGGACACGACTACCCCACAGATGTCATCAGTTTTCATCTGAACGCAGAATCTGACGCCGAATCGTCGCGAGAGTCCGAGGTGAAACATCTTGAGGGAGAGCTGGTCGTCAGCACAGAGACAGCTCTGCGCGAAGCTCAGACGCATGGATGGACTGCCGAGGATGAATTGATACTGTACGTCGTCCACGGATTGCTTCACCTGTGCGGCTACGACGACTTGAACGACCAGGCCAGGCCAGTGATGCGGCAGCGCGAGCGTCATATGTTGGCAATCTGGCAATTGACTCCAACGGGACTGGAGGCGTGACATGCTAATCCTTCCCTTCATCATTTTTGTGTTGCTGCTGCTTGCCTTCTGGTCGGCGCTGGGTTGCGACTCATTGCGTGATTTTTCGTACAGTCGACTGGAAGAACTTTGCGAAGACCATGGTGTTCCTGAGCGTTTCGGCAAGGTGTTGAAAGAGCAGGGATCGGCACTGCTGGTGCTGGAATTCATGCTGACTTGTGTGACATTGATCCTGTCCGGTCTGATCTGTGTCTGGATCGGCTGGCCAACGATTCGCGAAGGCCAGTCGGATCTGCGAATTGGATGGACATTCGTATTGCAGTACGCCGGTTTCGCGATGTTGACATTCTTCTTCGCCGACGTGTTGCCTTGGACGATTGCACGCGTTGCGGCCGAACGATTTTTATTTCGATGGTGGCCTGTGATCGAAGTGCTGCAGGCGGTTCTTCGTCCTGGACTCTGGATTGCCGACCAGTTGGATCGATATGCCCACCGGATTGCCGGTCGCGCGGAGCCACAAGCCGACGATGCGTCAGTCCTCGAAGAAGACATTCGGTCGGTCGTCGAAGAAGGGGAACGGGAAGGGGTGCTTGAACAGGGTTCGACGGTCATGATTCGTCGGGTGATGGAACTTCAGGACGAGGACGTCGGGGCCATCATGACACCGCGTACCGACATGGACTGCGTCCCAGCCGATTGCACCCTGGAAGAAGCCCGCCAGTTGCTGATCGAATCAGGACACTCGCGGATGCCCGTGATTGGAGATTCGACGGACGACGTGATCGGTCTGCTGTATGCGAAGGATCTGCTGAAGGCCCTGGAACCGCAACGGACGGGCGGACCAATTCCCGTCCTTCGCGACATCATCCGCGAACCCGTTTATGTTCCCCTGACAACCCGAATCCCGGCGATGTTGGAACTACTGAAACGTCGCAAGATCCATATCGCGATGGTCCATGATGAATATGGTGGTGTCGCGGGACTGGTGACGATGGAAGATATCCTGGAAGAAATCGTCGGAGAAATTGCAGACGAATACGACGAAGAACAGACGAGCGACGAGATCCGATCCGAAACGACCGGAATCGTCGAGATTGATGCGAGGACTCGACTGGACGAAATCAATCGGCAATGTGACTACGAACTTCCGGAGAGCGACGACTTCGACACTGTCGGAGG
This sequence comes from Planctomycetota bacterium, assembly GCA_037146815.1. Lineage (GTDB taxonomy): Bacteria > Planctomycetota > Planctomycetia > Planctomycetales > Planctomycetaceae > Schlesneria. Next base: position 11,933 of record JBAWWJ010000036.1, read on the forward strand.
ATTCGTCTTTTCCCAGTTTGGCCGGATGCCGACCGCTGGCGAAGTCCTCGACTGGAATCAGCTTCGGTTTACCGTATTGGAAGCCGACGCAAGACGAATTCAGCGATTGCGGATTGAACAACGGAATGGTCAGGCCGAGGCGACTTCGGGATCGTCACCTGAATGACTCGCGTATTGATTACGGAATTGTCATCGAAGTATCTGCGCTGCTAGCATACGGCCCGAATTTCCTGCCGGGCCCCGAGATAAGTTGGAGTTGAAGGATGCTGATCACCTGTGTGATTTTGTACATGGTCGCGACGATTGCCGTGGGCCTCTATGCCTCAATGCGAGTGCACAGTGCAAAAGACTTCATGGTCGCCGGACGGTCGCTACCTCTGTACATGAACTTTGCCTGCGTTTTCGCGACCTGGTTCGGTGCGGAAACGGTCTTATCAGTTTCCGCCAAATTCGCGGACAAAGGGATGGGGCACGTTTCCGGAGATCCGTTTGGAGCATCGGTCTGCCTGATCCTGGTTGGCCTTTTTTTTGCTAGAACCTTTTATCGCCTGGAACTGCTGACCATCGGTGACTATTACCATCTGCGGTACGGCAAATTCGTGGAAGTCGTCACCTCACTGGGGATTGCCAGTTCCTATCTGGGCTGGACGAGTGCTCAGTTGTCCGCGCTGGGCCTGGTGATCAACGTCCTGTTCCCACAAATCTCACTGAATGAATCGATTATCATCGGCGCAGCCATTGTGACCGTCTATACATTGTTCGGTGGGATGTGGTCAGTGGCACTGACTGACGTGATTCAGACTGCGGCCATCGTAATTGGCCTGATCATCGTGGCCATGCTGATGGGAAATCTTGCTGGTGGCTTCGATGTCGTCTTTTCCGAAGCGTACAAGCAAGGAAAACTGAACCTCTTTCCACACACAACGGCCACAGCCTGGATGATCTTCATTGGTGAATTCATCACGATGTCGCTGGGATCCATTCCGCAGCAGGACGTGTTCCAGCGAGTCACCAGTGCCAAAGACGAACGAACAGCTTTCATCGGAACAATCGGTGGCGGAATGTTCTATTTCGCATTCGCATTTGTGCCGATGTTCATCGCGTTTTCGGCGACCGTCATCGACCCCGCCTATGTCGCACACTTCCACGCAGAAGATGCCCGCGAAGTTCAGAAGATTCTTCCAACACTGGTCCTGCACAAGACACCGATCTGGTGCCAGGTGTTGTTCTTCGGTGCCGTGTTGTCCGCAATTTTGTCGACCGCCAGTGGGACATTGCTGGCCCCGGCGAGTGTTCTCACAGAGAATGTTCTGCAGCAGTTCACCAAACACTTCAGCGATCGGACGATGTTGTGGCTGCTGCGATCTGTCCTCGTGATGGTCGCGATCATATCGACACTGATTTCGATCAACTCGAAAAGCACGATGTATCAAATGGTCGAAAGCGGCTACAGCGTGACGCTGGTTGTCGCATTTATTCCGCTGGCCTGTGGGGTCTATTGGCGCCGAGCAACGACACAGGGAGCGGTCTTCTCAATTCTGCTGGGGGTTCCGGCATGGATTGGATTCTGTTTTCTGAACGACGAAAAAAGCCAGGAATTGTGGCGACATATTCCACCACAACTCGTCGGACTGGCAGGATCTGCGGTTGGCATGCTGCTGGGGTCACTCATGCCCCCCTGGATCCAGCACCGCGAGACAGACCATTCCGAAGTGATCAACAAACGTCGAGTCTCGACAGGACACTGAAAAACGACGGGCCTGTCCGGAACCTCTGGAAGAAGACTATTTCACCGAATCGAGGGAGCTTACAATGGACTCAGTCAGGATTCTCTCGGCGATCACATTACTTTCGCTCACAGGATTCGCTCACGCGGCCGAGGAACTGAACCGCAGCCCTGTAGCACTGGCTGTGGCAGAGGGAGGCAAGTACTGCCTGACTGCAAACCACACCGGTGGTTCTGTCAGCTTGGTCGATCTCGGTTCAGGGCGAGTTCTCCATGAACTTCCACTTGGCAATGGGCCAGCCGATGTCGCCTGGATCGATGAGAAGACGGCTGTCGTCAGTCTGCTGCATGACGATCAACTCGCCATCGTGACGCAATCCGGCGATTCGCTCACTCTGGATCGAAAGTTGTTCATCGGGGATGAACCTCGCGGACTGGCCCTTTCGAAGGACCGCCGCACCGCATATGTGGCGCTGGGGGGAGATGATGCGATCGCGGTCGTTGATTTGACATCAAAAAATGCCCCGGTCACGACCTTGCCCGCCGGTGGAATTCCGAAGACGGTCCGCATTTCGCCAGACGGACGCTGGCTCGTGGCCTGCAGCGCCGTTCCTGCTGCCGTTTACGTCTATGACCTCGACAATCGGCAACTCGTCAGTGAACGCAGATTGTTTGATGGCGCATTTAACCCTGGGGTCCCCGCAATTACCGCAGACTCCGGATTGCTGGTGATGCCACACGCGGTGAATCGCGAATTCTCGGTGACTCCGCAGATGATTGATATCGGCTGGGTGATCGACAACCGAATTTCGAAACTGCCGCTTCCCGACGGTGAACCGAGCAGCCAGAAGCAACTGGGACTCGACATCCGCGGGGAAGCGGTTGGGGACGCGTACGCAGCCGCATTCACGACAGACGGATCGCGTCTGGTTGTCTCCTGCGGTGGAACTCACGAACTGTTGATCATCGACTTTGCCTCGATCCCGTGGCCGAAGGGAGATCCGGGTGATTTCCTTCCTGCAGTGATGCAGAAAGATAAATCGAAATATCGCCGGATCAAGTTGGGTGGTCGCCCGCAGGGAATTGCCATCACTGGCGAACAAACGGTCGCCGTCGCCAATTACCTCGACAACAGTGTGCAGATGGTCGATCTCGGCAGCGGCAGCGTGACGAAGACAATCGCCCTGGGTGGCCCGGACGAACCGAATGTTGCGCGATTGGGAGAGGCAATTTTCTATGACGCTGAACGCTCGATGCATTCCTGGTTCAGTTGTCACACGTGCCATCCTGATGGGCATACCGCAGCACAAGTCTTTGACACTCGCAATGACCGCAGCTACGGCACCCCCAAGCTGACTCCCTCTCTGCGTGGGGTCGCTGACACGGGCCCCTGGACGTGGCATGGCTGGCAGACAGACCTTCATGACGCGATGAAGCGGTCGCTGTCAGAGAGCATGGCAACGAAACAGCCGATTACTGACGAAGATGCGACCGCAATGGTGGCATACCTGAAAACGCTGAAGCATCCTGTGAACCCGCGAGTCAACAGCAGCGACCCTGTTTTGACGAGCAAACTCGCACGTGGCAAAACGTTGTTCTCAGGCAAAGCAGGCTGTGCCACGTGCCATCAAGGATCCGAGTTTACGTCGGATGAGTCTTTCGATGGCAAAGTCGAAGATCGAAAGGATCGCGATCCGAAATACAATCCGCCGACGTTACGTGGTGTCGCATCGCGACGACGGTTCCTGCACACAGGAAAAGCTCGCAGCCTGGAAGCGGTCCTGTCCAAGCACCACCGCCCTGAAGACCTGGTCGGTGAATCACTGTCGGACGAAGAGCGAGACGCCATCGTCGAATACCTGAAGTCACTATAGAAACAACCCCAATCGCCGATCGTCGGATTTCGCAGGGCGAGAACCGACATTTCAAAACTGAATTCTACGAGAAAACACTGATCCATGACCGACGATATCCAACTGATCAACAATCCACTTCTCGCGACTTCTGGATTACCCGATTTTGCAGCGATCCGCCCCAGTCACATCGTTCCCGCCGTTCAGCGAGTCCTGTCGGACGCCTCGAAGCGACTTGAGGATATCGAACGTAACCTGGCGCCAACATGGGAAGGAACAATTGGTCAGCTCGAAGAATTGGATCCTCCATTTGAATATGGTTGGAAACCTGTTGGACATCTCTTCGGGGTCATGAACTCTGATGAGCTGCGTACTGCATACGAGACCGTGCTGCCGGAAGTTGTTCAGTTTGGACTTCGCTCCAGCCAAAGCGAACCGATCTACCGAGCCTTGAAGGGATTGAAAGAAGGTGCCGCATGGCAGTCGCTTTCTGAGCCACAGCGGCGGATCGTGTCGGATCGAATCAAGAGTGCAGAACTGTCAGGGATCGCACTCACGGGCGAAAACCGCGAACGATTTAATGCGATTGAACAGGAATTGTCGCAACTGGCGACAGACTTCTCGAACCATGTTCTGGATGCGACACGAGCGTTCGGACTCGAAATCACCGACGACGCCGATGCCGAAGGATGGCCCAGCACGCTGCGGAACCAGGCTTCTCGTTCGTGGAATACTGCGAATCCTGATGCGACAACGAAGGCAACTCCTGAAGCAGGCCCCTGGCGAGTCACACTGGAAGCCTCACTCTTCACGCCGTTTATGGAGCACTGCAGAAATCGCGAACTTCGTGAACAGCTTTACCGGGCGTTCGTGACCCGAGCATCGTTCGGGACCGTCGACAATAGTCCACTGATTCCACGAATCCTCGGCCTGCGACTCGAAAAGAGTCGGCTGCTGGGATACCAAAACTTTGCCGAAGTGAGCCTGGCGCGGAAGATGGCTTCCAGTGTCGATGCCGTACGTCAAATGTTCCGTCAGTTGCGTGACGCCTCCTGGGATGCTGCGGTGCGCGACATTGATGACATCAAGGCACTGAAGGCGTCTCGCGGTGACACGACAGAATTGAAAGCGTGGGATGTCCCGTACTGGGCTGAACGATTACGCGAAGAACGATATTCGTATACCGACGACGAATTACGTCCGTATTTCCCCTTCGAAACGGTTCTGGATGGATTGTTCAAGCTGTTGACGCGGTTGTTTGGAGTAACGGTTCATCAGGTTTCAAAAGGAATCAGCGTCTGGCACCCTGATGTCCGTTACTACGAAGTTCATGACGAAAGCGGAACCAAGATCGCGGCGTTCTTTCTCGATCCCTATTCACGACCGGAAAACAAACGAAGCGGCGCGTGGATGGACGACTGCCTCGGCCGTCGCAGGATCGGTGATCGAATCCAGCTTCCTGTTGCTCACCTGGTCTGTAACCAGACACCCCCGCATGGCGACACCCCCAGCTTGATGTCATTTCGAGAAGTCGAAACTTTGTTTCACGAAATGGGTCATGGCCTGCAGCACATGCTGACCAGAGTCGACTTCGCAGACGCTGCGGGAATCAACGGAATTGAATGGGATGCCGTCGAATTACCCAGCCAGTTCATGGAGAACTGGTGCTATCACCGCCCGACGTTGCTGAGCCTGGCCGGCCACTTCAAAACGGGCGAACCACTCCCTGAAGCTCTTTTCGAAAAGATCCGCGCTGCAAAGAACTATCGTGCGGGCTCAATGATACTGCGACAGTTGCTGTTCGGTATGACCGACATTTCCCTGCATTCCGATTACGATCCGGCCGGAAATGAATCTGCTCACGATGTGAATCGTCGACTCAGCGAGCAGACCAGCGTGCTACCACTCCTTCCTGAAGATCGTTCACTCTGCTCCTTCCAGCACATTTTCAGTGGTGGGTATGCCGCTGGGTATTACAGCTATAAATGGTCGGAAATCCTCAGCGCGGATGCATTTTCCGCATTTGAAGAGGTCGGCTTGGATAATGAGGCCAAAGTCGCAGAAACGGGACGTCGGTTCCGTGACACCGTACTTGCACTGGGCGGGGGCTGTCACCCGATGGAAGTCTTCCAGGCTTTCCGTGGACGCGAACCTGAAGTCGGCGCACTGTTGAAGCATTCCGGGCTAAGTTGATTTTTCCGGGCTCGTCTGATCAGTTTACGTTTCGGCTGCGAAGCTGAAGGCGAAACTGCTCGCACAGTTCAACCAGTTGTCCGAAGTCAAACTCGGACAACTGGTCATACTGAGGCTTGGTAATGCCAAGAAGTTCCTGATATGTCTTGATCCGGCCGATCAATTCTCCGCGTTTTTCCCCCTCCTTCAGTCCTTCCTTCAATCCCTCCTTCAAATCGGCCTGCAATCCTTCGTCCCGGCCTTTCAACTCACCTTCCTGAAGAGCTTCAATCCGCGTGCTTTCCAACCGTGACACTTCGTCCAGTTGATACTTCAGGCACGAAATGTAGTGATCCATTTGTTCCGGTGTGTTCTTGATCACTTCCAATACTCCTGCTGCTTCGGCGAACTCGGACTCAGCGATCAAAGAACTCGACGGTACCAAGGTGGGACGCGCAGCCCGTCGGGAGCCGAGCCGCGTGGCAGGAACAAACGTGATCCATGAAAAGACGGCTCGGCGGGAGCCTCGCCCTCCCGGAACGACCCTTGGACAGTTCTATCGCCTGAACCCGACAAAAGCTTTTACAGTCATCGTAGCTTTGTATTCGAAACTTCTTGTGACGTTGTCACCTCGGTAGCCGAAGCCGCAACCCACCCTGCCGTTCGACACGTTCCCGCTCAGTTCCGATTGGAGCAAATCACCCATTTCTCACTGGACTCATTAGAAACCCGCAGCAGGGGCGGCTGTTGCCGGACCGGAAGCCCCCTTGTCCTTGGGTGGTGTCCTGGTGATCTGGAAGTGATCCAGCATCATTGCCGTTCGCTCGAGAATCTTTTCCTGGGAAGAAACGTTTTCTGGAATGGCGAGCAGAATAATTCCCTGGATATCGCCGTTGTTCATTTTTCGGTACATCGTAAATGTGTAATTCACCGTCGCATCACGCTCTGCCGTCTTAAGCTTGATGGGCTTGGGATGGAACTCGAAGACACTATAGGTTGCTTCGGGGATGTACGTCCCTTTCTTGGGATGTGATTCGGTGATCGGATCCTTGAGCTTGTCGTCTGGAATTGGATCTTCCAACGCATCACCGACCAGTTGCACCATCTGGTCGCCGAACTTCAAGGCATCGTCGCCAGGGAAACTCCAGTAATTACTCAGGACATAAATGTAGCCCTTGCAAACTTCCGTGCTGCCGTCTGCCAGCGGAACCGTAAACGGCGTTTCCCATGCTCCCATCAGCCCAGCCGTCGGAAAAACGAGATTCATGAAATCGGGCTGCCTGGGATCGACGGCAGGAAGTTCCTCGGTTCCATCCTCTTTCTTGACCGGGACAGGAGCGGGAATCTGTACAAACTGCTTTGGAACTCGCAAGCTTTCGACAATTCCGTTGAACCACTTGGGAGCAACATTCTGTTCAATGTTGTCCAGGTACTTGTAGTACGCTGCCGACTCCTTCAGCCGCAACTGGTACTGATCCGCCCCACATCCGAAACACCCGAATGCCAGCAACCCCACAAGGACGAATCGTCGATGATGAACTGTCGGCTCAAAGTTGTATGGCATCGCGGCAATCCTGATTGCGAATTCGGCTATGGTGTGGGTGTGCGAATGTCCTGATGACCCGCGAGATTGTCATCAAAGCAGTCCGGCAGGTCAATCAGCAGCCACATCGATCTTCGGTGAAGTTTTCCCGGAACACAAAAAAGGATACAAACCAATACCCCGACACGATATCCTACTTGGTACATTCCACGAATCTAGTGGCGCTGATGATGGCCGTTTTTCCGACTACGACAGCGTAAACGGACTTGGTATCCCCACCTGTTTATCACTCTTAATCTCTCGACTGGAACTTCACGGTGCCGTTACAGAAATCACCTTGTTTACTTCCTGCACTTTGCTGTGTTGCTTCCCTTTTTCATTCCTCGATCGTTTGTGGGCAGGTACGGATTTCGCCCGTTGTCGTCGCGCCCGTCACGGAACGTTCTGTTGCCACTGGCCAGACGTTTGTCGGGACAGTGATGCCGGTCAAAAAGAGTTCGGTCGGCTCGGCAGTCGATGGCCGCGTGGCAGAATACCCGGTCAACGAAGGGGATCGTGTCACCAAGGGTCAGCCGCTGGCCAAGCTTTTGACCGAAACCATCAATCTATCGATCACTGCGGCCGAAGCCGAACTGAAATTGCGAGGGGAAGAATTGCGCGAGCTGGAAAATGGCTGGCGCAAGGAAGAAATCCTGCAGGCAGCAGCTCGGATGGAAGTTGCTCGAGCCCGGCGCGATTATGCGGTCGCTCGTGCCAAGCGAACGGCACAACTGGTCGAGCGAGGTCAGTCTGGAACGCTCGATCAGTTAGAAGAAGATCGATCGATGTCCGTGGCTGCCGAACAGCAGTACGAATCCGATCGGCTGGCGCTGGACTTGATGAAGCAGGGGCCACGACCGGAAAAAATCGAGCAGTCTCGTGCGAAAGTTGCCGAACAAAAGGCGATCGTCAGCCAACTGCAGGACCAGTTAAAAAAGCACACGATGATTTCCCCGTTCGATGGATACGTCGTTGCCGAGCGAACGGAAATCGGCGAATGGGTCACGCGAGGGCAGATCGTCGCCGAAGTGGTCTATCTCGATGAAGTCGACGTTGAGGCTCATGTTCTCGATACCCAGATCGAACACGTCCGTCTCGGTGCATCCGTTCGCGTGGACGTCCCGGCCCTCAAATCGATGGTATTTGTCGGTGAGGTCAAAGTCATCACACCTCAGGCCGATATCAGATCACGGACGTTCCCAGTCAAAGTGCGCATCAAGAATGTGATTCGCGAAGACGGTCCGTTGCTGAAGGCAGGGATGCTGGCTCGAGCGGCTCTGCCAACCGGAGAACAACGCCAATCAACGCTCGTCCCCAAGGATGCTATCGTCCTCGGTGGTCAATCGCCGATGGTCTGGATTGTCGGCCCCGCCGAGGATGCCGACCTGAAGGGGATCGATCCCAAGGGGCCAAAACCCGCTGGCAAGGTCCGCCCCGTCCCCGTTGAACTCGGTGTGGCACATGGGAACTGGATCGCGGTCACGGGAGCATTAACGGTTGATCAGCAAGTTGTTGTCGTCGGGAATGAACGACTGCTTCCCGGTCAGTTGATCAGCGTGCTGGAAACGCGCAAGCCTCCCGAGACTGATTCATCGGCTGCTCCGGCCAAATGATTGAACCCGTCAGGAGCAATCTTCTATGCCTCTGGGTTGGAAGCCGCTCCCCAGTGTGACGGTCAGCCTGCTTGAAAACTGTTCCACAAAATTCGACGTGATTTGACTCTGGATTTTGGACACCGTTCGATGTCGCTTGTTGAAACCTTTGTAAAGAACCCGGTCAAAGTCACGGTCGCCGTGATGCTGATGGGCCTGTTCGGCGTCATCTCGCTCTTTTCGATGCCAATGCAGTTGACCCCCGAAGTCCAGACCCCGTCCCTGACCATTACAACCAACTGGCCAGGTGCCAGCCCGCAGGAAGTCGAACAGGAAATCGTTCGCGAACAGGAAGAAGCGCTCAAGAGTGTCGAAGGGATCACCAAGCTCTCGTCCGAAAGTACGGACTCCGTCGGGACGATCACGCTGGAATTCGCCGTCGGTACCGATATGGATGAGGCGTTGTTGAAGGTCAACAGCCGACTGCAGCAGGTCACAGCTTATCCCGAAAACGCCGACCAGCCTGTGATCAGTACATCGAACTCATCCAACCAGCCCATCGCCTGGTTCGTGATGACATTGCGGCCCCCGTCAGATGGCGAAATCCACGACTTCCTCGAAAAGCATCCTGAATTGAAAAGTCCATTCGAAAAGGTGCTGAGTGCCGCCAGCGGTGGTGTCCGGATGTATCGCCTGCGGGAACTCGTCAAAGAACACCCGGAAGCCGCGACGCTGCTCCCTCCAAATCTCGAAGTGACCAAGTTGCGCCGTTTTGCAGAAGACTACATCGAATCGGCCTTCGAGCGAGTCCCCGGCGTTGCTAATGCGGACGTCATCGGCGGGTTGATCGACGAACTTCAAGTCGTTGTTCACCCGGAAGAATTGGCTGCTCGGCAATTGACTGTCTACGATGTTCGCAATTCCCTTCGAGGTCAGAACAAGGACACCTCCGGGGGAGACTTCTGGGAAGGGAAGCGACGCTGGGTTGTTCGGACGCTGAATCAGTTTCGGTCCAGGGAACAGGTTGAACGACAGTTGCTGGCCGTCCGAAACGGGAAGCCTGTTTATGTTTCCGATGTGGCCGAGGTCGAAGAAGGCTTTCGCAAACCGGACGGCCTGGTCCGCCGATTTGGCTCCGACAGTATCGCCGTTCGCGTCCTGCGAGAAAACAACGCGAACGTGCTGGATGTGATGGACGGGCTGCGTGCCACAAACGCGAATCTGAACAACAACCTGTTGAAACGACGAGGTCTGGAATTAACGCAGGTTTACGACGAAACCGAATATATCCACTCCGCCATCAATCTCGTCCGTGAAAACATCTTCCTCGGCGGGGCACTGACGATGGTCGTGCTGATGATCTTTCTGCACTTGAACCTTCGCACCCTGATTATCGCTCCCTTGATCCTGATATCTGGCCTGGCTGCGGTCTATATCCATCCCTACTACTTCGCCGCCTGCCTGGCATTGATCGTGGTGTCCGGTCTTTGGTACGCCCGCGGGGCACTGATCATCGGCCTGGCCATTCCGACATCGATCATCGGCACGTTCCTGATCATGGCGCTCTTGGGACGATCTTTGAACGTCATCAGCCTGGCTGGTCTGGCGTTTGCCGTGGGGATGCTGGTCGACAACGCGATCGTTGTGCTGGAAAATATCTACAGTCGATGGGAACAGGGCGAATCGGCACTCGAAGCCACGGTGCGAGGGACCGAAGAAGTCTGGGGTGCGATCCTGGCTTCGACACTGACGACGGTCGCAGTCTTCCTGCCGGTCATCTTCGTTCAAGAAGAAGCGGGGCAGTTGTTCCGCGATATCGCGCTGGCCATCTCGGGTGCCGTCGGTTTGTCGGTCATCGTGGCCATCGTCGTCATCCCACCTGCAGCGGTTCGCATCCTTGGCAAACGGAGCGACGGTTCCTCAGGTGCAATTAACACCGAGAAAACAAATCGCGCGATCACGGGCGGCAGTTCGGCTGCGCCAACGCAGCTCACGTCAACTGGCGTGGTCTGGTTGATTGAATCCCTGGGAAACTTGGGATTGAACGGCGTCACGGCACTCAATCGATTCATCCAGCTTCACGTCGTGACCCGGTTACTAACCGTGGCACTGATGCTGGCGGCGTGCGTTGGCCTGACATGGTTGTGGTGGCCCTCCATGGAATACCTGCCAAACGGGAATCGAAATCTTGTCTTCGCAATCCTGATTCCACCTCCCGGTTACAACATGGATACACTGACCGAAATGGGGCAGCAGGTGGAACGAGACCTGAAGCCCTATTGGGACGTCGACCCCGGCAGTGAAGAAGCCAAGAAGATGACGACGCCGATCATCGCCGACCTGTTCTTCGTGGCGCGAGGAAAAGCCGTCTTTATCGGAGCGCGTGCCTCCGATGCCACGCGTGCAGCCGAATTGATTCCGATCATCCGCGGTGTCGGATCAAAAATCCCGGGAACGTTCGCCGTCGTCTTTCAATCCAGTCTGTTCTCGCAGGGGCTGACGGCAGGTCGGTCGATCGACATTGAAATCACAGGTCCTGAATTGACCAAACTGGTCCAGTTCGGCGGTCGAATTCTTGGTGGTGATCAGCCAAGCATGCCGCAACAGCTTTTGAAGCCGATTTTTGCCCTGATTCCAAACTGTCAGGCACGTCCGATCCCCAGCCTGGATCTTTCGAGTCCCGAATTGCACGTGAAGCCACTGCTGATGCAATCGGCAGAAATGGGAATGAGTGCTGCTGAACTGGGCTATACGGTCGATGCACTTGTCGACGGTGCATATGCGGGAGACTATTTCCTCGATGGCGACAAGATTGACCTGACAATTCGCGGCCGCAGCGACTTCACACAGAAAACTCAGGACGTCGCCAATCTGCCGATTGCGACCCCATCCGGGCAACTCGTCCCACTCGCGGCCTTGGCAGATGTTCTGTTGGCAAGTGGCCCGGAACAAGTGAACCATCGTGAGCGTGAGCGTGCGATCACGATTCAAGTGTCGCCTCCACCACAAGTCCCGCTGGAAGAGGCGATGAGGATCATTCAGACGCAAATCGTCGATCCGCTCACCAATTCTGGTCAACTCGAAGGGGGCTACCGCATCGTTCTGGCAGGTACGGCAGACAAGCTGCGTGAAACGTGGAAGGCGCTGCAATTCAATGTGATCCTGGCGCTGCTGATCACTTACCTGTTGATGGCGGCACTTTACGAATCGTGGGTCTATCCGTTCATCATCATCTTCAGCGTGCCGCTGGGCGCAGTCGGTGGCCTCGGTGGCCTGGTCTTGCTCAACTATTACCTGAAGCTGCTGGGCCAGCCCCCTCAGATGCTGGACGTTCTGACAATGCTCGGCTTCGTGATCCTGATCGGAACCGTGGTGAACAACGCAATTCTGATCGTCGATCAGGCTCTGCATCTGATCCGCCAGCAGGGGATGACCGACCGGGAAGCGGTCATCGAAGCCGTCCGGTCCCGATTGCGACCGATGTTGATGACGACGGTAACAACGGTCCTGGGATTGCTGCCACTGGTCTTGTTCCCCGGAGCAGGCAGCGAACTCTATCGCGGACTGGGTGCGGTCGTACTGGCAGGACTGGTCGTTTCGACGGTCTTTACGCTGTTCCTGATTCCGACGATGTTCACGCTGACACGCGATACACAACGGGCATTGTGGGTCATGGCGTTTGGCCGTCCCAAGGCGTGATTCAGGCGTCGGAATGAAAAAACTCACGACCATTGGTGCGAGGCAACTTCCGCACACAACTCTCACAACAACCTACCCAATAACACGTTACACCAGAAAAAAAGCCACAACTCCGACCGAATCGCAACCAGACACACCGAACACGACGTACGTCACCATTGACGTACGTCGTTTTTAACGTACAATAATCGCGGTGTATGGTTCACGGCCAATAGGAGTTGATGATGCCAGTCGAAATGAAAGCCAATCCAGGTGGGCACATTGCGCCGGAATACGTTTTCGGACGCAATCAATTGATCGAATTGATCTGGGATCGATTGGAACAACAGTGCGTACTGATCAACGCCGAACGGCGGATCGGCAAGACGTGCATCATGAAACGAATGGTGGCTCATCCGCGACCGGGCTGGTTTCCGGTGTTTCAAGACCTCGAAAAAATCCGGTCCGCCGACGAATTTGCTCGTGGGGTCTATGATTCGGTCGCTCAATATCTTGGGTTCTGGAAGCAGACGGCCAACTCCGCCAAAAAGATTTTTGACGATTATGAGTTCGGCGACTACAAGAAAAAGGAACGCCGCCCTTGGAAGTCACTGCTCATCAAAACCATTGAGGACTTGATGGCGAATAAGGAGAAAGCTGACCAGAGGCTGGTACTGTTCTGGGACGAAGTTCCCTACATGATCGACAACATTCGGAAGCAGGATGGCGAGCAGGCTGCTGCAGAAGTGTTGGACACGCTCCGAAGTTTGCGTCAGGAGCACCCTGACCTCAGGATGGTCTTCACCGGATCGATCGGACTGCACCATGTCCTTGCAAGCATCAACGCGGCCCATGTCGCCACCGCACCCGTCAACGACATGTACGCAATTGAGGTCACACCTCTCGCGCCCGCGGATGCGGCAGAACTGGCCAAAGCGTTGATCAAAGGTGAAAAACTCGTGACCACGGATCTCGACGTCGCCGCCGCTGCCATCGCCGACGAAGCCGATCGGTTTCCGTTCTATATTCACAACATTGTCAGCGGTCTCAAGCAGGACGGACTTCGGGCAGATCCGGAACAAATCCATGAACTGGTTGAGCGACAACTGGTCGACCCCAACGATCCATGGGAACTGGCCCACTTTCGGACTCGCATCGGGATCTACTACCTCCAAAGCAACGACGCGAAAATCGTTCTGCTGATCCTCGACACGCTGGCTGCTGCAGATAAACCCTTCAGTGTGAGCGAACTACAAATCGCGATCAATTCGCAGACTGATGCTTTGAGTGACGCTGAACACCTGCGCGAACTTCTCAAGCTGATGCATCGCGACCATTATCTGACTCGGACGACAGCAGGGATGTACGAGTTTCGATTTCCGTTGATCCGTCGTTGGTGGAAACTGGATCGGGGATTGTCATGAGCGACCACGAATTCATCTGGCGATTCACCCCCAGCCGGACTCACCCGCGGTTGCTGGAGGAAATCTTTGTCCAGCGGCATGACCTGCTCAACGACATCGTTGAAAAGGCAGCCGAGAGCGTCAATACGGGTAACCGGCATCATCTGTTGCTGGTCGGGCCACGAGGGATCGGCAAGACCCATTTGATTTCATTGCTCGACCACCGGATCACCCAGGACACATCGCTGACACCGAAAGTCCGCATTGCTTGGTTTCTGGAAGATGAAACTGTTACGTCATTCGCGCAGTTGCTCAAACGCATCTACGAACTGCTGGCAGAGAATCATCCAGACGAATTCCCCTTAGAGTGGCTTCAAAAACTGCTGGGGCGGCCGACCGAAGAGATCCAGCGCGAACTGGAAACACGGCTTGCGGCCGCGTTCGGCGACAAGACGCTACTGCTGCTCATCGAAAACCTCGACTTGATTTTTGAAGGACTGGGAACAATCGGTCAAAAGCAATGGAGATCGTTTCTGCAGGAGCATCCGATCGCCTGCATCGTTGCCAGTACGCAGCGCTTATCCGAACCGATCAAAAAACGGACCGAACCTTTCTTCGGTTTCTTCGAGACAATTCATCTGCGACCGCTCGGCGTCAAAGATTCTGCCGACCTGCTCAGCCGGATCGCAGTAAGTCGGCAACAACAGGATCTGGTTGCGTTCCTGAACACGCCGGATGGCCGCTCGCGCGTACGGGCGTTGCATCATCTGGCAGGAGGTAACCATCGAATCTACGTCGTCCTGTCGGGCTTCATTACGCGAGAATCTCTCGACGAACTTTCTCAGCCATTCGAAAAGATGGCGGACGAACTGACTCCATATTATCAGGAGCGGATGCGCTGGCTGTCACCACAGCAGCGGCAGATCGTCGAATACCTGTGCAGCCAGGATTCTCCGGTGACACCCAAACACATCGCTCACAACCTGATGGCGGCAGAAAACACGATCGGCAGCCAGTTGAAAAAATTGCTGGAGTATGGCTATGTCCTCCGCACCCCCCGTGGCCGGGAATCCCTCTATGAACTCGCCGAACCGCTGATGCGACTGGCGAGCGAAGTCAAGGATAAACGCCGAAAGCCACTCCGGATGCTTGTGGCATTTCTGCGAGTCTGGTACAGCCCCGACCAATTCCCGGTCATGCTCCGCCGGGCTGGTTCTGAGTCATTACGCTCACATCTGTCCGCTGCGATGGAATTATCTCGATCGAGTCCCGATCCCCGATTACGGCTATTGCAGGAAGAGATCGAACGAGCCAAATCCGAAGGTCGTCTTGAAGAACTCCTTCAAGTTCTTGAAGAACGAGCCCACATCGAACCGTCGACATCGAATTGGCTTGAGTTGGGATTCTATTTTGCTGTTATGCATCGCCACACAGAGGCGATCATCGCTTATGAGAAGGTATTGGCGATCGACGCGCAAGATAAATTTGCGTGGAATAACATAGGTGCTTCACTCAGTGCGATCGGTCGCTACGATGCTGCAATCGTATGCTACGACAAGGCGTTGCAGATCAAACCACGAGACGCAGCAGCGTGGAGCAACAAGGGCTGCGCGCTGCGGCACCTCGGCCGTTACGACACTGCAATCGCGTGCTACGACAAAGTGTTGGAGATCGAACCACGAGACGCAATCGCATGGAGTAGTAAGGGGAATTCACTCAACGATCTAGGCCGACATGACGCTGCAATCGAATGCCACAACAAGTCGCTAGAGATTGCCCCACAAGACGCATCTACGTGGAACAACAAAGGCAATTCATTCTACGATCTCCGCGATTACAGAGCCGCGATCGAATGCTACGACAAGGCATTGGAAATAGAACCACACGACGCAACGGCTTGGAACAACAAAGGCAATTCATTCAACGATCTCGCTGATTACAAGGCGGCGATTGAATGTTACGACAAGGCGTTGGAAATAGAACCGCACGACGCTACAGCTTGGAGCAACAAAGGCTGTGCGCTCCACGGACTCGGTTGTCACGATTTGGCGATTGAATCCCTGGAAATGTCGTTGAAGATCGACCCGAGTTTTGGCTACGCAGCATTTAACAAAGCTGAGTGTCTGTTTGCCACCGCTCGATGGGTGGAGGGATTCCAGGAGTTACGAGAGACCTTTCGTGCTCACCCCGTCGATGCCAAGGCTGATCATGAATCGATCGTACATGCCATCCACACGACGAGCAGCGGCCGCGATGAGCTTCTCCAGAAAGTAAAAACACTCATCGAAATCTATGCCGAAGCGAAGCATCTCACACGGTTAGGTGATGGACTGGTTCGCAGCCTGAAGAAGATCAACGCGGAGATGTTGAGTGAGAAGGCACTTTGTCTCTGGCGAGACATTTGGCTGGAACTCGGCGCTCCGCACGCAGACTTGGAACTGCCGCTGAGAATCTTCCGTGTTGGCATTCAATACCTGATCCAACGCGACGATCGAGTTCTTCTGGATCTCAATACGACCGAACGCCGTATTCTCCAACAAGCCCTTGGCCTGGAAGACGCCGCATCCGATGAAATGTAGGTTACCAGCACAAACCACAAGACCTCTGCCACGGAGCTTCTTGTTGGTCTAACTTGCTCGCGCCCTGACCGCTGACATCAAGAATTCTGATTTCGGAGAGCCCTCGACAATCTGAAGTTGCTCAGACCCGAATGAAATTCAAATCCTCCTGCTTCGCCTCTGCGATCTCTGCGCCCTCCGCGTTTCTACCGATTTGCTTTTGAAACGCAGAGAGCGCTGAGGACGCAGAGGTAAGTCGCAGGTCGCCGAGTGACAATAGATCACACAACCACAGGGTGGCTGACGCTGGACCGAGGCCCGGATTTACTCGGATAACCGCACAGTTGGCATCAACTGCTGTTGATGTTTTCTAGATTCGGACGATATTCTGATGTGACGGGTGGCTGGCGATACTCAAGAAAGCAAGAAAACCATGTTGTTCAGAGTCACAGGACAATCGGGAACGGATTGCGAAGGTTGGTCGCGCCGCAATTTTGTTCAGGCCGGAATGCTGGGACTCGGCGGACTCTCGCTTCCTCAATTTCTGCAGGGCAGGGCTCTGGCCGCAGGCAAGTCGTTTCGGCCGGGAGCGGCAGGAACGAGTGTGATCCTGCTCTGGATGAGTGGCGGGCCGGGCCATCATGAAACGTGGGACCCCAAACCCAAGGCGGTCGATCAGTACCGCGGACCATTTGGCGCGATTCAGACCAGTGTTCCCGGAATCCTGTTCAGTGACATGCTGCCGAAGTCCGCTCAGGTGATGGACAAACTCGCCATTTGCCGCAGCGTTCGACATGGCAGTGGAGATCACACCAAAGGCAACCACTGGATGCTCACCGGATTTGAAGGTCCGGATTTCAATAAACCAGACAACGCGATTCAGCGCCGTCCTTCACTGGGATCTGCGGTCGCAGCCGTACGAGGTCCCAATGTCAGCGGTATGCCGGCCTACGCGGCGGCGCCGCATCTGCGTGGCGGGACGGATAATCTCTTCCACTATGCCACGTATCTGGGGGGAGCCGCAAACCCGTTCGTCGTCAATTCTGACCCCAATTCCGCCAGCTACCGCGTGCGAGACCTGACGCTGGCGGGTGGACTGACATTCGATCGGTTGCGAGATCGTCAATCGCTGCTGACAACGATGGATCGTCAACGGCGCCAGGTTGAACAGTCGATGCGCGACATGGATGGTCATTATCACGCGGCATTCGATCTGCTCACCAGCGAACGAGTCCGTGAAGCGTTTGAGATCACGGCCGAATCAGAAGCTGTGCGCGATTCCTACGGTCGCCACGAATTCGGCCAGAGTGCCCTGCTGGCACGTCGACTGGTCGAACGAGGCGTGACGTTCGTCACCGTAAACACACAGCCCTGGGACCATCATGGCACAGCCAATCGCTACGCCACGGCGGAAGGCGCCAAACTGCTGTTACCTCCATTTGACTGTGCCATGGCGGCGCTGGTGCGAGACCTGGTGGATCGAGGTCTGTATGAGCGGACCATGATCGTCGCCATGGGCGAATTCGGTCGCACTCCGCGAATGAACGATGCCGCCGGTCGCGATCACTGGGGACATACCTTCAGCGTCGCCATGGGTGGCGGTTCCCTGCGACAAGGAATCACCGTCGGCGCCTCGGACGAACATGGTGCCTATGTCGCAGAACGCCCGCTTTCCCCGGAAGACGTCGCAGCAACGATCTATCATCATCTCGGCATCGATGGACGAACCACGTCGTTTCCCGACCGGGCCGGGCGACCGTTGTATCTCGTTGAAAATGGCGAGCCCATCCGCGAACTGGTCGGGGACGTGTCGTAGCGTGTCTCAATAGGACTTCGCGAAGACGCCGACAGTGTCAGTATCCTCGCCCGAAAAGACGCACTTTCCGGGCGTCTTCGGTTCGTCCAGCGGCGCACACCGTACCGTCAGACGATGCTGCTTCAGCCATTCGTACATTTCGGGTTTGTCGCAGAAGTGGGCATAGGCGAAGCCGCCGTTTTCCATAGAACCTTCGTCGGAATCACCCAGGAAGGCCAGCAGTTCATCACGCGTTTGTACTCGTACAGAATTCGCCTTGAGGAACTTTTCGGCCGTCTCGAACAATTCCCGCTGAATCGTCTGCAACTGCGTCGCGGCGGTCGCGACCAGTTGTTCGACCGTCATGTTTTCCTTTGCGAGCGTGTTACGACGGAAGACAGTGACGGTCCCGGCCTCAACTTCCTTGGGGCCAACCTCCACTCGCAACGGCACGCCGTGCTTGACCTGGTACCAGGCTCGATCACCGAACCGCATGTCACGGTCATCGATCGTGACTCGAATCGTCTCACCTTCATAGCGTTCGGCCATCAACAGGCTGCGAATTCGATTTGCATACTGGATGACACCTTCTTTTTCGGCGTCGTTCTTGTAGATCGGAACGATGGCCACGTGCTTCGGGGCCAGGCGTGGAGGAAGAACGAGCCCGTTGTCATCGCTGTGCGTCATGATCAGGGCACCGATCAACCGCGTGGAAACTCCCCATGACGTGGTCCAGGCAAATTTCTCCTGAGTATCACGATCCTGGAACTTGATTCCCTGGGCCTTGGCAAAATTCTGCCCCAGGAAATGCGACGTTCCGGCCTGCAATGCCTTGCGATCCTGCATCATCGCTTCGATGGAATATGTCGCCACGGCACCGGGGAAGCGTTCGCCACTTGGTTTCTCACCGCAGACGACCGGCATTGCCATGTAGTCCCGGGCGAATCGCTCGTACGTCTTCAGCATCGTGTGCGTTTCTTCACGAGCTTCAGCTTCCGTAGCGTGAGCCGTGTGACCTTCCTGCCAGAGGAATTCCGCGGTTCGCAGGAAGACGCGAGGTCGCATTTCCCAACGGACAACGTTGGCCCATTGATTGATCTTGATGGGCAGGTCGCGGTACGACTGGACCCACTTGGCGTACGTCGCACCGATGATCGTTTCACTCGTCGGCCGAACAATCAACGGTTCTTCCAGCAATCCGTCGGGAACGAGTTTCCCTTCGGAGTTCATTGTCAGGCGATGATGCGTGACGACAGCGCACTCTTTGGCAAAGCCGTCAACGTGATCCGCTTCAGACTGCAGGAAACTTATGGGAATGAACAGCGGGAAATAGGCATTTTCGTGCCCGGTTTCCTGAAACATTCCATCGAGAACTCGATGAATATTTTCCCAGAGAGCACAGCCCCAGGGCTTGATCACCATGCAACCACGAACAGGCGACACTTCCGCCAGATCGGCGGCTTTCACAACTTGCTGATACCATTCGGCATAGTTTTCGGAACGGGTCGGTGTGATTGCGGTTTTTGGTGCCATTGTGATTTCAACGTATCGTATTGGGTTGGAACGACTCCACAGGTCGAGAGCCGCGAGGATAGCGGAAAGCGTCAAATCATTTCAACGTGGATTGCTGCTTATGACAGGGCAAACGGCTTTTTCAATGTAGGGTGGGACCAGTTCGCTTCGAGCGCCGGCCCACCATCAGGAAACGTGGAGAATTGATGGTGGGCCGGCGCTGCGAAGCGCCATTGGTCCCACCCTACATCCTGCCCAGCTTCAAAAAGGCATTGGACCTGCTGCTTATGATGGGACACGGAGAACACTGAAGACGTTGAACGGAGCGATTCCAGTTGCGGCAAAATCGACTCGCCCCGACGAATTCTCACGACGGCCGAGTCACACTGCGAGATCGTGTTTTCTCGACAAATCGCGGTGGAGGAACGGATGTCGATCTGGGCGATTCCGGTTCGCTGATAGCAATTTCCGCAGGAACTTCATCATTGATTCCCGCCGAGAGAAACATCCCCCGCCAGGAGATCGATTCCACGACATCCGCCACAAGAGTCATCGTGGGATTCGAATTCGGTTCGCGAACCGACTGTACCAGCAGCAGTGCAAACCACCGCAGCAGGATGCTCGCGGCAAACATCATCTGGAAGTGACTCATGACGAATCCCCCCACATTCCATGTCCGCCCCGCCAGTTGCGTCATGATCCATCCGGCAGCGATCGAGGTGACTCCCCCGACGATCCCCGCCAGTGCCTGGGTCGCTGCGATATACATTGTCCGGTTTTCTGTCGGCGAATGCTTGATCATGAATCCATTGTTGGCGATCAGAATTCCCGCATTTTGAGCGGCATCCAGCATGAAGAACGGAGCCAGCACCCAGAAGGCAATGTCGGGATTGTGCGGGGTCAGCAACAAAGCCAGCATGTTCGCTGATTTTGAGGCGACGCAAATCACCAGCACCGGGCGAGTCCCATACCGATCAGCCCAGTAGCCGAGGGTCCGCGAAAACATCGCTCCGCCGACCCACGAAATGGTCCACAGCAACAGAACTCGGAACAGGTCCATCTGCACCTCTTCCAGCAGATACAAGCTGATAAATGGAGCCCCCGCCATGGCGGCGAAGTTCCAATAGCACATGAACCGGATGTAGCGGCGGAAGTCCTTATTGCGAAATGGCGCACTCAAAACCTGCCGCAAGCGAGGACTCGGAACCTGTGTCACTTCCGGCTCGTAGATGCGATGAAACAACAGCAGATCCAGTACCCCGCAAAGTGTGCCAATGCACGTCAACACGGCATAACCGGCTTCAATGCCGAGTTCCGTCTTAAAGAGCAGAAAGGCCGCGACGGCCAACGATGCCGCCGCGGTAATCTGCATCCAGAACTGGCGATGCCCCCAGAAATGGCTGAGACCTTCGTGGGGCAAATAATCGCCCATCCAACTGAGCCACAGAGGGGAGCTGAAATGGAGCAGTGCCTGGTTCATGGCGGTCGTCACCAGTAATGTCACCACCCAGAATTCGGAGGACATGCCAGGAAACAACCATGGACCGAGAGCCGTCGGCAGTAATAGCAGGCGGTGCGTCATGGCGGCCCAGAACCACAGGCGCCGGCGATGCCGCAAGTGATTGACGACAACTCCTGAAATGAATTGCATGAACAACATCAGCGTCGGGAGTGCCCCCAGGATACCGATATGCAGTTCATTGCCGCCGATGGAACGCAGATAGCGAATCGTCGCGGGCGACGTTGTCAGTTGGGTATAGGCGGCAGCCAGGCAGCCGGCGATCACAATCGCCCGCTTCGCACCGGTTAAATACCACACGGCATTCTCATTTCAAAACAAATTGCGAAGTCTCAGGATGGTGACCGCGAAAACGAAACCGAATCGTTTCGGGAGGATCAATTGACCCGCGCCGAAGACGCGCATCTTCTCGAATCTGATCTTGGGACAATTCAATTCATGGGTAAGTTCGGGAGGCCCTTGTTTTATCACAGGCCGCCAAACGCGAGAAGATCGATCTGCCTCCCTGACCTGCAGGCTGCGGTTTTCCGCAACATATTTAGCGACAGACATTTGCATCCCATCCAAAGCCTCAGGGATGTACCGCGATTGCGTCGCAAGCAGGGCAGGGCCACCAACCGCACATCACCTACGTTTGACAAACCTGTTGCATACGGTTTCACTTCGGATGCTGGATGGCGTTCGTAAAACTCTACTTGCGCCAGAAGCATCCCCTTAAAGGAACTGTCATGCTGCTGCCGGATTGTCGTTTTTCTGTTCTCCTGATCATCGCCTGCTCGCTCGCCATTCCATTATCACCGAATGGACTCGGTGCGGCCGAACCCGTGCGATTAATTTTTGATACGGATATCGGAAACGATGTCGACGACGTCCTGGCACAGGGGATGATTCATTCGCTGGAATCGCGCGGGGCCTGTCGCCTTCTGGCAGTCACCATCACCAAGGATAGTGAACTGGCCGGTCCATTCGTCGATGCCATCAATACCTTCTATGGTCGGCCTGACACTCCGATTGGCGTCGTCCGGCCGGGAAAGACGCCAGAACCCGGCAAGTTCCTGCCGATGGCCGCCGAGAAAAAGGGAGAGGCGTTCCGGTATCCGCACGACCTGCTCGCCAGCAAAGATGCTCCAGAAGCGGTCTCACTGCTTCGTAAGACATTGGCAGCGCAGCCCGATGGTTCCGTGAGCATCGCCCAGGTCGGGTTTTCTACAAACCTGGCGAGACTCATTGATTCGAAGCCAGATGCCGCCTCGCCGCTATCGGGAATGGATCTGATTCGGCAAAAGGTAAAGCTCCTTTCCATCATGGCCGGAGCATTCACGGCGATCGGTGATAACAAGCACTATTGCGAATACAACGTTGTTCAGGACATTGAAAACTGCCGGAAGCTGGCCGATGAATGGCCAACGGATGTCGTTTGGAGTGGATTTGAGATCGGGATTGCGTTGCCCTATCCCTCGGAAAGCATCATCAAAGACTATGGGTACATTCCCGATCATCCGCTGGCCGAAGCCTATCGCCGCTACGAAAAGCCGCCACACAATCGTCCAACCTGGGACTTGACCAGCGTCTTGTACGCGGTACATCCAGATCGGGGTTACTTTGATCTTTCGGCACCGGGACGCGTCATCGTTGAAAAGGATGGCTTTACGACATTCGAACCGAAGGCCGATGGCAAACACCGTTATCTGAAGTTGAACGAGATTCAACGAGTTCGTGCTCTCGAGGCGCTGGTCCAACTCAGCAGCCAGCCACCAAAGTAATTGCGGCCCAACGTCAGGTCCTGTGATTGCCATTTTCCGACGTCGGTTGCGGCAGGATGGCAGGGCGCTGATGCACGAATCGCGACGTTGTTCGGCGCGGGTCTCCCGACCCCGCCGAAACCGACGACCGAAGGTCTCCTCTTCTCGTCTTTTTCAACGGAGGTGGTGACGATAACACTTGCCAGCAAAGCAACTGAAGATGGCAGCAGAGACCATGAGGTATTTCGAGCCGACAAAGGACCCGCTCCTCGATCTTGCTTTTCGGCGAGTTGACGATTCCATGCTCCGTGAGATCGCAGAAGCGGACTATGGGATGGATTCTGATGCTCACCTGCAGGGCCTACTCGCCATTAAGGCGGGCCAGATGTATGTCCCCATGAAATGGAAGCCGAAAGAGGTTCTTGAACTGACTCGATGGACTGAACCGGAAGATCCGAGCTCAGAATCGGGATCGCCTGCAACTCGCGACCACTGGATGCGATTGCTTTCATGTGCAATTCTCATTCGTGCCGCGGCCGAACCCGAAAACGACGGATATTTCAATGGCGAAGGATCCACGATCATTCAACTTGTCGACAGCGCGATCAAACTGGGTGAAGAGACGACAGTCGCAACACTTCAATTTCTCCGCTGGCGCATGGAATATCGTCGGCTCGATGAATGGAATCGTCCTTATTTTGCCGTTGCAGTCCTGCTGCTATCCGTATTGCTCAACAAATGCGATCCTCAAATCACTCGAGATTTGATTGCTGCCGCCAACTTCGAGGTCATCGCGTTTTCACAATTATTCGACGATTGCCTGCTTTCGCAGAAGTGGAAAGACGCCACTCGCAGAATACTTTGCGAATCCGTTGCAGCAAGCGAGGATGTTCGACGATTTGGAACTTTGCTGCTTGGAAGAACGAATGCGGGATGGTGAGGAATCTGTATTCTGTGGGTTGAATTCAGGCTATGATCATGGTCATCAGGCAGGCCATCCACGGTTACAACCCACAGGTGCCAAATCAATGAGTTGATGTCTCTGAAGTGGTCCCCGCCGCGTACTGACTTCTCCGACGGAACGTACCGATGGCCTATTCCGAACCCGATGTGAAGATTAAAACATTGCTGCGGGTCGCAGTGATTGCGGTAGGCTGTCTGATTGCCGGGGTGTCACTGCTCGTGAGATCCTACCTGTATTCCCGGCCGACTCCGCTGGAGTCGTTACAAAAGGTGACGGGAACAGTCAAACTGGAAACGGGGATCCGTCGCCACGAAGAGTATCCGGTGCTGGTAATTGACCGCGAGCGGTATAAGTACCTGGATTGGTTTCCGAACGCTGACACGTTGCCGACAACACTGCGATCGGGCGAAACCATTTCGATCTGGACGGACGCCAAGGCGAATCGCTGGGTCTGGCAGATCGAACGAAATGGTGAGCAGATTGTTCCGTATGCGACGGTCCATGACGCCGTCGCGGCAAACAAAGCCTGGGATCCCGTGCTTGGCGTCTTCGTGTTCGTGCTGGGGATCGTCGGATCGGTTCGGTTGGCGTATCTGACGAAACCATTCTGGCAGTCCACGCCGCACAAGAAAAAGAAGACTGCTGGAATGAAAAGCAAGAAGCGGACGAAGTCGCTTGAGTCCTAAAACGGACCAACAAGCCTTGCAAAGCGGGTTCTCACAGAGGCGCAGAGCCACAGAGTCAAAATGCCGCAGCGAAGCGAACTGAGGAGCCGAACTCGTTCTTATCTCTCTCTGTGTCTCCGTGACTCTGTGAGAGACATCCAACCGCTTCCCTTTTCTACCCTTCGCGTCTTCGCGTGAAGAATTTTGGAACACTGATCTCCGCTAATTCACGCTGATCCCGAACACGAGGAAGCGAGTCCCAGTAAGCGTCGAAACCGTATGCCGTCAAAGCCGTTTCTTGCTGTCTGATCAGTGGAAATCAGCGGAGATGAGTGTTCCACATCCGCCCCCCCAAACACTCTGGATTGGCTTCCGACGAACGACCGACTTCGTTACTGTCTGGATCGCCTCTGGTCTGCAAGACTGGTCGAGTTGTGTATAAACGACGGGCTCCCGACCCCGGAGAAACCGACGACCGAAGGTTTCCTCTTCCGTCTTTTTCCTTTACGACCTGGCAGTCGTAAATGCGATGAACATTAGGCGCCCAATTGCAGACGGCTATCTTCACGCAGGAGCGTGAAGGCTACTTTGGAAAGTCCCTTGTTCGGAGAGGGTCTGTCGTCCACTGAACTGACCGAAGGGCTTCGGTACCCCACTGGCTCCCGTGGGGTTTCAGGCAACGGTGTATGGATAGAGTCATTTGGATTTATGGTTGTCATAAATCCTGGTAATGAGGCTTGGTCATGGTGCTGGGAATCATTCCAACTCTTCCGAATTACCGTACTCGAAATGACTTGAACGTGGGCCTCAGCCAATCGTGCGGCGGCGAACTGAGTGCGTACGTCGTCGGAGAGTTCCATTTCCTGAACGTTGACGACATACTCTTTCCGCTGCTCAGACGGAATGCCTTCACAATCTTCTGTCTGGGTTCACAACTCAGTTCGCAACCTCCGTATTCACGGTACTCCTGACCGCAACCGGGACGAAAAATGAATGACCCAGAATTCAAACTCGCCCGTTGGAATCACCAGCCGAGTCCAAATTCAGCGACCGGCAGGTACGAAACGGAATCAGGAATGAAATTCCTGTCGACGAGATGTCGCGACATCTTTTACGACATTCAACGTATCATTCGCCCTCTTTCAATTTTCGTTCTGACCGTGCTGATGTGGCACGGGTTGGCCGACGTGGCGAATGCCATTGATGTCGAAGAGGTCCGTTGGGGCTTTAACGGAAAGGTTGCTCCCAACCGGTTTAATGTTTTGTCGGTCCTGATCAGCAACCAGACTCCCCAGACGTTTTCTGGCGATATCACGCTGTACAAGCGGTTAGGCGGGGGCGGATACGTCGACGCCAAAATCACCGAGTCCGTCACGATCTCTTCGTTTTCCAACAAATGGGTCCAGTTCTACCCCTACGTCAACGGGGGATGGGGGGGATCGATCTCCAACGAAACGTGGCAATTGGTCTACGGACGCGGCAGTTCATTCGATTTACCGCAACCTCGCGCCGCAAAGTACCAGCGAATCATTCTGGACGATCCCAGCGGTGTGGCGAGTCGTACGGGGATCCTGAAATCGATGCCCGATTCGCTGTTCCCATCGTTTGTCTCGGCAACAGACGCGTTGCAGGTGGTCGGTCTGGACCGCGAACCAAGGTCGTGGATTCCGACTCAAAAGGATGCCTTTCTCGACTGGGTCCATCTCGGCGGCACCGTTTTGCTGTTTCTTGGACCGACGGGAAAGTATCCCGAGTTTGCCGCCCCCTTGTCGGCGCTGAATTCGCCTCTGGACGAACTTCGCGTCGGGACCGGTCGAGTCCTGAAGATGCCGATGGAGAGAAACAAGCTTCTGGAAGCAGACGCGCGCCGAGTCTTCGGGGGTCTGCCCAGGAATATCCTTTCTCAAGGCGAAACGGCCGAAGATGTGATCGACACATTCGATGCACCGCCTCAGCAGGATCAGCAGAATTACAATTACAGCGAAGGGACGGACCCGTTCCCATCCGTGTCCTTCCTGACCCAATTGAAGGAAATGACAAAGCCTGATCACAACTGGGTGCTGCTGCATTTCATGTTCTGGGTCTATATCGCGATGATCTTTCCCGGTTGCTATCTGCTGGGAAAACGCTGGTCAGATTTTCGCGTTGTCTATGCCGCGTTGCTTGGCACAGTCGTATTGTTCAGCATGCTGTTTTCGATTGTAGGACAACGCGGGTACGGCGAGTCGACTGCGGTCCATTCGGTAGCGATTGCTCGCGGACTTCCGGGCGGCGGAATGGATGTGTCGCAATGGTCGAACGTATTTGTCACGAGCGGTGCGGATTACATGCTGAAACACGATGGATTCGGCACTCTCTATTCAACGACGAGCGATACCGAACAGGTTAACGGGATCATCAATAGCGGGATTGATGGTGGCTTCGTGGTCGACATCCCTCCATTTTCCAATCGAGAATTCGCACTCCGTATGAAACTGCCGACGGGAAGTCCGAAGATCACCGTCGATAAAGTAGACTTCAGCGACGGTCGACTTAAGGAACTTTTGCTGAACATTGATGGGATCGCCCCCTCCACGACACATTCCATGTACCTCATGTTCCGCGGCCGGTTTT
The DNA here is from genome assembly GCA_037146815.1 of Planctomycetota bacterium. Taxonomy (GTDB): domain Bacteria; phylum Planctomycetota; class Planctomycetia; order Planctomycetales; family Planctomycetaceae; genus Schlesneria. The sequence goes on from JBAWWJ010000036.1 coordinate 39,307, forward strand.
ACTCGCTTGTCTGGCAGAACGAAAAACTGAAACTCGCGGCTGATTCCGGTGATGTCAAATCGATGCTGCGAGTCGACTCGCTGCAGGGTTGGGCGAACAACAAAAACTATGGATACGGGTACAACACACCGGGCCCAAAGCCAGAAGAGCGGTTCTCATTGATGTTGACGCCGCTGTTGGCGCGCAGCCTGAATATCACTCGCAATTCTGATGTCGATCAGATTCGCCTGCCAGATGATATCGCTCGAGTCTTTATCTACAGCAAGATGCCGCCCGAATTTAATGTTCAGAACAATCGCCTCGGAGCTCAGAACGGCCAGATTCTTTACAGCCTGGACATACCGCTGCCAGGCCAGTAAGTCACGGCAAACTGATTTCCGTCTCGTTTTTATCACATCGACTCGATCGCAATTCCTTTGCCAGAAATTGGGAACCTCCAGATGAGTATTGGCACGAATTCCTCAGGAACGACACGACCGGTGATTGAAGTCGATGATGTGGTCCATTCCTTCAAAGGACGACGAGCACTCGATCACGTCAGCTTCCAGGTCATGCCCAAATCATTGCACGGATTTGTGGGTCCCAACGGGGCAGGGAAGACGACATCGCTGAAGATCATCTGCACTCTGCTGCGACCGCAGTTTGGGGTCGTCAAAGTGTTCGGCCACGACGTGGTGGAAGATCAGAAAATGGTCCGCCGCAAGATCGGGTTCATGCCCGATCACTTCAGCACGTACCGGCAAATGACCGTCTACGAGTATCTCGATTTCTTCGCGGCAGCTTATGGATTGTCATTCGATCAGCGAACACGCGTCATCGATGAAGTCCTGGCACTGACAGACATGGATGGACGGAAAAACGATCTGATCAGCGGCCTGTCACGCGGGATGCAGCAGCGCACCAGCCTGGCTCGCGTTCTGGTGAACGATCCCGATCTGCTGTTACTGGACGAACCCGCATCAGGCCTGGATCCCCGTGCCCGTATTGAACTGATGGAAATCCTGAAGGCACTGCGGTCGATGGGCAAGACCATCTTTATCAGTTCACACATCCTGAGTGAACTGCCCGAGCTTTGCGATGCGGTAACAATCATCGATCGCGGCAAAGTGAAATACAGCGGTTCGATGCACGGATTGTTGCTCACCAGTGATGAACATCCTGCCTATCGATTGACGGTTGCTGGGGAATCCGACTGGACCGAATCGTTGCGGCAGTTGACGGGTGTCTTGAAAGTGGAATCGATTGAAGGACGACCTGAATACCGCATCGAGTTCGACCAGACCCAACTCGATACAAACCAGTTACTCCACGGGATCCTCGGGCTGAATATCCCGATCGTGGCCTTTGCCGAAGACAAACGTCACTTGAATGAAGCGTTCATGGATCTGACGGAACGCGGGGTGAAATAGTCGTCCCGAATCATTCTGAAACGGTTGATGGTTGCTGTCAGGTTTAATTGGATGAGTCCATGTTTCACGGTGTCCTCGCACTTCTGACGCGATCACTACGGCAGGATGCGCGACAGTTGAAGAACCACGTGTTCCGACTGACATTCGTAGCGTTCATTTATCTGGCGTTGCTCCAGAATATGCTGTTTTCCAGTTTCGTCGGGGCTCCGGGACTGCATTTTTTCATTTCAATCGCCATTTTGAATGCCGTCTTCATCACCTGTGCCGGGATTGGCTTCTTCGCGACGGCAATTTCCGAAGAAAAAGAAGAAGAGGTGATTGGCCTGCTGATGATGGCGGGCCTGAACCCACTCGGCATTCTGCTGGGAAAATCGACCAGCCGCCTGATTCAAGCCGCTTTTCTGCTGCTGGTGCAGTTTCCATTCATGTTGCTGGCAGTGACTCTCGGTGGTGTCACGCCTCACCAGATTCTGGCAGCCTATGCGTCACTTCTGGCATTCATGGTGATGCTCGCCAACATCGCCTTGCTCTGGTCCACCGTTTGTCGACGCGGTGGCAGCGCCGCCGCGATGACCACAATCTGCCTGGCGATCTATGCAGCCGTCCCCCCAATTGCCTCCGCGACCCTGATGGAACTCAATCGGACCGGAGCAAAGAGCCCCTCGCCTCTGATCACGACGTTACTCAATTCGTGTGAGAATTCGTGCTCGTACTGGCGGTTGGGGCAGATCATGACGACCGGATTTGCAGAGCCCGTAATTTCGGTTCAGGTCATCAGTAATCTCGCGATTGGAATTGGCTGCTTCTTCCTATCATGGGTTCTTTTCACACCTTTCAACTCCCAGACGACCGGTGCCAGCGATAGTCGCGGAATGGTCGCGAAGTCGGCAGGACGCGTGCGACTTTTCAGTCCAGGCCGAGCCTGGGCATTGCCGTTGGTGTGGAAGGACTTTCAGTTCGTTGCCGGGGGATTCCGTTTTGCAACCGTGAAGTTTACGGGGTACGTCCTGTTATTTGCGGTGATCGTTTACGGCAGCCTGCAGTCAAAAATGTCCTGGGTCGAGACCAGTTCGTTATACGCGACTGTGATGGTCTGGGCCGTCGCAATTGAGGCATCGATCCTGGCGTCGCGAATCTTTCATGACGAAATCAGGTTGCAAACGATGTCATCGCTGATGATGCTGCCGCGCAATCTTTCCTGGGTCGGATATTCCAAGGCTCTGGGATGCCTGGTGGGACTTGTTCCTTCAATCATCTGCCTGTGTGTTTCGACGCTGTTTCTGCCGGGATTGGATCTGAAGATCGTTTTCCAATTCGCAATTTCACCGGTGACCTGGGGAGCGGTCCTGTTGTTTGTCGTCTTTCTGCATCTGGTAGCACTGCTCAGCCTGTTCGTGAAGTGGGGAGCCTTACCGCTGGGATTCGTCATGATGGCTCCGATTATGACCTGTTGCCCCGTGATTCAACTGATCTTCATGATTTCCAGCCGACGTGAAACACAAGATCTCTTCAGTTCTCTCATCGGAACAGGGGTGGTCTGGACATTGATGGGACTGGTCTGTTTTGTGTTTCAAATGATGATCGTTGCTCGTCTGCAGGAAATTGGCTCACGGTAGTGCCACAGTGCCAGTGCCACGTCACAGCTTCTTGGATTCGGTAAATCAGGCGGAAAACGCCCGCAATCCATCACATCACACTTTGGGGCAATTGCCGTGTTTCACGGAGTCCTCGCACTATTAGGAAGATCGCTGCGAACCGACGCACGATCATTTTACGTCCATCTGATGCGCGGCCTGCCGATCCTGGTCGTGTACATTTCAATTCTTTTTGCCCTCTCTACGAGTAGCCGGCTTGGTGCACCGGGGCTCCAAATGTTCCGGATGCTGGTCTGGATGAATGCCATCTTTGCGGGGCTGTTGAGTATCGGATATTTCTCGACGTCGATCAGCGAAGAGAAAGAAGAGGACACACTGGGCCTGATGCAGATGGCGGGGATCAGCCCGCTGGGAATTCTCTTCGGCAAAGTTGGCGGGCGAGTTTGCCAGACACTGCTGCTGATTGCCGTGCAATATCCGTTCACGCTGCTGGCTGTCACCATGGGAGGGGTCACGACAGATCAGGTCTGGAGTGCCTACATCGGCATTTCGGCCTGCACGTTTCTGTTTTCAGGGATGGGGCTGTTGTGCTCGACAATTGCTTCTAGAAACCGCATGGCGTCTATCCTGATGACGCTGGGAATTGTCGTTTATATCGGCATACCGCTAATCGCGTCCGAAGCCCTCAGATATCTGCAAGCCCGTCGCATGATGACAGGCTTCTGGCCTGGAATTTTCGACGGGATCCACAGTACGTCCCTGTACATTCGGATTGGCGTAATTATCACTTCCGGTTTCGGCGAATCACCCTACAGCATTCAAGTTGTGACTAACATCGCGGGGGGTATTGTCTGTTACCTTCTGTCCTGGGGGTTGTTCGGAGTTTGCACCCAAAGTCCGGCAACGGAACGGACAACTCGAGGCTTGTTGGCACACCCGCGAGGGATGCTGCGCTGGTTTGCTCCCGGTCGACCAGGACATCATCCGTTTGCCTGGACAGGGTTTTATTTTGTCGGTGGCGGTATCGGCGGCTTCTTGCTTCGCATCGCCGCCTATCTTCTGCTGGTGGCTATCGGCTCTCTGATCGCATTGATTCGCGGATGGGGTTGGGACACCCATTTTTCGGGATTGTTGCAGAAGATCGGGCTGACACTCCTGGCGCTGGACGTCGCACTCTTGGCATCGCGAACCGTGCAAGAGGAAGTTCACGGCCAGACACTGCAATCACTGGTCATGCTCCCACGTCCAGTTTCACAGGTCATTTATGCGAAACTCGGTGGTGCCCTGCTCGTGTCGCTTCCAGGGGTCACTTTCCTGGGCCTGACCCTCTTGCTCCCCCACGGATTTCAAAACCTCGACGAATACTTCAATAAACACGCAGGCTGGTTCTTTGTCGCCCACTTTGTACTGGCCCCCCACCTGGCAATGATCCTCAGCATGTACATGCGTTGGGGAATCGTCCCCCTGAGCGTCGGACTGGCAATCGGATCGACTGCTGCCTGGGTTAGCTATTTCGATTCGGTGAGAATCGGGCCCGCAGATCGCGGGGTCTGGGTCGGAACAATAGTCGTGCTTCTCATCAGCATCGCCTGCCATTTCTGGATGATCAGAAAACTGCCAACGATCGCGGCACAGCGGTAGTCCAATTCAATGTGGATTTTGATCGAAGACGATAAAGACGACTGAAAAACCATTCCGTTTCTGCTTTTGGAGTTGCCAGCGAAGGCACCTGTGGCTGGAAGAAACATGTAAGATCCGGGCTACTAGCGCCACGTCACAACTTCATTTTCGGATTCGATGAATCAGCCGGAATGCGACATTAGGAAATGGCCGCCAATTCCAGTGATTCTTGAAGTGCGGCGATGAGTTCCTGCATACGAAGACTCGCCTCCAGAAACAGGTTGTTGGCAGAATCCAGATCGCCGCGAGCCGCAAACGATTCAACGCGATACAAAATCTGACTTGCAGTTTCCGCGCCGACGTTGTCCGCGGAATTTTTCAGGCTATGAGCCAAACGGCGAACGGATGTCGTATCGCCTTCATCGAGCCGCTCCTGCAATTCTGCCAGCCAGCGAGGTCCCCATTCGATCACCATCGATTTGATTTCGTTCAGCAGGCCGACATCTCCTCCCATCCGACGAAGAGCAATCGTCGGATCAAACGCATCGCCATCAACAGACACCCGCAACTTGGTACCGACCGAGACTACTTTTGTTGGTTCCGCTGACAGCGGTCTGGTGAGTTCGCCGATCTGTTCGACAAGCCGCTTTCGATCAATGGGCTTGGTGGCAAAATCGTCGCACCCCGCGTCGATACATTTTTGACGGTCGCCGGACATCGCGTTGGCCGTTAAGGCCAGAATCGGGCCGTTCCAACCTTGATTTCGCAATTCCTGCGTAGCCGCATATCCATCAAGGACCGGCATCTGCATATCCATCAAGATCAAGTCAAATGGACGGGATGTAACGGCACTTCTGCGAGCGGCATCAACAGCGTCTCGACCGCAGGGCCAGCGCCCACTAAGTTGTTTTGCCGCATAGGACTTCGAGGAGGAAGT
>JBAWWJ010000037.1:0-44032 GCA_037146815.1 Planctomycetota bacterium
CACCACCACCTCCGCTGGAACCGGATCGGCCGATGACAAACAAGCGTGGTCTGGGAATGGAGTTCAATTCCAGCGATCTGAGCCGATCCACTTCATTGGCAGGACGACCATTGAAATTGTCGTAGCGAGCAATCACCGGTGGAATTCCGGGAAGACCCGTCTCACGCAGGAATTGTTCCGCGTTGGCAATTCGCAGTTGAGCCATCTCGGCAGAGACTCCCTGCGAGACATAGACCGTCCGATATTGGGCCGGGACGGCATTCATGACCCACAACAAATGGTTCTGACCTGCGTCTGTAAGCTTCTGTGTATCCAGGTCGAAGTGATAGTCGTGCAATGTGGTCGCACTGACCCAACCGGTATTTGCCTGAGCATCCAGCAGATTCTGAACGTCGGCTCGATCCTGACAGTTGTACGGGAACGGCCAGTAATGGGCCGTGTGGTAGGCGTGTGAGGCCGTCTGCTTGCGACCCGTAGGACGCGGATAGGGTGGCCAATACTTGCCGTGCTTAAAGATCTGCCGAGCCCCGGGGGGATCATCCGCACGTTGCTGATACCATTCTTCGGTGAAGGGAAGCGGACCGCCTGCGAGTGCTACCCCAGACGAAATCGCAACCATGACCACCAGACTGCGAACATACATTTGCCAGCGAATCCTGCGCATCCCGCCCCCTCATTCCGTTCTGGCTCGGACGCCAGCCATGTCCTGAACTCCCGCTTTCAATACGAGATGACATGACGGTTCTCGATGCCGACCAATGGTTTTATCGACCATCAACCGAAGCGGTCATAACGGAAAGATCGGTTGTAAGGATTGGTTTCGGCAGCTTCTGCCGATGTGCGGTGAGGCAATGGCCAATTACCAGCCGTGTGAAACCTTCATTTTGGAATCATGTGACTACTGATGAGGTCGCGAACGGGACAGATATCCAGGAATTCACCAGCGATTTTGTTTCTCATCCTTCCGCCTAATTTGCCTTAAATCTCAGTCCTGCGGGAACCAGCCAATGTTCTGCGAGTCCGAACGCAGCTTGAACACCGACTGCAAGCAGGGCGGCAGGGATGGCTCCCTGAAGGATCAAGCTGAAATCATCAAGGCGGATTCCAGTCAGGATTGGCTGGCCGAAGCCACCTGCACCAACCAGAGCTCCGATGGTCGCTGTTCCCACATTGATGACTGCGGCCGTTCTGATTCCAGCCAGGATCGATATCGATGCCAATGGCAGTTCGATCAATCGCAGTCGGGCTGATGACGACAACCCCAGGACAATCGCAGATTCTTTCAGGTTTTCGGGGATGTTCGACAGTCCCGTGTACGTATTACGTACGATCGGCAGCAGGCTGTAAAGAAACAGAGCGAAGATTGCTGGTAATGCTCCCAGGCCGAGAATTGGGATCGTAAAGACCAGGACTGCCATTGCTGGCAGAGTCTGCACGATACCGACCGTGTTCAGGATCACGTTGCCAAGTCGAGGGCGACAGTAGGCGATCACTCCCAGGGGAACTGCGACGATGATCGCTGCCGCGAGCGAGATCACAACCAGTAGCAGATGCTGACGCAAATTGTCGAGCATTCGATAGACGGTCCTCTGCAGTCGCGCTGCTCGTCCGTCCCCAGCCAGAGTGACGTTCAGACTTAGGCGGTCTCGCAGAAATTCAGCCGCGATGCGACTTTCATCGATGCGATCAAGTTTCGCCTTGGCATTCAGGTCAATCATCGTCGCATTGTCGACCTGATGCTCGAGTCGCAGCAGCGACTCGGCAACCTTGGGCGCCCGTTCTGACAGATCGGACCGCGTCAGCATGACGGCGTGGTAGAGCGGAAAATATCCTCGATCATCCTCCAGGACTCGGATGTGATACAGTCGGATTTCCGCGTCCGTCGTGAAGACATCCGTCACCTGATGGCTTCCCGTCTGCAACCCTCGATACGCCAGACTATGATCGATCCCCCGTTCGGCCACTTCCGGAAAGCCATATTCTTTCCGAAGCCCTCGCCATCCATCGGCGCGTTCCAGGAATTCGTCACTGAATCTCATTTTCAGCCGAGGCAACTCGGGGCATGCGGCCAGATCAGAGATCGTCCGGATCTTCCACTTCTCGGCCAGGTCTTCGGGCATCCCCAAGGCATACGTATTATTGAAGCCCATGTGGCGACTCATGACGACTTTTCGCAGCGTCAGGGCGTCACGCATCGATTCGTCACCGCGTATCGACTCACCCGTCAGGATCTCTTGCTGGATGGTGCCGGTGTATTCAACGTAGCAGTCGATATCGCCAGCCAGCAAGGCCTTCCAGCAGATCTGAGTTCCCCCAAGCTCTGCCAGATGCTCTGGCTTACCACCGGCATCCGAAATCAGATGTTCGATAATCTCACCAAGAACAACAGATTCGGTGAAGGCTTTCGATCCAACGCGAACCACGGGCCTCTCCTCGGACCGGCACAGCGATTCAGAAAAGCCGCAGAGAACAACCATGATCGAAAGAACGGTGCGATAACGCATGTTTTTGCCTGTTGAACGAAATGGACGAAGCAATCGACCAATCAGCAAAGAATTTCAGGAATCATGTCCGGGCAACCGTTGAGCCTGGATGAAGCGGGTCACGAAGTCATCTGCAGGGGATTCCAGCAAGCTTCTCAGTGTTCCTCGCTGGACGATTTTGCCACCACCGAGCAGCAGGACTTCGTCACCGAAGAAGCCAGCTTCTCCCATATCGTGCGTGACCAGAACTACGGTCTTTTTCAGAGTTCGAAAGATGTCTCGCAAATCGTTCTGCAGGTCGTAGCGGACCAATGGATCGAGGGCTCCCATCGGTTCGTCGAGCAGAACCAGCGGTGGATCGAGCATCAGAGCCCGCATGATTCCCAGCCGTTGCCGCTGGCCACCAGAAAGCTGAGCGGGAAATCGCGACAATGCTTCACGTGGCAGACGAACCAGTTCCGTAAGTTCGTCGATTCGACGTCGAACCCACTCGGCATCGCGACCCAGATGCCGGGCCAGGAGTCCGACGTTATCACTGGCTGAAAGGTGCGGAAACAATCCCCCATCCTGAATCACATAGCCAATCCGATGACGCATCGCTAATTGATTCGCGGGACTGAAGACTTCACCTTGAAATCGGACCGTCCCTGCATCGGGCTGAATCAATCCGATCATGATTCGAAGCAGTGTCGACTTTCCACAGCCACTCGGCCCGATCAGAACGGTTGTCGTTCCTTCGGCGAAAGATAGCGTCGTCGGATGCAATACGGTTGTCGATCCGAACGATTTGGTAACTTGATCAAGTTCAAGCATGTTGCGAGTTTCGTTTCCAGGAGTCGTCAATCAACCGCCACGGATTCTTAATTGTCCATTGTCTTTTCTGACCGCTGAAAGCTGACAGATTTCTTCCCCCATCAGTGACCGCTGGGAACGAGTGATCGCCCCTGATTCAAAAGTGACTGAATCTGCTGTTCGATCTGTGTGGTCAGGACTGCCGCAGCATCGCGCGAGCCTCGTTCGGACGAAACAGGAATCGGTGCTCCAAAGGTGACGGTGGCGTGTCGCGTTCCACGCGGCTTGGGGTAGGTCACCTTCAGAACGTCCTCTTCGAACTTGTCGAGTGTTTCGGCAATTCGCTCAATCGACGGGTGCTCCGCGACGTAGTCGCCTGGATAGCTGTAAAGTTGAATCACCAGGAACAGATCTTCCATGTCGTTCTTCAGTTGGGCATGAATCTCTGGAGGCAGGTCGGGCGTTTCCAGTTTTTGGATTAATTGCCGGCGCAATTCTTTGACGCGTTCGGGAATTGAATCCGTCTGCGGCTGGATCTGAAACCGCTGCTCTTTGGCAGACAGGATCTGATCGGCCAGGGAATGAGTTCGTTCAGGAACTGTTCCCGATTGAGGTCGCCCCAGGTATTCGAGTTCTTTCAGAGCCAGCAGTCCTTCAGCGAATCGGTAGATTCGATCCACTAAGGGCAGATCTGGTCGGGGTCTCCAATGAACGGCCTGTTCCAGACGTGTCATCAATTCCAGCAGTCCTGGAGTTGGATCGTCAACATAGCGGGCCTGGATCGCTGCTGGCAGGATCACGAGCGGCCGCTCGGCTCGCTTTGCCGCAGACAATGCAATTGCGGCCGATCCCTCACGAAACGGCATCACTCGGTCATTGGTGTGATAAATGTCCCCTTCCGGAAAAATGACTAGCGGACAGAGATGGGATCGCAGGATTTCGACAGAGCGTTTGAATGCTCCAAGATCTGCGTTCTCGCGATCGATGCTGTAGCACCCATGCCGCTGCATGATCCATCGTTGCAGCGGAGTGCTCATGGCGAACACCTGCCAGGCGGTCAGAAAGTGAAAGGGGCGGCCACACGCCTGGGCCGCGTGCCCGAGAACATACGAATCGTAATGGAACGAATGGTTGGGAGTAATCAGGATCCCCGCGCCGGAATCGATGGCGGATTGCAGGTGATGCATGCCGTGAAGTTTGACGTCGGTGATCTGTGCAACACGGACCATTTCCCGTCGCATCCTGGGAAACCAGGTACGTACCAGCCAAGGTGTCATCCTCGGTTCCCACGACTGTGGCGGTGTTGCATATGGCTGCTGATTCATTAGAAAATCCTGAAATCAGTCCTGATAGTGAAATTGCGAAACTCTACCACCCGTCACGACGCAGTCGAGCAACATCTGTTGTCTTCATTTGTTGTCGTATGCCGTCTGCAGCCTTGTACTCGTTCTCTGAATTGCGTCTGTTTCGCACTGCACTCGAGATTCCAATGCGAAATTCGCGGAGACATATCACGCTAATTCTGAAAAATTCCGGGAATCGCCGCCAGGAGAACGTCACCATGGTATCTCTCGGGAAACAGTCATGATTGCATGTGTCGATGTCCAGTATGATGATTTGCACCATTCCGCAAAGGCTGCGCTGGTTCAGGCCGCGCGTTGGACAGACTCAGCACCTGTTTGGCAATCTGTCGAGGAGGTGCAAGAGGTTGCTCCTTATGAGCCTGGGAGATTCTTTCTGAGGGAACTTCCTTGTCTCCTGAAGGTGTTGGCTACATCTTCGAACTTGCCGGAAGTGATTGTAGTCGACGGTTACGTGTGGCTGGATCGTGACCAGCGACCAGGATTGGGCGCGAAATTGTTCGAGTCCCTCGGTGAAGTTTGTCCTGTCATCGGCGTGGCGAAGTCGAGATTTCACGATGCCCCGGGAACGGATGTTTTTCGGGGAAACAGCCATCAACCGTTGATTGTCAGCAGTGTGGGAATAGACGAGGCGATGGCGGCAGAGTGCGTCAAGTCGATGCACGGTCCTTTTCGAGTCCCAACGCTACTTCGAATCGTCGACCAGTTGGCACGAGGAATAGCAGGGGCGGGAAAGGCATGACCGGGCGAGGATTTTCGCTCGCGTTCACGTCGGCTCTCCAGCGTTCGATGTCCCGTCAGATTGATGTTCGTACAAAGTCACAAACCCCATCGAGACATATTCGGTGGGGTTTGTGAGAATCCGCCAAATGACAATTAAGTCATGAAAATCCGTTGGCTATTTTTTCTCTTCGGCCGCCAGCGTTGCGGTGGCTGTTGGGAACTTCTCGGGGACAGGAATTGTGACCTTCCCTGTTGCAGTCCATTCGGTACCTCGATTGACGATCGTCTGAAAACCGATGCATTTCATCGAATATTCTGCGTGACCCAGAACCGTCGTAAAGACTTTTCCCTTGCCGTAGGGGATCCACCAGACCATCGGCTCATGGGCATCTGTTCCACCGGTTTGCTTAGCAGAAAACGCGGTTGCCAGAATGTGCATGCTGGCGGCGGGGCCGCGTTGACCGTGGTACAGTTCGTCCTTCACATGCATCCATTCGGCCGGAATCCCCTTCATCACCGGATGCTCACGATCGCGGACAACGACACTGAAATCGTGTTGTGATCCGTGACCGGCACCGGGACCTTCTCCTTTGGCGGTCTCAACGACTTTGCCGTCGGCTGCGACGGTCACCCGGTTGCCATATCCTGCACCTCGCCAGCCGAGACCGATCATCTTGTTGAACTCGGCCCATTCCGGGAAGGCATTGTTTGCCGCGTGGACAATCACCAAACCTCCGCCCCCCGAGACATAAGCTTCCAGGTCGCGTTGCACAGGTTCGGGCCACAGGTCGCCGTTGTAGTTACTCAGAACGGTCGCATAGTCACTGAACTTTGGACGAAATGCGTCCCATGCTTCTTTGGGGGACTTGCTGGGAGGCGACGTCACAACATCGACAGTGAAGCGACCGCTTTTCGTCAAAAAGTCCTTCAGGATAGGGGTCGTAGCCTTCCAGTTGTGGTTGTTTTGGCCGTCAACAATCAAAACCCGGATCGGATCGGCAGCCACGGCAGTCGTGGAAATCAGGCCCCCCGAAACGACAGCCCCGAGAAATACCCCAAATACTCCCAGTCTTCGCAAATTCATCATCAATTCTTCTCCTGAAGCGGATTCATTGGTGTGCGCCGCCGACCCCGTCAGGTCGCCAGACCGCATAATCGTTATATCGTACCGACGCGGAACACACACCCTTGACGGAGTAGCCCGCACAACCCGTCAGGTCCAGCTCTCATTTCTCGACAAATTCGGATTTCTTGCTGCCGAATTGCCTAGACTGCCCAGAGTATGACGATTGATACGTCGGTGACATGAAGTGCTGAAACGATTTCCAATCGATGCGGTCAGCAGATGTTCTTCCGACGGGGGTTGAACAAATTGCGGGCTGTACGGGTGGGGTCGCGGGCGTTGCCCATTCAAGGGGTAGACCCGCTGCCAGTGGTCGTATGAAAACCGAAGGTCGACCATAGGTAGAAGGGGCCATCCCCTTGAATGGGTAAAGTCGGGGTCATGCCCCAACCCCATCGATGCGGCAGTGGAATCGGAATGCGGAGTCCGACTGTTGCTGCGAATGCGTGATTGTTGTGTCAGGAAACCTGGAGAGACCGCCAACTGGGAGTGCCGTCGGGGCGAAGAGCAACGTTCCCGACGTTGGATTAAGGAGACATTTTCATGCTCGTATTATCCCGCCAGCGCGATGAAAGCATTTTCATCGGCGACAACATCAAGATCACCGTCGTCGACATTCGCGGCGACAAAGTTCGGCTGGGGATTGAAGCCCCGACCGAAATTCCCGTGCACCGTCAAGAAGTCTACGAAGCAATTCAGCGCGAACATCAGCGCGGTGCGGCAGTGGGCGTCAAGGCAGAAAGCTCGATCAAGTAAGCGGTCCCTGCAGGACCCCTGAACGGCGATCTTCCTCCTCGACCCGACTCCGCGATGCTCTGGATACTGACGACCCGTTGGAAAACAGCGAATGCTTATCGAGCCGGACATTTGTCCGGCTCGTTCTGTTGGCTGCGAGCCCGAACTGCCGAATTCTGAAAGATTTGCCAGCAAAAATCCTTCACGGCGCCAAGACTTGGGGCTAACATCCGTATTGGACGAGAGTTCGCGGATCAGCTTGCTGATTTCAAGCGAAGCTGACGTCCGCATTCGTCATACGTTTTGTCGTCAGTTGAACGGAGTCATCGATGCGTTCCTTAATTCGGAATCGCCACCGCGGTTTTACACTCATTGAACTGCTCGTCGTTATTGCGATCATTGCAGTTCTGATTGCCTTGCTGTTACCAGCCGTCCAGCAGGCTCGCGAGGCAGCCCGGCGAACTCAGTGCCGGAATAATCTCAAGCAGATCGGTCTGGCCCTTCATAACTACATGAGTACCCATACGGTGCTGCCATTTGGCAAAGGGGCCAGCTATACGGGAGTGCCCGTTTACGCTCGCTGGTCGCAGCATGCGATGATTCTTCCCTACATTGATCAGGCCCCCCTTTACAATACGATCGACTTCAATTTTCCGCCGGAAACTCCGGGGATGGGTGGTGTTGTCGCGTTCATGCCACCATTCACAAATGCCGGTGGAGTCAACGCTGTTGCCAGCCGAACGGTCATTACGGCGTTCATGTGCCCAACAGATCTTGGGCCAAGTGACCCCTGGCGGGCACAGAATAACTATGCGGGAAATCAGGGAGGCTGGTTGTGTGATCGGGGAGATTACCCAGGAGCCGCAACGGACATTTCTCCCAGCGAAGTTCAAACGGGTGTGTTCTACTGGCTGAGCCGATGCAATGCGGCCTCGTTCACCGATGGAATGAGCCAGACGATCATGTTCAGTGAGAAAATCCGTGGTCAGGGGACGCCGGATATCAAGTCGGACTTGTTTGTGATCCCCGCACAGACCAGTCTGGCAGGGACCTACAGCACCTGCCAGGCTGTCACAGCCAGTAGTACTCCGCTGACGAGCAAATGGGGATACAGTTGGGTCATGGGGGAAAACTGCTGCACCCAATACAACCATGTCGCCACACCAAATTCGAAGAGTTGCGGTGGTACGGGTTTCACAGGATCGATGACAAACATGGCGATGCAAGTTTCAGCAGGGAGCCGCCACACCGGTGGTGTTCATGCGATGATGGGGGATGGCAGCATCCGATTCGTATCCGACAATATCGACCTGAATGTCTGGCGTGCGTTGGGAACTCGTGCTGGTGGTGAACCCATCAGCGAATGACAATTCCTTCAGGAGGATCAGACCTGATGGCAAGAAAAGTCATTCACGTGGCAATTTGCCTGATTGTGTTCTCGACCCTGACAGGCTGCGCCAGGAAAGCGTTGGATTACACCCCCAGTCTGGCCGTTGCAGAATCTGCCGTGCGAAGCGGACTGGAAGCCTGGAAGTCCGGTCAGCCCCCCGGCGAAGTGGCAGGAACGTCACCCGTCATCCACGTTACCGATGCCGGGCGAAAGTCGGGCCAAGTTCTGGATGACTTCCAGATTCTGGGAGAAGTTCGCGGATCAGCCGGCCGGACAATGGCGGTCACACTGCATCTGTCGAATCCATCCGAAGTCATCAAGACTCGTTACATTGTGGTAGGTATCGATCCTCTGTGGGTCTTTCGGCAGGAAGACTACGAGTTACTCATGCACTGGGACCACCATATGCCTGCGACTGAGGAGCCCAAGACACAGTCAGATGCGAATGGGAAGACAATCGAACTGCCGCCGGAGCAAACGGTTTTGCCGGGCGCTGCGGAGCCAGCAGATACGAAATGAGCACAACCGGTACGTCCAAGACACCATCCATGAACTTTGACCACTCTGAAATTCCATGACCGAACTCAACTCTTCACCGTCACCATCTGCATCGCAAGTGCTGCTTCGTGCCATTCAGGTCCGGTTTCGATTTGTTTTCGCACTCGGTCTGCTGGCGGCCGTGATGGCAGGCTGGCCATGGTTACGTGGTGGATGGGATCGCGTTTCCTCGTTGTGGCATCGCCACAGTTCGGCGTCATCCGTTTCGGGCGATACCGAGTTTTTCTGTCCGATGGACCCCGGCGTTGTCAGTGCCTGGCCGGCGATCTGCCCGGTCTGCAATATGGACCTGATCACTCGCAAGAAATCCGACGCAACACTGTTACCCGAAGGTGTGCTGGCTCGAATGCAGTTTACACCGTACCGAGTGCAACTCGCAGGGATTCGAACGTCGCCCGTCAAATCGGAAGCGTCTGGGAACGAGAACGTCAACATTCTCTCTGTCCCCGTTTCTGCCGTTGTTCAACTTGGAGATGCCGACGTCGTTTATGTGGAATCGATGCCCGGCATGTTTGATGGAATTCGTGTGAAGTTAGGTTCACGTGACGGAGAGACGTGCCAGATCCTGGAAGGCCTGAAGCCCGATCAGCGAGTCGCCACGATGGGCGTTTTTTTGATCGATGCCGAAAGCCGTTTGCATCCGAATCTCGCGACTCAGTACTTTGGTGCAGCCAGCGGTTCCAATCGCTCCCCTGCATTGCCGAAACGTCGTTCTGAGTCGAAGAAATCCGCAGAACCACTCTCGGATGCGGACCTGGCGCTCGTTAAACGTCAACGCATCTGTCCTGTGACCGATGCGCCGCTCGGCTCGATGGGAGTACCGGTTTTCACGATGGTGCGAGGCCGCAAAGTGTTTCTCTGTTGCAAGGGTTGCGAATCAGGCTTACAGGCCGATCCTGATAAGTATCTTGCTAAGCTCAAAGACGAACGTGACGACAATCGTCAGTAGTTCTTTCTGTCAATTGCTGGTGATTGTCGATGTATCGGTCGTTCACTTTATTTTTGATTCGAAACTCAACTGCTGTCCTGGTACTGGCAGGCGTCTGGTCCATCGTCGGACTGTGGGTCGTGTTTCAGACACCTATCGACGCGGTCCCGGATCTCTCGGAAAATCAGATCCTCATTCACACGGAATGGCCCGGCAAAAGTCCGCCCGAAATTGAACGCAGAATTACGCGTCCGCTCGCACTCGCCTTTCAGGGGTTACCGGGAATCCGAACAGTACGGGGTTCAAGTGACGTCGGCTACTCACTGCTGCATCTGATATTCGACGATTCGATCAGCTTTGATGAAGCACGCCGCCGTGCCAATGGACGTCTGACCGAATTGCATCTGGATCTTCCAGTCACTCCGCGATTGGCTGCGGATGGAATTCCGACAGGACAGATCTTCTGGTATACGGTCGAGGGATTGGATTCGGATCTCGCTGAACTGCGACGACTGCAAGAGACCGTTGTCGCGCCGCAGTTGCGATCCGTGCCAGGAGTTGCCGAGGTTGCGACGGTCGGGGGATTCGTCGCGGAAATCCATGTCGAGGCGGATGCTGAGCAACTTTCGCTTGCGGGTTTGACGCTCGCCGATCTGGAATCAGCGCTCGTCTCAGTCACACGGACGACGGGTGGCAATGTCGTTACCGCTGCGAATTCCGAATTCCTCGTCCGCAGCCTCACTTCCAACGGTGACAATCCTGATGAAAACAGCAACGACTTGCTGCGTCGCATAAATTTGCTCGAGGAAGCCCTGCTGCCACTTCCTGGAGGTCTCATGATCCCACTGAACAAGTTGGTACACGTTCGCATGGGAACAGCACCACGCCGTGGTGGCTTTGAAAAGGATGGGAACGAGGCGGTCGCGGGGATCGTTCATCTTCGCTTCGGACATAATCCACTTGATGTGACCCGTGCCGTACGGTCTCGACTGATCCAAATCGGTGACGGACTGCCGAATGGAGCCCGCGTTGTCCCATGTTACGACCGTAGCCCGCTGATTTTGAGTGCGGTCGATACGGTGACAAAAACCCTGCTCGAATCACTGCTCGTAACGTCGATCTGCATCATTCTGGTGATGCGACATTGGCGAACGTCGCTGATCATTGTCGGAACGCTGCCACTCGTCGTCCTGGGATCATTCCTGGGGATGCAGGTTTTGCGAGTCGCCGGGATTGCTGATATTCAGACGAATATCATGTCACTCGCCGGAATCGTCGTCTCGATCGGAGTGCTCGTCGATTCGTCGATTGTTGTTGCTGAGAACGTGACTCATCGCCTGCGCCGACGATTTGGTGATTCGCCTGTGACCGGTGATATCAGCGAAACGGTCGCCGATGCCTGCACAATTGTCGGTCGCCCTGCATTTCTGGCGATCATGCTGATGATTGTCTCATTCCTGCCCGTCTTTGCTCTGGGGGGAATCGATGGCAAGATGTATCGCCCGCTGGCCTGGACCAAGACTCTGGCATTGCTTTCGGCGGCACTTTTAACCGTTACATTGGTCCCTGTTTTGTGTGCCCGTCTGATTTCTGGCCGGATTCGTGACGAATCAGAAAGTGCGATTGTCCGCTCGGTATCCAGCGTCTATCGCCCGGTTCTGACCTGGCTGATGCAGCATCCGCTGCCGCTAGTCCTTCTACTTTGTCTGACAATGATCGCAGGGGCCGCAGCCACCGGCCTGGATCTGCTCGTTCGTTTTGCCGTGGTTGCTTCCGTTGGCGTTTCATGGCTGATGGTCAAAGCCTCGAATGAGAATTCGTTTCCGCTCGTTCGATCGCTGCTGGCACGGAAGTGTCTATTGTCCGTGAGCATCATTGCGACAGGACTGATCCTGCAATCGACGATGCGGCCGATCGGACTGGCTCTCCGATTGCCGCTTGACGAAGGGATGGTGATGGACATGCCAATCACCGTCCCGCGCGTGTCGCTGTCACAGTCGCTTGATGATTTGAAAGCACGCAACATGGTGCTGTGCCGCTTCCCTGAAGTGCGAATGGTGACAGGCAAGGCGGGGCGGGCTGAAACGCCATTTGATCCTGCGCCGGTCGATATGATTGAAACCATGGTCGAGTTCTTTCCTCAAAAGTTCTGGCCGAGTCGTCGTATCCTGAGGCGAGATTGTGATCGAACAGCCCGAATCGCACTTGAGGAACTGACTAATGCCAGGTTGATCGAATCGTCATCGGCTGCTGCAGGGCTTGTTTCTGAGATCGTAGATCCTGGAACCCAACGGTTCGACGCCATCCAGAGGGAAGTCTGCTGGCAGCGGTTGCAGCTGTTCCAGACAGAATTATCGCGAGACCTCTCGGTTCAACTCGTATCGAATTTCGCTCAACGACTGAGTCGCGTGCGGGCTTTGAAAACACCCCTTTCGCCTGTGGAGATTCAAGGTGTCGTCGCCAAGCTTCCGGCGGGTGATGTCAGAAGACTGGGCCAACATCTGACGGTCGGTGGCGTGCACGTATTGGTCGGAGAAGTGAGAAAACAACTCTATGCCCAGGGCTATTTTGGGGCCGTGGCGAGCCATGAAATCGGCCTCCAATCTCTGACAACGCGAACCGCAAATCTCTTGCGACAGAGTTTTGGTCTGAATCCGGTTTCTCTGGACGAGGAACTGCTGACCGAATTGCAGACGGAATTTGATCGGCAATTCTCACTCTACCTGGTTCGGATGAATGCGGAATTACGGCAGAGGTCGGCTGCGACGTGGGTTCAGGTCGTATGCACCGAGATACTCGCTCGTCAGCCGATCGTCGACGACGCGTTCGTTGCGGTCTGGAAGCAGGTTCTGGATGCTCGTTACAACACGAAAGGGCCACAGCATCATGCCGGAACGCATCGAGGAATCCCCTCACATTCGGTCCTGCCGGCAATCGATCCGCATCCCGTTTATGATGCACTTGTCCGTCGATTGACCGAACAATGGACGAGCGAGTTATGGCTCTGGCCGCATGATTCCGATTCGATCAATCAAGCGGGGGGCGAATTGGACCTGTCAGTTCAGATGCCGGGCTGGGCCAATGTCTGGACGAAGCCGATCCAGAACCGGGTCGATATGCTCGCGACGGGCGTCAATTCAGAAGTCGGCATCAGAGTCCTTGGACAGAATCTGGATGATGTGGTCCGTGCGTCGGATGAGATCGCTGAAATGCTGCGACAGGTCCCCGGCGCAGCCGATGTGCTCGCCGATCCAATTCGCGGAAAGGGATACATCACCGTGGTCCCTGACCATCGTCGTACGATAGAAAACTCGATTGTCGACGCCGATATCGATGCCGTCGTGACCGCTGCCACTGGAGGGAGCGTGGTCACCATGATGGAAAGTGGCGAATCGAGGTTTCCATTGAGGCTGCGATTACACGCAGGTGGACTTGAACCGGCAGAAATGCTCAGACAACTGCCAATCCCGAGACGCCATCAGATCGGAGCAGGACCAGCCAACGTGTTGGAGACGGTTTCTCTGGAATCCGTGGCAGACGTTTCCACCATTGATGGGCCCGCCACGATCAAGAGTGAGAACGGGTGGTTGAGAAATTATGTCCGCTTAAATGTGCGAGGGCGAGACCCCGCTGAGTTCGTCGTGGCCGCGCAGGAACAGGTCCGCCAGAGAGTCAAGTTGCCTGAGGGGGTATTTGTTGAATGGACTGGCCAATATGAACATGCGGCCAAGACTCGACGTGCCATTTTCTGGATGGTTCCCTTTACTGTACTGCTGATCATCTTGATTCTACATGTGGCATTCCGAGATGTCGTCGATGCAGGCCTGATGCTGTTATCGGTCCCGGGCGCTCTGGCGGGTGGCATCTTGTGTCAGTGGATGCTGGGGTTTCCATTTTCCGTTGCTGTCGGAATTGGATACATCGCCTGCTTCGGAATGGCTGCCGCCACCAGCATGGTGATGCTGGTCTACTTGCGCGAAGCGGTTGACAATGCCGGAGGACTGCGAAACATGTCACTGGATGATTTGCAATCGGCCGTATTGACCGGTGCCGTTCATCGGCTGCGACCGAAACTGCTGACTGAGGCGACGACGATCCTCAGCCTTGCACCGATGCTCTGGAGTACGGGAATGGGGGCCGACGTCATTCGCCCGATGGCGGCCCCGGTTCTGGGAGGAATTCTGATTGCTGATGAAGTCGTAGACCTGTTATTGCCGATCGCCTTTTATGCAATTCGTCGTCGCCGCTGGCAACGAATCGCCGATGAAACCGCCAAATCTATGGAAAAGCCGACATGTTGAACCGCCGAGATCTTTTGGCCGTAATCCCGCTGCTGCTTTTGAAATCCTCCACTTCCGGTTGCGGTGGGAAATCACGATCCAGCTATCTTCCGGTCACAGGGAAAGCTCGTGAATCGTTGATGACTGCACTGACGGTCTGGAAAAGCGGATCACCTCACGGACCGATCGCATCTTCAAAGCCAGTCATCAACGTGTTTGATCTCCGCTGGACTCAAGGGAAGAAGTTGGAATCGTTTGAAATCGTTGAGGAAATGAAGAACACCGAGCAACCTCAGTTCAAAGTTCGGATGCAATTTGCAGGCGAACCCGAGCAAATCAACATCTATCTGGTCATCGGCATCGACCCTTTGCAGATCTTCCGCGACGAAGACTACGCACGGATGCAATCGATGTAATAAGGGGTCGGGCCTGCGATATTTCGATTTTGGCCAGATTAGACCGTTGTCCGAAAAGGAAATCTCAGTCTGGCCAAAATCGAAATATCGCAGGCCCGACCCCGACGGCGCGTTGTAGGTCATCGCGAAACGCCGAACTGCAAGTGCCAATTGTGCCTCAATCCTTGATCGACCTCTGAAGGAACCGCATCGACGATAAGTCGATAGCAGACGGGCTCGAAATTTCATCGTGGTCGTAGAAGCCCAGTATCGCCGTCTGTGGTAACAACCGCTGTCTGCCTGGGCCGCGTTCAGCGAATGGACTATGCGGTTTTCCAGTAACCACCCAAGTCGTGGTCGAACTGGATTTCGCCGCCGCGGATGGTGTCGTCAATCTTGCCGTGATCGTAGATGGTCTGACCTAGTACCCAGGTTCGCACAGGCGAACCTTTGAGGGTCACTCCATCCCAGGGGCTCCACCGACACTTTGTTTCCTGCTCGTCATTCCGAATGGTTTGCTCAAGGTTGAGGTCCACCAGAACGAGATCGGCATCGTAACCAGGGGCAATGCGCCCCTTGCCGACCATGTCCCAGACGCGTGCCGGAGCATCGCACATCCAATGGACGACTTGTTCCAGAGTACATCGTCCCTGGTGAATGCTGTCGAGCATCAGTGCCAGTGAATTTTCGACGGCGGGCAAACCGGAGGGTGATTTCGGATAGGGCTGCCGCTTTTCTTCGATGGTGTGTGGAGCGTGATCCGTTGCGACGACCTGAAGCAGCCCCTCGCGCAAGGCATTCCAGAGCGCCACGTTGTCGGCGGCGGTCTTGATCGACGGATTCATTTGCACGAGTGAACCGAGTCGGGCGTAATCATCGACGTTAAACAACAGGTGATGCGGGCAGGCTTCGCCTGTGATTAGACCGCGATGGTCACGTAACAGTTCCGTTTCGGCTGCCGTAGAAACGTGCAGCACGTGAAAGCGATGATTGTGACGAAATGCCAGGTCCAAGGCTCGTTTTACCGCAATCACTGCGGCACGCTCATCGCGAATTCGTGAATGGTCTGCGAATGTCGAACCGCCGTTAATTGCGTCCCGATTGGCGCGAACGGTTGTTTCATCTTCACAGTGGGCACAGATCGGCAGCGAAGTCTCTGCGAAGATACGTTCCAGAGCGGACTGGTCGTCAACGAGCAGGTCACCTGTGCTTGAGCCGATGAAAATCTTGATCCCTGGTGTCCGCTTCGCACGCGCCAGTTCTTCGACATTGCTCGGCGTCGCACCGATGTAAAATCCGTAATTGACGAGCGACTTCCCGGCAGCAAGTTGCAGTTTCTCGGCCAACCGATCACAGGTGATTGTTGTTGGGTTCGTATTTGGCATTTCCAGAAACGACGTGACTCCACCCTTCGCACATGCACGGGATGCGGTATGCAGGTCTTCCTTATGAGTCAGTCCCGGTTCGCGAAAATGGACCTGATCGTCAACGACGCCAGGGATCAAGTACAGACCGTCGGCTTGGACAACCTGATCAACCTGGGCGCTGGCGGGCGGAGCCAGATCCAGAATCTTCGAATCTTCGATTAAAACAGTGGTACTAGCCGTACCCGTTGGCAAAACACACGTGGCCCCTCGAATCAATGTTCGCATAAAAACCCTCGCAGGTATCGATAAGAATGGTTGCGATCTGTTCATTCTAGCGGATCAAAAGCGGGATGTCTTCGTTGAAGGGAAGACTCAATAATCCCCGCTGATGACAATCAATCGCTTGCCATCGGGTGTCCAGGAGGCATCAGTATTGTTGCGTTTCGGATCCTGTCCTTTGAGCAGGACTGGAGGGCCGATCATCGTGGGATCGACTTCGAACAACTGAGTCGTGCTGGTCGGGACGTTTATCGTCGAGAATACAATCCGCTGGCTGGTAGGGTGCCAGGCGAAATCGGCATTGATGTGATTCTTCGACGTGTACAGGACTTTCAGGTTCGGCTTGTCACCTTCCGTGTCGACCATTGCAACTTCCTGCGTATTGTCTCTCTTGAGTGCTTTAAAGCAGATCTGTTTGCCATTCGGAGACCAGGACATGTTCCAGAAGATCTGCTGATAGCCGGATTCCTTTCCTTCAAAAATCGTCGTGAACTCTTCGGTTTCGGAATTCCACATCTTGATCACCGGGCCATTGTCGGTAAATGCGACTCGCTTTCCATCAGGGGAGAATTGAGCTCCCCAGCCGCGGCCGATGTGATGGTTGTCAACTCCGGCGAGATCCATCACCCAGGCTCCATAGGAAGGACTCGATCGCGAGCAGGCGACCTTTTTCGAATCGCTGGACCAGGAGGGCATCATCCCCAGGCAGATCTGTTTCGGTTCACTTCCGTTGATGTCCATCACATAGATGGCGGATCCATTCTGCTGTCCCTGTGGCCAGGCATCGAACGCAATTTGCTTTCCATCGGGCGAGATCGCAGGCGAACCGCACGCAGGTCGCCCTTCGAATCGATAGAACGCCTTCCAGCCAGTTCCGTCTTCGTTCAGAGTGAAGAATTCATCCGGCGTTTTGGTGCGAAACTGGAATTCGGTGACTTCGAGTTTGCCATTGTTGTTGGTGTCAAGGCGTCTGAAATAGATCAGGTGCAGCAGTGGAAACATTCCATTTTCAAAACGAAAATCTTGCAGAGCCAGTGTGTTGTCTCCATCCTGGTCCACGAGTTCGTTTTGCCACGGGAGGACTGGGTTCGCCTGGAGTGTCAGGCGATATTCCGACAGAGACAACTTGCCGTCGCGATTCAGATCGAAACCCGGAAAGGCAAACTTGGCCAGGTGACGTTTCCAGTCGGGGGTACCGTTCACGATTTCTTCGGGTGACAGGAACGCGTCAATGTTTCGGTCCATCTCGCGGAATTCCATGATCGGATCATTCACGCCGCGATGACGCAACTGACACCATTCTTCAAACGACAGGACATCGTTGCCATCGGCGTTGACTGAATCAAACTCGACCTTCGCCAGATCACCCGCGAACGCCCGCTCCATGAACTCGGCCTTTTCCAACTGGTCATTCCGATTCAGGTCGACGTAAAGGTACAACATGTAATTCACGACGCGCCCGTTTGGATCCCGCAGCATTTTCCCGTCGGTCCGCCTGACGCCGAACAACATTTCCAGGAAGCGTCGTCCTTCGGCACGGCTGACTCGACCATCGCGATCTGTGTCGGCCTGGCCGACGTTGAGCCCCGCCATCACTGGCCCGAACCGTTCAGCCAAGGCGGTGACGAATGACTCTGCGTCAATTTGCATATCTGGCTTCGTATTCCAGCCCAGTGCTTTTTCCAAAGCTGCGGCAATGGAATCGACGACTGCCAGCATCGGATCTGGCATGGGGCCGCGGAACCACGGTTCGACGAGTGACGGAACTGCGGCGAATTCGTTGGCTGTCAAAGCGCCGTCGGCATTGAAGTCGACTAATTGAAAATCTCGCTTGGCGACTTCGGCAGGAACACGGTCAACCAGAAATTCCGCCAACGTGACTTTCTGGTCGTTGTTTTTGTCTGCCTTTTTGAAGTTGAAAGCGATGAAGTCTTCCGCTTGCTGCTTTGTGGTCGGCGCAGCTTGAGCCCATGCTGGTGCTGGGTCGGCCAACGTAATAATCGTCAGGAATCCGATCGCAATCGCTGTGATTTTGATGAGCATGTTGTTTCCTTGGCGATTTCAGGAGGTGAATGTTTTTGAAAGTCTGTCGGAATCGACTTGTATCCGGTTTGGTATGGCGTGCAAGATTCTACTGAGATTTGAAGCTGGACTTCAGGGAGAATTCAGTCGGGTTTGTTAGGCTTTGGTGACAAGATGCGGGGCTTCGTCGGACGAGCGGAAACGGAAAAGAGGAGACCTTCGGTCGGGCGTTTCGGCGGGGTCAGAAGACCCGCGCCGAGCAGTAGGGTCAGGAGCCCCGCGCCGAACATGGTCGTGTCTGAAACCAGTTTCGCGTCTGGTTGGAACCTCGGCAATGAGCTCTTTTTTAATCGTGTGCATACGTTCTGTCTTTTCCGAAGAAGCGTTCGCTTCCATCCCGCCAATCAGTTTGGTATGACTTCAGACCGATTGTCTCGTTCCGTGTGGCATCACACTGCAAATCTCACGCAATTTCAATGCTTATCCGCTTTCTTGCGGTTTTTCAGATGATCGGAGATGTTCACGATGGCGAATTCCGGTGCTACGCCGAATCTCAGCGATAACGATGTTCAGGCAATCGATCGGCTGCGAGAGCTGTACGGTCGCCTGAAGAAGGAACTGGGAAAAGTCATCATCGGGCAGCACGAAGTCATTGAACGGCTGTCGATTTCGATGTTCGCTCGCGGTCACGCCCTGCTAATGGGGGTTCCCGGTCTGGCAAAAACGCTGCTGGTCAGCAAGCTGTCTGAAACGATGTCGCTCAGCTTCAGCCGTATCCAGTTTACTCCTGACTTGATGCCGATGGACATTACCGGGACCGACATCCTGCAGGATGGTTCCGATGGTCGGCGCGAGTTTCAATTCATTCATGGCCCCGTATTTGCGAACATTGTGCTGGCGGACGAAATCAATCGTGCCCCCCCGAAGACGCAAGCTGCAATGCTGGAAGCGATGCAGGAGCAAAAGGTCACCGTCGTTGGAAAAACGTTTCGGCTGGAGCCGCCGTTTTTCGTACTTGCCACTCAAAACCCTGTCGAACAGGAAGGAACCTATCCGCTTCCTGAGGCACAACTCGACCGATTCATGTTCTTGATCGAGTTGGATTACCCGACGGAAGAGGAAGAGGTCCTGATCGCCCGGACGACGACTGGCGACGCACTGCCGCAACTGGAACATCTGGTAACGGCCGCCGAGATCATCGAACACCAGCATCTGGTGCGTCGTGTTCCGGTGCCGGACCATATCTACCAGTATGCGACTAAACTGGTTCGAAAAACTCGCCCACAAGGTAGCTCGGCTCCTGCCTGGCTGAAGCCCCTCGTTGCGTGGGGAGCGGGGCCGCGAGCCGTTCAGTTCCTGATTCTGGGTGCGAAGGCGCGTGCAGCGCTGCACGGGAGCTACATGGTCCGTCTGGAAGACATCCATGAAGTTGCGGTGCCAGTACTGACGCATCGTGTCATCACGACATTCGCTGCCCAGGCCGAAGGGCTGGATGCCCGCCAGATTGTTAAACGGTTGATCAGTGAAACGATGGAAGAACGGTAATCGTCGTCTATGTTCCCTGATCGTCAAACTCGCAGTTTCCTGGATGCCGCAGTCCTTTCGCGACTGGCGGGTGTGCCGTTGTTCGCGCGACGGCCCATGCAGGGAAATGTCTCCGGTCGCCACGCCAGCCCCCATCGGGGGGCCAGCGTGGAATTTGCCGAGTACCGCAAATACGTGCCCGGCGACGATCTGAGACGCCTCGATTGGCGAGCGTACGGTCGATCTGACCGTTTCTACGTGAAAGAATTTGAGGCCGATACCAATCTGCGCTGTTGCCTGGTCGTCGATACCAGCGGTTCGATGGGGTTTGGTTCCAAGGGAATCACCAAGATCGAATATGCTCGTAAACTGGCGGGAACGATCAGCTATCTGGCGAGTCAACAGGGGGATGCTGTGGGGCTGGGTTGTGTCGCAAAGGGTTTGGTACAGAACCTTCCGCCGAAGCGAAACGCGGCCCATTTGCGACTCATTTTTGACATGCTTGATCAGGCACAGCCCAAAGGGGAAACTCAACTGGCATCCGTTCTCCATGAGATCGCTGAGACGATTCGACAGCGGGCACTGGTCATCATCCTGTCGGACCTGTTCATCGAACCGGAACTGCTATCGAGTTGTTTCCAGCATCTGCGATTCCGTCACCATGATGTGGCGGTTTTCCATCTGCTCGATCCCCTCGAACTCGATTTTCAGTTTCGGCGACCGATGCGATTCGTCGACATGGAAGGGGGGCCGTCCATCTTTGCCGAGCCGAATGATATCGCCGATCGATACACCAAGGCCCTGCACCTGTATCTGGACCAGATGAAGAAAGTGGTTCTGGAATCGGCGGTTGACTATCACCGCGTCAGTATCGACGAGAGCTATGAACAGGTTCTGGTTCGGTTCCTGGTAGGCCGAGCCCAGGGAAAGGGACTGAGATGAGTTTCCTGCAACAATGGATGTTGGCAGGCCTCCCTCTTGTTGCCCTGCCGGTGATTATTCACCTGATTAACCAGCGGCGATTTCAGACGATCCAGTGGGGAGCGATGATGTTCCTGCTGGCGGCACATCGCATGTCGCGCGGCTATTCGCGACTGCGCCAGTGGCTGATCATGCTCTTTCGGATGCTGGCCATTGCCGGGCTGATTATTGCGGCCAGTCGACCACTCGCCAGCGGCTGGCTCGGTCTGGCGGCAGGTAGCCGGGCTGATACTACGATTATTCTGCTGGACCGTTCCCCCAGTATGCAGCAACGGGGTGCGGGAACTGGCGATTCGAAACTGGAAACCGGCCGAAAGCAACTCGTGCGGATGTTTGAAACGCTCGGGTCCGGGCATTGGGTGCTGATCGACAGCGCGAACCATACGCCTCAGGAACTGGAATCACCCGCCGCGTTAAGAACTCTGCCAAGTGCGGGACCAGCCAGCAGTTCGGCCGACTTGCCAGTGATGCTGCAGGCGGCACATGACTACATCCGGAATAACAACGCCGGCAGGTCAGAGATCTGGATCTGTTCGGATCTGCGAGAGAACGACTGGACCGCCGAAAGCGGTCGCTGGGCCACATTGCGAGATGCCTTCCTCGAGTTTCCTCAAGGGGTACGATTTCACCTGCTCGCGTATCCCCAGACCGCACCGACCAATGTTTCGATCCGCGTGACGGACGTCCGTCGAGTTCAATCGGACGAAGGGGCCGAAGTCCTGGTCTCACTGCGAATCACACGCGATGGCGGCGGAGACGAAAAAGTGCCTCTGCAGGTACAGTTTGAGATCGACGGGGCACGGTCCGTGATGAATGTCGAACTGACCGGATTGCATACCGACTTCAAAGACCATCGATTGCCGATTGAAAAAACGCGAACACGTGGTTGGGGACGAGTCTCCATCCCCGCAGATGCGAACCCTGATGATGACGATTTCTATTTTGCGTTCGATGTTCCACCACCGCGCCGCACCATCATCGTTACCGAAGAACCACAGTCGGAACGTCCGTTGAAACTGGTGTCGGGTATTGCCCCCGATCCGGCACTGACGCTGAAGCCGGAGATCATCGCGGTTGAACAACTGCCGACGCTCGAATGGGAAGATGTCTCGCTGGTCCTCTGGCAAGGATCACTGCCAACCGGGGCGATTGCCGATCAGTTACAAAAATTTGTTGATCGGGGTGGCGAAGCGGTATTCATGCCCCCGCGTAATCCCGGCAATGAAGAGTTGTTTGGAATCCGCTGGTCGGAATGGGCGGGCGGAAATGATCCAATTGCCATTGAAACCTGGCGCGGCGATGAAGATCTGCTGGGACGAACGCTCAGTGGTGCGGCACTTCCTGTCGGGCAATTGGAAATTCGTAAGTATTGTGGGTTGAGCGGTGAGCACACACCGCTGGCGACGTTGCGAGGTGGTGCGTCTCTTGTGGCACGCGTGCCGACAAAACAGGGGGGAGTTTACTTCTGGGCGACGACACCTGCGATTCAAGACTCGTCACTGGCCACCAACGGGGTCGTGCTCTACGCCTTCGTACAGCGTGCCCTCGAAGCGGGTGTCGCTGTCCTGGGGAAAGCTCGCCAGTTGGATGCGGGCGTTCCCACAGGCGAAACTCCCTCGCAGTGGACGCGGCTGTCGGAAGGTGATCAGGGTCTTTCTACAGAGTACCCCTACCATCGCGGTGTTTATTCGTCAGGTGACCGATTGCTCGCGGTCAATCGCCCTGTGGTTGAAGATGAAACGCGAATTCTGACGGACACCCGTGTCACCGAACTTTTTCGTGGTTTGGACTTCGCTCGCGTCGACGATCAGGCTGGAAGCCTCAGTTCACTCATTCAGGAAATCTGGCGGGCATTCATGACTTTGATGCTGATCGCACTGATTCTTGAAGCAGCATTGTGCCTTCCCAAACTCGCTCGCTCCAACTCTTCAGGAGGCTCCGCATGAACACTGTTCATACGCTGACATTCCTGTGGGTTCCGTGGTCGATCATCTCGTCAATCCTGCTGGTTGCCGTGACTGGGGGATTGTGCTTTGTCGCCTGGCGTCGCAGCGGATACCGCCGTGACTACGGATTGCTGGAATTGCTACGGCTGTTTCTGGTCTGCTATGTGGCGGTGCTGCTCAATCAGCCGGAATGGGTTGAAGAGTTTCGGCCAGACGAAAAGCCGACAATCGCCGTATTGTGGGATTCGTCCGCCAGTATGGACACCCGCGATGTGGCGACATCCACTTCAACCGTGAAGTCTCGGCGCGAAGCCATCGCACCCATCACCAATACTGAATTCTGGAAATCGCTGGAAGAACGGATGTCGATCGTCATTCAGCCATTTTCTGCTGTCGACGGGGCGTCGACAGGAACGGCAGTCCGCGGGACAAATCTGCACGAACCACTGACACAGGCACCACGCCAATTCAAAAATCTGCGAGCGATCGTGATTGCGTCGGATGGGGATTGGAACGAGGGAGAACCTCCCGTTGCGGCCGCCTCAATGTTGCGACTGAAAGGGATTCCGGTTTACGCCTTGGCGGCAGGGAGTCCTTCCCGATTGCCTGATGTGGAACTGCTGAGTCTGGATGCACCGACGTTTGGAATCACAGGCAAATCAGTCCGCATCCCGTTCACGATCGACAGTACGCTGCCGCGTGAACACGTGACAACTGTCACGTTGAAGTCGTCCGATGGCGAGACAGTGACTAAGGAAATCCGGATCGCTCCGATGGGTCGGACGAGCGAATGGGTGATCTGGAAACCCAAGGCAACCGGCGACTATACCCTCACGATGACTGTCCCGAAGCATGGCGACGAATTGCTCGCCGAGAACAATGCAATCTCTGTCCCGATCGCGATTCGCGAAGAAAAGCTGAAAGTCCTGGTGGTGGAGTCGGTTCCCCGCTGGGAATACCGCTACCTGCGAAACGCCTTGTCGCGCGACCCGGGCGTTGATGTTTCGTGTCTGCTGTTTCATCCGGGGTTGGGAAAAACAGGTGGCGGAAACAAGGACTACATCAAGCAGTTTCCGTCAGGACTGGACGAATTGTCGAAATATGACGTTGTTTTCCTGGGTGACGTCGGCCTGGAAGACGGTCAGTTGACGCCGGAAGACTGCCGTTTGCTGAAGGGACTGGTCGAGCATCAGGCGAGTGGCCTGGTCTTCATGCCGGGCTGGCAAGGCCGGCAGTTGTCACTGATGGACACTGAACTGGGCGATCTTTGCCCAGTACACCTGGATGCCGCACAGCCAGGGGGTTGGGGATCGCGAACGGCGAGTCATTTTGAACTGACGGAACTCGGTCGTCGCAGCCTGCTGACCAAGCTGGCGGATACTCAGGAAGACAATACCGAGGTCTGGGAAGGACTGCCTGGTTTCCAATGGTATGCACCGGTGACTCGAGCGAAAGCGGGCAGCGATGTGCTGTGTGTCCACAAAGATATTTCCAATGAATTTGGTCGGTTACCACTGCTGGTAACGCGAACTTCGGGCGCTGGAAAAGTGCTGTTCATGGGGACTGACGGCGCCTGGCGATGGCGTAAGGGTGTCGAAGACAAATACCACTATCGCTTCTGGGGACAAGTCGTCCGCTGGATGGCTTATCAGCGCAACATGGCTAAGGGTGAGACGATGCGTCTCTACTATTCGCCGGAACAGCCTCAAGTTCGACAGACGATTGCTCTCAGTGCAAACGTAATGGAACGAAGCGGCGAACCCCTGCCGAAGGGAGACGTGACCGCTCGCATTGTCGCCCCATCCGGAAAAGCAGAAACCGTCCGATTTAACTCGTCCGGGGACGAATGGGGGGCATTTTCCTCGCGGTACACCCCTGAAGAGCCTGGGCGCCATGAAGTGACGATGACGTGTAAACAGACGAGTGCCACGCTCGAAACATCCTTTTTTGTGCAGGGTGTCGCGGTCGAGAGGATTGGCCGGGCAGCTCGGCCAGAAGTGATGGAAGAAATTGCCCGAGTGACCCAGGGGCAGGTGATCGGACTGGATCGACTGGAGCAAGTTTTGCAGTCGCTAGCGGCGCTGCCCGACCCGCCGCCGAGTGTTCGACGCGTTCAACTCTGGTGTCATCCTGCGGTGGCGGGAACACTGATCTTGTTATTGGCTGTTTTCTGGATCGGTCGTAAAGTCATAGGATTGATCTGATCCGTCGTAAAATAAATGTTTCATTTTGCAGTTGTTGGTTTACACTGTTCGGCTGTTGTGACGGATGGTTTCGTTTGCAGGAGAACGCTGACATGAGTGCTTCACTGTCGAAGTCTGGGCTGACATTGCCCGAATCACTGGAGCGGCAATTATACGATTTCCGTCAGCGTGTCTGGACCATCAAGTCGATCGAATCGGCGTGCGGTGCCGTGTTTGGTGTCGCCATCTCGTTCCTGATGGTGTTTGCCCTGGATCGTATTATCGATACACCGGGCTACTTGCGGATGGTGATCTTTCTGGTCGCGGTGGGTGGCTGTGCGTTCATGCCAATCTACCTGCATCGGTGGGTCTGGTGTCACCGTCGCCTGGAACAACTGGCACGTTTGCTCAGCCGTCGTTATCCCAGTCTCGGAGATCAGATGCTGGGGATCATCGAACTCGTTCACAATGAATCAGAACAGGCTCGATCACGAGCACTGGTCCAGGCGGCAATTCAACAGGTCGCTGCCGACGCCGGAAAGCGAGATTTCAGCGATGCGGTCCCGACGCCTCGACATCGGTTCTGGGCCTGGATGGCAACGGTACCGACTGCTGTTGCCATATTGATGTTTGTGCTGTTTCCCGGTGCCGCTACGAACGCATTCGCGCGGTTTGTGGCTCCCTGGCAAGAAATTCCTCGCTATACGTTTACCTCCGTCGAAAAGCTTCCAGAGCGATTTGTCGTTCCACATGGTGAACCCGTCGTCATTTCTCTGAAGCTGCTCGACGACACTCGCTGGCAACCGACCATCGCAACGGCACAACTCGGCAGCCACCTCGCGGTGACGGCAGAACTCAAGGATGGAAAGTACGAATTCACGCTGCCTGCACAAATTGCTCCGGGACGCCTGCAACTGAAAATCGGCGATGCGCGTCAGCGAGTTCATCTGGAACCAATGTTGAGGCCCGAGCTATCCAGCCTGGTTGCAGATATCACGCTTCCCGCTTACCTGCAGCGATCGCAATCGATTCACCGCGATATCCGCGGGGGCTCGCTGACACTCGTCAAAGGGAGTACCGCGACATTCACCGCGACGGCGAATCGAAATCTGTCGAGTGCTTTAATTGATGGTGCATCGGCAACAATCAAAGATGCCAGTCTGCTCAGCTCAGCGATCTCCGTCGACGCTTCCCGCAAACTGGTTCTCCAGTGGCAGGATGAGTTTGGCCTGGGAGGCCAGGAAGCCTTTACAGTCTCGATCACCGCTCGAGACGACGATGCTCCGACTCTCTCGTGCGAAGACCTGCCGCGTCAGAAGATCGTTCTGGATTCAGAGACTCTGAGCTTCAAGGTGCGCGCACAAGACGACTTTGGAATCAAGGTCGTGGGGATGGAATGGGAGGGGGCCGATAAGAACGCTGTTTCGAAACCAGCCAAGGGTGAAGAGATCCTGGCTGCCGGTGCCAGTGAAAAAGAAACGCTGGAACTGGCCGGGACATTCTGTGCAAAGACTCTGCAAATCGAACCGCAACCTCTGAACGTGCGATTGTTCGTCGAGGATTATCTTCCCGGTCGCGGTCGGACGTATTCGTCGACCTACGTGCTGTACGTTCTGAGTGCTGAACAGCATTCGATCTGGTTGACGGAGCAATTGAGCAAGTGGCATCGGCAGTCTTTGGAAGTGCGTGATCGTGAAATGCAGTTACATCACACGAATCAAGAACTGCGTTTGCTGAGTTCCGAGGAACTGGACCAGCCAGACAACCGTCGACGCCTGGAAGCTCAGGCAACGGGTGAACGCGCCAACGGAAGACGGCTGTCGGGGCTCGTTAACAACGGTGAAGAATTGATCCGGCAGGCGATGCGGAATCCAGAGTTTGGCGTCGGGCACCTGGAGAAATGGGCCGAGATGCTGAACATTCTCAAGGATATCTCGGGAAATCGGATGCCCAGTGTTGCCGAACTGCTGAAGCAGTCCGCTCAAGCTCCCACGGCAGTGGCTGCTAACCCTCAACCTGCGAACAAGTCTCCCATGGCTGGTCAAGACCGCTCCAGCCCTGCAGGTGCTGGTAAGCCAGGTGATGGCAAACAGAAGCTACCTCCACCACCAGTACCCACAGTCGTCGACAAGGAATCGTCCCAGCAACCCGTGAAGCCGGGAGAAGACGAAGAATCCAAAAAAGACAGCAAGAAGGGGCGACTCGGCCTGCCGGTGACAACGATCGCCAGTGCCGGAAAGAAACAGCCACCAACGCCAACGGCAGAGAAACTCGACGAAGCCGTGACGGCTCAACAGGATCTGTTGGCCGAGTTCGACAAGATTGCGGAAGAGCTCAATAAGGTCCTTGCGAATCTGGAAGGAAGCACGCTCGTCAAACGATTGAAAGCGGCTTCTCGTCAACAGCATGTCATCGGAGGGAAAATCACCGATCAGATTGGCAATACGTTTGGTCAGTTGAAGAAGCAGGCCGAACCGAAAGTGTTGAAAGAGCTGTCGACGCTTGAAGTGAAGAGCAGCCAGGATCTGTCGTACATCATGGACGACATGCAGTCGTATTTTGAACGACGGCGGTTCCAGCGATTCAAGACGGTGCTGGACGAAATGCGTCAACAGGATGCTGTCGGCAGCCTGCGGCAGTTGAGTGACGATGTTCGAGTCGAAGTTGGGATGTCCATCGCCCAGACCGAATTCTGGTCAGATACGTTCGACCGCTGGGCCGATGATCTGGTCGATCCAGCCTGCAGCGGGAAATGTCCCGGATGCAAGTCGAAAGCCAGTCTGCCACCATCGATCGTTCTGGAAGCGATGCAGATTCTGGAAGCAGAAGTCAATCTGCGTGAAGAAACTCGAGTGGCGGAACAGGCACGTCCCGCCATGGAAAAGAAGGACTACAGCAAACGGGCTGGGAAGCTGGCTTTGACACAGGATGGACTATCTGAACGCGTCGCGAAATTGACAGATCGAATTCGTGACCTGCCAGACGCCGAGGAAGAGTTTGGTAAAGAGATTCAGTTGTTGACGCGCGTGGTGGTCGTGATGGACGAAGCTGCCGAGATCCTGGAACGACCGGATACAGGATCGCAAGCGATCGCGGCTGAGACCGAAGCGATTGAACTGCTGTTGCAGTCGAAGAAGATCAATCCCAAGGGTGGTGGCGGCGGTGGCGCGTCTCCGGGCGGTGGCGGTGGTGGGGATACGAATCAGTCGGCATTGGCGCTGATTGGATCCGGTATCAATGACAAAGAAGTCCGTGAAGATCGCGGGATCTCTCAGGCAACGGGTGAGACAGGTGCCGCATTGCCAGAAGAATTCCGTGCTGGCCTGGACGAGTACTTCAATCGTTTGGAACGCGAAGGAACGAAGTGAGGTTGGAGATCTCGTTGGCGATGAACAAGTTAATCACACGAGCGAAAATTCAAACCCTGCGATTCACGATGTCATGCGTGGTCGTGGGGTTGATTTCGATGATCGACTCAGCCAGCGCGGCCCCACCACCGAAAATCGTCGAAGAAATGGAAGTTGCTCCTGTATTCGAAGCAGAGGCGCTTTTCATAAATGCGGTGGTTCAAGGTGATGCTGAAGTTGATATTGATGGCATCCGCAAAGTGATGGAATTGGAACTGATGTTCGTACGGCATGTGTGCGAACTTCCCCCGGCACGGCGGCCCGCATTTCGCGAGCGGGCCAATGAAATTGTGGATGAGGTCTTTAAAGCGGTCAGCAAGCCGGGTACGAAAAGCGAAGTTCTGGACCTGAAGACTCGTCTCCTGATTCAAAAGAAATTCCTCGTTGAAATCGAAAAGATCTCGAAGGAGCAAGCTGCGGTCTACGATCAGGAATTGAAGTCGCGGATAATGAAAGTCAAGGAAGCGACAATACTCGGACTGACGGCCTCATTAGATCGGGAATTGAGCCTGACGGCAGAACAGCGCGACGCTCTCACTACCGCGCTATCTTCAAAATGGAAAGTGGAGTGGGAACACTGGCTGCTTGTTGCAAATCAGGAAGAGACTACTTTCCCCAGTTTTGCAGACAAGATTGTTTCCAGGATCATCACACCGGCTCAGAAGCAGGTGTGGCGGACGATTCCCAAGCTCGATCTGTCGGAGTTGCAGTTCGAAGAAGTGTTTTTGGAAATTGCAGAAATCCCGGAAGACGACGAATTGAACGAGGAAAACGAAGATTATTGGCTAGACCCGAAGTCATGAAAGTCGCGCCACACGCATGTGTAAGCAAGGGGTGCCGAAGTGATTGCAACGGGAACGGCGGACAGTCGCTGATTGTCATGTTGAGAACCGGGCGGTGAATTGAATTGACTGGTCCGACTTGTATTCGTGGGCTGAAGGCCCACAAGCACAAAGCACAGGGCTTCAGCCCTGTGTCAGGCAGATTGAGATTATTTGCGGCCTGAAGGGCCGCGAGAAAATGTAAGTAACGTTACGAATCAGGGTTTTTGAGAAGTCAGAACAGCAGCAATCCAAGTGGATATTTTGATGCCATCGACGTCTTCTCGCGGCCCTTCAGTCCGCAGGAAATATGTGTTTGGGAATTTTCACAGGGCTGAAGTCCTGTGCTTTGTGCTCGTGGGCCTTCAACCCACAAACACAGATGCGAAATGAACGAAAATGCGAAGTGGCAGTTGGAAACGAATCGATGTATCGGGCCAGAATTGAAGGCCATTGAATTGAATCTCGATGGTGACGTTGACGTCGAATCGAGATTTCGGGAATGAGGCTTAATGCAATGAATAATTTACGAAAGCACCAGACTCTGTTACTGGCGGCGCTGATGGTCACCGTGGCGGACATCTGCCACGGCGATGATGGCCCGGTCGTAAAACCTGCTGCCAAACCCGTAGCTAAACCCGCGGCCAAGGCGGTCGCCAAGCCTTTAGAAAAGCCCGCGGCGAAAGCACCTGCAGCCCCCGCACCATTTTTGGAATGGGCGAAGCTACTGACGAAGCCGGTCATTGAACTGCGGCCTGGCAGAATTCTGGTGGCGCCCGTCGCAGTACAGGTAGAAGCGGTGGAGGCGGTGGAATTCGCAGTTCCTGTACAAGCGGTCGTGATCGACATCGCCGTGGATGCTGTTCCAGTTCAGCAGGCGAAACCAGTGCTGCGCGTTGATGCCGGCAAAGCCGAAACTGCGGTTGAGATCCTTGATGCCGACGTCAATGTACTGGCGGGGCCGGTGTTGGAAGCGATCGGTGAAAAGATCGTCGTCAAGAAAAAGGTCGACCCCGATGTCAACCAAGCGGTGGTTCAACAGTTTACCCAGCAGTATCGTCCGATCCTGATGGCAGAACTGGCTTTTGTCCGTCAGACATGCAGTTACCTCCCCGAAAAGGATCGAAAGACGATTCGTCAGGTGGGTGAGGCGAGTCTACGTGAGGCAGCGCGGCAGTTTGCCGTCGAACAGGCTTGGAATCAACGTCCACAGAACGGAATCCGGGCAACGCGTCCTGAAACCAAAAGTCCGCGATCAGTGATTCGTCAGGGGTTGGCTGATGGACTGAAGAAGGTTCTTTCCGAGGATCAATGGAAAGAGTATTCGAGCGAATTCGAAGATCGAATGACCTCCCGGAAGAATGCGGTTCTGTTGGACACCGTCGCACGACTCGATAACGCCCTGCACTTAACGGCCGCTCAGCGGGAAAAGATCCGGGACAGTATCAATTCGGGATGGCAGGAGAAGTGGGAAGAATGGCTGATGATTTACATGTACAACGATGTCTACTACCCGATGATTCCTGACAATCTTGTCCTTGTGCATTTGAACGCTGAACAGAAGTCGATCTGGCCAAATCTGCAGAAAATCAATTTCGGATACTATGAACAATTCCAAGCGGTTCCTGACGACTGGTGGGGACCGGAAGCCAAGGATGGTGTCCCCAATGGTGTGCAAGGTGTGATCATCGTTGACTAAGCCAGGCGACATCGCGGATGTTGGAGACTGCTGTGAGTAGCGTGCTGAGAATCGTTTGGATGCTTGTCACCGGTACAATCCTCCTCGGGGGTTCGGTGTACGCATCGAAAGATGATGTGGACGAAGTTCCACCGGCCGCTAATCAGGTCAATGAAGGATTTGAAGTTGCCGAGGAAAATTTTGATCAATGGATCTACCAGGGGGCAGCAAATGCTCAAACGGGGCGTGAGCGCATCAAGGCGCGACTGAAAATTCATCTCGATGAATTGGATCGGATCTGCTCGCTGACACCGGAACAGAAGCAGAAGCTGACTCTGGCAGCCCAAGGTGATATGAAGCGGCTGTTTGATCAGATCGAAGTGGTCCGAATCAAATTTCGAGCCGTCCGCAAGAACCAGAACGCATTCAATGAGATCTGGAACGACATTAATCCGCTTCGTCAGAAGATCAATTCAGATCTGTTTTCCGAAAAATCATTTTACGGCAAGACATTGCGGACGACTCTGACTCCCGAGCAATTCGCCAACTACGAAGTCATGGTCAATGAACGCAGGCAATTTCGTTACCGAGCATCAATCGCCGTTGCGTTTACGAATCTCGAAAAGATCGTCCCTCTGAAGAATTCTCAGCGACAGGTGTTGATGGAAATGGTGTTGCTCGAGACCAAGCCGCCTCGTTCGTTTGGCAGCCATGACTACCAACTGGTTCTTCTACAACTCAGTCGATTTCCCGAAGATCGTTACAAAAAAGTTCTGGATGACCGTCAGTGGAAACTGCTGGAAGGTCACATCGCACAATATCGAGGAATCGAACAATCTTTGATTCAGCAGGGAATCATCGATAAGGCTGATATTGTTCCACTCACCTCCCAGAACGACGATCCCGCCGATGCGACGAATCCGAGTCGACCTGGCAAATGAGGGTGCGTTTCCATTGCGTCAACTCGCTTCAATAACCAATGTTCATCCCAAAGCGAATCTCATGAACCAGACCTCAATTCAGCGCATCATCGGCACCGTGAAAATATTGACGCTGACACTGTGTTTACGTGGAACAGCCTTAGCCCAACCCCCCAATATTCGCGTCGGAGAAGTCGTGCCGCGCGATGTTCGCGAGATCTATGACCGGGGACTGCAGTTCCTGGCGAGTACGCAGGCGGAAACTGGGGAATGGGCGAGCGGACAGACGGGACCAGGCGTTAACGGAATGGCTCTGATGGTCTTGCTGGCGTCGGGCGAAGATCCGAATTTCGGTCTGTACAGCAATCACATTCGTCGGGCTCTGCGCAAGATCATTTCCGATCAGAACGCAGCCACAGGCTATTGCGGAAACAGCATGTATCATCATGGATTCGCCATGCTGTCACTCGCCGAGGCTTACGGTGCTGTTGACGATCGAAATCTCTGGACGGGAAGTGAGCCGAACCGACGATCGATCGGGCAGGCACTGGAACTCGCTGTGCGTGCCGCCATCACGTCACAGAAGAAAAACCAGTTCGGGGCGTGGCGTTATTCCCCGGAATCGACAGATGCTGACACGTCAGTCAGTGGTGCCGTCATGGTAGGTCTGCTGGCCGCGAGAAACGCCGGGATCGAAGTTCCCGACGAAGTAATCGACAAGGCCGTCAATTACTACATCAAGATGACGTCGGATTCAGGACAGGTGGCCTACGCCGGCGGGTTTGGTGGTTTCGATGAATCGATGGCTCGCATCTCGATCGCGACATTGGTTTATTCCGTCGCCCGTCGCAAGGATCTGCCGCAGTTCAAGGCGACGGTGAAATATCTGACACAGCGTCTGGAAAACTCAGGCAACGACCACTATGCCGAATATACTCGCTATTACCAGTCGCAGGCGCTGTTTCAGGGTGATGTCGAAGCCTGGGAAAAGTGGAATAAGCAACTTGTCCGGCAACTCAAGACGACGCAACTGCCAGATGGCAGCGTCCCTGGTCAATTTGGTCCCGCCGTTGGAACATCGCTTTCAATGCTGGCCTTGGCGCTGAATTATCGTTTCCTGCCAATTTACGAGCGATGAAACCGACTGGCGAATGCCTGACTCCAATTCAATCATTAAGTGGCACTTGAGCCGGGGAATTCCAACGTGGCGAAGATCAAGAATCAATCGATCGTCGGATTACTGATCGGGCTGTTCCTGATGCCGGTCGTACGACTGTTCGCTGCCGACACTGACGCCACTCTGGATGTCGGTGCCGCGACAATCCGACTTTCCAACGGTGACGTCATCGCGGGGAAGCTGGTTGATTCTGCGGATGCGAATACGATTGCCTGGCAATCATCGATCTTTACTGGCCCGTTTCAGTTTCCGCTGAATCGTGTCAACACGTTGAATTTTCCCATTCCTGCAAAGTTGCCTCAGCCCGGAGGAGACTATGGTTTCGAGTTGGTCGGCGGCGACATGCTGTTCGGTACCTTGAAGACCTTCGCTGGTGACGATGTTGAGCTTGAGGTTCCCGGTCAGGGAGTGCTGCATATCAACCAGTCGGTTATTCGCAGAATTTATCGATGGAACAGCGGCGCCGAATTGATTTACTTCGGCCCCGGTGGTCTGACCGGATGGAAACAATCGATTGCCAATGCTTGGCGCGACGAAGCGGGGCATCTGGTTTCGTCACAAGCGGGGGCGGTGGTCTCACGGGAATTTGCGATTCCTCCACAAGTTCGGATCGAATTGGAATTGGCATGGAGCAAGAAGCCCGATTTCGAATTGTCGCTGGGTGATACCCCGCCGCTGAATGCTTTTCGGTTTGAAGTCCTGGAAAACGACCTCGTCGCGGCCTGCGAATCCGAATCAGAGGCGGACGTGAAATCCATCAAACAGGTAAAATCCGGGGCAGACTCCCTGCAACTGCAGTTGCTCCTGGATCAGGCACAGAAACGATTGCTGGTGTACGCACCCAATGGCGATCCGCTGGCCGATCTGAAGTTGGAGGGTAAAAAGCCCGCTTCATTCAGCAAGCTTCAATTGACGAATAAGGCTGGCAATATTCGACTGGAACGATTGCGCATCAGCCGATGGACGGGTGAACTCCCGCGCGCAGTTGAAACGAATAAGGCTCGAGTTCACCTGACGGATGGCTCGTTCGTCTATGGTCGAATCAAATCGTACGACGCCGCGCGTCACGAATATGTTGTTAACGACGGAACGAACGATCAGGGACTGGCCGAGAATCGTGTTCAGGATGTGATTTTTGCTTCCGAAAATCCTGCGACAACGCCATCCCTCAGGGTCGCTCAATTGAACGGCCTTCAATTCAGCGGAGAACTGCTCAAAGTCGAAAAAGAAACCGTCTGGGTCACTTGTGCTGGAATCCGGGAACCGCTGTCAGCGCCAGCCAGCAATCTGCACTCGGTTGCGATCCTGACTCCTGTTTCCGAGACAACAAAGCCAGCGGGGCGCATCGGCAGACTGGAGGCGGAAGGGACAGTCGTACAGGGTAAACTGGTTGATGCCAAAGAAGGTGACACGAGTTGTCTCGTCTGGCAACCAACGTACGGTGTTGCCGGGGTCTCGCTCATTCGCGGCGCCAATGCTCGAATTGATTATCGTCCAATGGCTGCTGTTGCATCCGCAGCACAAGCCGCACCAACGATGCCTCAGCCTCAGGTTCAGGTTCGATTAGGAGGATTTGCCGGACAAGTCCAGAACCTGATCGGAGGAGCACCGCAACCGGCACCCAAGGTTCGTGTCAAACCCAAGACGGCCACAACGGTCCTGCATCTGCGATCGGGCGACACGATTCCCTGTACTGTGACGGGGATCGACGAGGAAGGGGTCACGTTCACTTCCAAGGTTTCAGATACCACCTTTATCAAACACGAGTCGATCAAGGTTTTGGAGCTCGAGTCTGAAGCTCCGCCCGTTAAGATCGCCAAGGCGAAGCGAGAGAGATTGCTGGTCCTTCCTCGAATGCAACGTGGTAACCCTCCGACCCAATTGATTCGCTCGGTCAACGGTGACTATCTACGCGGTCGACTGGTATCGATGGATGACAAGGAACTGCGAGTGGAATTGCGGTTGGAAGAAAAGACCATTCCCCGCGATAGCGTCACAAGGATTATCTGGTTGCACTCAGACGAGATCACAGGTGGGGAAGTGAAGAAGTCTGGGATCGTCCCTTCGGCCCAGTCGCGAGTTCAGGCGATCCCGAGTTCGGGAAACCGGCTGACGTTTTTTGCCGAGCAATTCGAAGGAAAGATTCTCTCCGGGAAAAGTGACGTGCTTGGGAATTGCCATGTGGATGTCAGCACGGTCGACCTGCTGCTGATTGGTCCGGCGATTGAGCAGGCTGCCTCGTCACTCGCCTTTCACCAATGGCGACTGAAGCATGCATCAGACCCACTGGGATCGGATGGTGAGAGTGATGCGGGGGGCGGCGAAGAGGGACGTGATTCGTCGCTGGTTGGTAAAGACGCTCCGTCGATCGAGCTTGATCTGCTCGATGGCACGAAATTCAAATTGGCGGACCACAAGAGCAAGATCGTGATTCTCGACTTCTGGGCTTCGTGGTGTGGCCCCTGTTTGCAGGCGATGCCACAGGTCGACAAGGTCGCTCACGAATTTGCCGATCAAGGGGTGGAATTGATTGCGATTAACTTGGAAGAGACGCCTGAAAAAGTGAAAGCGGCGCTGGAGCGACTGAAGCTCGAAACCACCGTGGCACTCGATCAAAATGGTCGGGTTGCAGAACGATACGGCGTGACCTCGATTCCCCAGACCGTCATCATTAATCGCGAAGGCAAGGTCGCACGCCTGTTCGTCGGCGGGGGTGCACGCTTCGATGAACAGGTCCGAACGGCACTGAAAGCGGTTCTGGCTGAACAAGAATAAGCGATGTCTCGCTTGCTCCCGTAAGACGAAGTCGACAGGTACTGCTCGTCGATCAATCGAATCCAGCACAGATTCGCCTCGGTTTTTGCCGCCGCACTCGTAGTGCCGTGTCGATTGGCGCAGCTTCAATTACTCGCATCGACGACTCTTTTGCAGACACCCTCGTACAGACGAACTCACGAACGAGTGTTGTTGGCCTGCATTTTGTTCCATCAAAATTGGTGTAAACCGAATGGCCTCACCAGCACGGAACGGTGACGCCGCACTGGATCACGCGGTTATTAAACCGGTTTTGAAAGACCACGTAAATGACAGGATGGTATTCGAGGTCGCCTTGGTGGCCGTCGACCGAAAAAATAAAATGCGTTGTTGTTTACTTCTTTTAATTTCCGTAGCGCCGTCAAGGACCGGCTGTATCGTCGCAGCATCGGTACCTGGCAACGTACCATTTTCCATCGCCTCCAGGATCGTTCTAACGCCGTCAGTCAGGTTAGCGCGCGATTCGGCGGCGATCGTGAAATCAATCGACGGCGGCTCTGCCGTAATGGGTTGCTCCGCGCATCCTGCGACAACAATCACCAAGATGCACAGCACGAGTAGCGTCTTGTTCATGACACGGGCCCTCAATGTATTGACCCTAAAGCCGACATCGTCAGAGGCAGTCACAAATTGATTGTATTGAGATATCGGGTGGCGGACAAATCACATCGATTTTGGGCTGTCGAGACTCTTCACATGAATCGACAGATGCTGGCTGCGAAATCGAAATCTGTTCGTTCGGACAATCGGCGTGAATTCGCACTTGAATCAACACGCAGTACGGCGAGTCATCGACATCGATTTACTCGGATGCTGACGATACATCATTTGAAATGGCCGGACCATCGGTGGCGGTGGTCTCCGCCGGAGCAGAAGCCACTTTCACGTCGTGCGATTTGTGTCCGGACTCATCGGCGTGATGCGATTCTTGGTGGGCAGGTCCCCCCAGCGGACCTCGTAACTTCTTCCACGAACGGCGAGTTTCCATTCCCGACAACACGGTCGCAAGAAAACAGGCCCCTGCCTTCCACAATTGGAAAGAGTTACCCCACAGCGGGTCCATGAGAAACACACCCGTGGAAACGGCTGATATGCCGAATAAGACCCCCTTGGCAATCGTCGCATTGAGAAGCTGATGATGCGAGTATTTGGCGAGTGCTGATCGAGCTGATAGATGGGCGACCTGACGAAACGACTGCAGATTCTCGCGGACTTCCTGCTTATTTTGCTTATGCTTGGGTTCGGCCATCAGGTGAGATCGATCTGCCGACTCCAATTCAGTCAGGGGCACGGATTCAATTTGCGGAGCCGAAACGGACGGGACAGGAACCGACGCAGTCGACGACTTGCTGGCAGCACTCGCTACCATGTCATCTGCATTTCCTCGACTGCGAGCCAGCAACCGAGCCATGAACTCCTCGACCGAGTCGTCGGTCGCGGACGGGGTAGTGTCGTGGGGACTTGCTGCAAAGGAGGGAGCTTCGACCTTGGAAACGGATTCTGACGCAGGTCGAACTTCGTCACGAGATCGTGAGGCATCGACTTCCGGCGCTGAATGTTTCGGTTCGACTGGTGCGGGTGACTCTTTCGCTTTCTCATCGAGAGCCGATGTCGGAAGATCGAAGAGCATTGCGAGTTGCGAACGCAAATCTGACGTGGGAGCCTCTGAAGTTGGTGGAGACGCTTCCGTGGGGCTGTTGCGGAGTGCATCAACAACCCAATTAGGGTGGCCCGCCTCAACTGGTGAAGGCTCTTCGACGGTATTCGGCTGTTGATTCCACCATGCTGGAAGTGCAGATTCGGACGATTCGGCCTGCGGACTTTCAATCGGTACACCAAAATTACGATTGATGGCGGCCATGGTTTCATCAACGTGATCTAACGGTGCCGAATGCCCTGCCATGAGTTGATCAAGGATTGCAAAACCGGCCGCGCTATCGGATGGCTCCATCGTCGCCGAATAGGGAGCCGGGAACGATCCTTCGAACTGATGTGAATCAATCGCCGTATCAACATCGGACACCGCGTTTCGCGAATCAGTATTTACGGGATTTGCCCAAGGATCGATGGCCTGACCGTAGTCGAACTTACCAGAGGCTGCATCATGAAATGTCGACGGCGTCGATTCGAAGGACGCTGAAACATTCGCCCACGGATCTGTACCAAACACCGACGGTGCACCCATCCCCAGTTTCGACTCAGGAATTGGCCAGGCAGATAATTCATTCGGCGGAGGGAAGTAAGCTGATTCCGCTCCGCCAGAATTGCGATAGGAATACCCGGCATCAGTTCCACGACCAGTGTGTGTCATTCCTGAGGCTGAGTCACCGCCAAAGTTATGATGCACCGAACTTAGTGATGCCCAATCGACAGCAGCACTAAAATCCTCGGTGGTTTCAGCATTGACCGCTGGAAGCGGAGGTGGCACCGGCGGCAATGCTGCAGGGACCTCAGATTCAATTGCGGGAGATATACTCCAGGGAGCGAATGTGGATTCGAATGGAGAACTTGATTCAGGATTCTCGAACACGTCAGGAAAGTACGAAGGAACTGGAACTTCGGTCACAGTTTGGGCCGAAATCGTCTCGGGAGCGTGATCCGCGAAGTCACGCGCGGTGTTCGACGAGGGCTCCTCGATAAGGACTTGCTGGTCGAATACGGCTTCAGGTTGTGCTTCTGGTAGAGCGTTGGCCGGTGATTGCTCCTTGAGCTTACTCGATTGAAGTTCGACCCATTGGGAACGGAACTGAGCCAGTTCCTGCTCCGCGGTGTGACACCGACTTCTCAGATCTTCGATCTCAACCCGCGTTTCATGATTCTGGTCGCGAACAACGTGGATACGCGAGCGTTCCGACTCCAATTCCGATCTTGTGCGTTCCAATTCGCTCTTGAGCCGCAACAGCTCATCTCGTTCGGACGCAGCAAGTTGACGATCCTTTTCAAACATCTCCTGCAGGCTGGCTCGCCGCTGGTTTTCTTGATCGAGTCGATGCAGGTGAGTTGTCCGCTCGGCCAGAATCGCCAGGCGCTCGCTTTCAAGTTCTTG
Organism: Planctomycetota bacterium; assembly: GCA_037146815.1. Taxonomy (GTDB): domain Bacteria; phylum Planctomycetota; class Planctomycetia; order Planctomycetales; family Planctomycetaceae; genus Schlesneria. The sequence continues at coordinate 38,934 of JBAWWJ010000037.1, forward strand.
CTGTGCCTGCAGCAATTCCGCTTGCCGACGCCCAATTTCCAGCAAATCCAATTGCCTTCGAGAATCGTGTTCGTCTGCTTCTCTCAAGAGTTGTTTTTGCTGGGCCTCGACCCTGGATTTCAGGACTGACAACTCCGCGCGATCATTCGCCAGGTTGAGTTGCTCTTCCGTCAGGCCATGCCTCGACTGCTCGCAATCGCTTCGTGTCCGCTGTAACTCCGCCCGCGCGGTATTTACTCGTTCGGACTCAGCCTGGAGTGTGGTTTGCTGGCATTCCAGGACTTCGAACCGTGATGTCAGATCACTTGTCATCCGGATGTAGGTTGCATCCCATTCCTGCCATGTTTTCAAGTGCAGAGCGTGCTCGACAGACAATGCCTCGCGAGCTGCATTGGTAGCGGTCGCAATTCGCTCGGCTTCCTGAGTCAATTCATGGCGACGTCGCTCAACTTGAACTTCTCGCTCGGCAACGTGATCCGCCCGTTCCTGTAAGCGCCGAGTTTCGACGGCAATCTGATCTGATTGTCGCTGCAGTTCTTCGTGACGCAAATCGAGTTGTCGCGTCACTTCAGCCGACTCTGCGATTGCAATTTCACGGGGGGACGTTGCAGGCTGGGAAACCACCCGAGATTGTTGTAATTCCACCAATCGCTGTTCAAGCTCATTCAGCCGGGAATCGATCAACTCGCGGTCTGAACGTGACGTTTCCTGATTGTCAGGCATGACGTCTGTGGGATGTATGGCGACCTCCGGTTCCGCGACGGATTCGATGATCGGTTCATCTTCGATGACAAATGTCGGTGGTGTCGACTCGACAGGTGAAGCGACAATCGTTGGCGAAATCATGTGTGCAAGTGGAGCGGGAACTTCAACTACAGCGGCTTCAGCACGTTCCGTGGGGAGTTGCGAAGCCGATTGAAATGCCGCCGCCTCTTCACCTGTTGCCGATCGAATGCGAAACGTGAGTGGCCCGACGCTCAGTCGATCACCGGATCTGAGTGCCATCTCAGCGACTGGCCCATCGTTGACCCACGTACGGGCATCGAGTGACTTCACAACCGTCCGATTTTCACCGACGAGGATGATTGCGTGACGATCCACGACACCGTCAACATCGACCCGAATCGCACAATCTTCACTCTTGCCGATCAGGTGCCTGCCGGGAACGAGTGCAACGGCTGACAGCCCACAATGGCGCGGAGGTTCAAGAACGAGTGGCGCAGTAAAATTCAGCAGCGGTGAGCGGCGCGTGGACATCATGGTTGTATTTGCCATCCGACCGTAATCTTCGTATTACCGCCTTGACCTTAAAAAACGACTGTCCCGGTTCTCAAATACCGCCAGCCGGCCGCATGGTGCCGAACGGAGATTTGATTTGAAAGAGGTTCGTCACGCGGTCCGATCATGAAGGCTCGCGTTTCCCCCTACTTGGCAAATAGCTTGCAGAAGTCGTAACGTCAAAAATCGGTTGCCGACCAGCGGCAACATTTGCCACTTTCGCCTCCCGGAATCCGGATTTCGCGATCTTGGAAGAACTCAACGCCTTTGACGGTCGTCACCAGAGTTCGTATCGGACGGATTGTGCTGGTAGTAACGGCAGGTCCTGAAAAGCTGCGGTACAAGTTGGCGATGTCGCAACCTCAACACCGAGTGTCGGACCTCAATCGCGATTCAGATGAAAATTCAACCGTCTACAGCCAAAGTTTGAAGCGTTCCCGCAATTCCTCGGGCAGGCGTTTCATCACAGATTTTTCAATCTGATTGGTCGGATACCTCGTGCTGAAATGCATCGCAATGATTTTCTCATTGCGAAACTTGTCAGCCCGCTCCAGGAAGTCGTCGAGATGCAGATGCCCGTACTTGTGAATTTTCTCCCGGCGGTGATCCGGCCGGAAGAAGGTCATTTCGATGATCAGGATCTTCGCGTCAAAAGCGGGAGGGTAGGCATCCAGCCCAGCGGGTGATGTGTCGCCGGTATAACAAATCAGTGGCGTTCGAAGTTCGTGAGTGACTTCCGTTCCTGCCAGCCGTAACTCACGAATCTGATCCCCGGTCATGCTCTGGTATTCAGGCTTTAACTTCCTCCGACGCTGCCAGATCAAGTAGCCGACAGATGGGACGGTATGCGTTGTGGCAAACACCGTCGCAACATGCTCGCGCGAAAGTTCGATCTCCTGACCATGTTTGACACCCACCAGGTTGCAGACCATTCGTCCTCGGTCGAGTTTCTGCCAGGCCTTGAGCATCTTTTCGGTTGGCTCAACCACTTCTTCAGGAAGATAGATCGTGGGGGGCTCCATCTTCATCATGCGTCGCCTCGCCACATAGACAGGCAATGCTGCCATGTGATCCAGATGCGAATGCGTCACGAGAAAAGTGGGAATGCCAATGAAGTCCCAGGGGCTTCCCCCCAGGTCAAATCCCAATTTCAGTTCGGGAATCCGCCAGTAACTCTGAACGGCTGCCCGTGAATATCCTTCAATCGTCAAGCCACCATGCTGATAAGAAAGTACGGGAAGGTTTTCGAGCATGGAGAGTTGAGACCGCAAAAATTCAAAAACATCATCGCCGACCGACAGAACGGCGATTCCAGACGCTTTACTTAGACCGGCACGGCCTTACCAGCGGCGATACTGCGAGCTTCCGCATGGCACATCTTCAAGGCCGCACGAGCCAACTCCGCCGACAGCAGGTCAGGAACCTGGCCTGATCGAACTCCATCGACCGCCAGTTGCAACTCTGAGGTGAAGGCAGAACACCATTCGCTGCCCCCCTTCAGTTTGGGTTGCTTCGCTTTGCTGTTTTCAATAACGGTCAGCGGCCGATCTGCACACCATTGACCAGCAACGGTTCCTGCGCTGTACATCAGCGTGGCCTTTTCCAGAAACAGCTCGAATCCGCTGGCGAATGCCAGGCCTTCTGCGGCGATTCCACCGCTGACGGCACTGACCGCATACGACATGTCCTCGTAGACATATTGAGTGTGGACATGGTTCACGAATCCACCTTCAAGAATTCCGCGCGAAAAGACTTGCTTGGGAATCCCGCACGCCAGGCTGATAAAATGGTTGTCGTGGATATGCAGATCGATTCCCCAGCCCCCCAGACGCTGGAAGTCGGACATGTCGGAAGACCACTTGGGGGGCGAAATCACTCGACGGAAATGTGCTGCTCGAAGCTTCCCATATTTACCCGACGAAATTGCCTCCGCCGCAAACTTGAATTCCGGGAAGAACGGCAAGACGTGAGCCACCATCAACAGCTTGCCCGTCTTTTTGGATGCGGCGATCATCCGGTCCGCCGCTTTGGGGTCCAGAGCGATCGGCTTCTCAACGATGACGTGCTTGCCCGCCTCCAACGCATCAATCGCCACTTTTTCGTGTTGATCGTTTGGAAGGCAAATGTCGATCAGGTCGATGTCGGGGTCCTTGATCATCTCGCGGTAGTTGTCGTACGAACTGATCTCGGTCAGATCGAGGTTGGCGCCACGAGGGCCGAAGTTTCCCTGGATTGATCGCCAGTCGCCAATCAGTTTTTCCGGGCTGCGAGTGCAGATCGCCGTGACGGCGGCTCCCTTCAACTTCGAACCCGTGATTTTCCCATCTTCGGTGAATTTGGTCGCACCCGAGAAATGGGTCCACCCCATGAAACCGATCCCGACGATACCGATGCGTACCATGCTTCTCACCCTTACCGCGATTTCGTGACTGCCTGTTTCGTTCCAAGAAAGTCGTGGCGTAGCATCAGCACAGAGAGAGTGAATGTCAAGCAGCGCTGGGCGCGGAGAATGACTCGGCAAGTCTTGTCATCACCAAAGCCGCTGGACTCGCGATTCAGAATCATGAACCGGCAACGGCGGACGATCGTCGTCGATGTTGAAAAAGCCGGGTTTTTCCGCGTAAATTTCCGCCTGTTTTTTAGGCAGCCCATTACTGCGCAGAAACAAGGCACCGTAATAGTGGCCGTCTGGATCATAATCGCGGCGAGTGATGTTCTTCGTAAGTCTTTTCCATTGAATTGGATGCGATGCGTTGTTTCATGGCTCTGGCTCCCACCAGGAGAGAGCCGTCACCGGATTGGGTGAGCTTTGTGAAATTTCCGCCTGTGACGATTTACACTGGATTTCCTGATGGGTGACCTGTTATCTTTATGACAACGTCGTCTGGTTGATGACACTGTTCGTGTAGTGTTCGTTTGGTGATGTGATTCGGCGAGGTTGGATCTGCCGACCCATCAAACAAGCGGACACCAGCGAGGGCTGGTCAGGCAGGACGGCTGCGTGCAAGAAAACAGGGATGCTTTGTTGGACCATGAAAGGGGAGCCGCATGCTGGTACTTTCTCGAAAGCCCGGTGAGAAGATTCTGATTGGTGAAGACGTGACAGTGACAATCGTCCGTATTGGACCGAACACTGTTCGAATCGGAATTGAAGCACCACGCACTATGAACATCGTTCGTGAAGAACTCTGCGAAACCGCAGGTCATTGCGAGCAAACCATTGAAATCCACGCGGACGATGAGATGATCTGATCGCCAGTTCGTTTCAATTGATACAAAAACGGTGACCACTTTTGGTCACCGTTTTTTTTCGTCCTGACATTCCGCAGTCCTGAGATATCCGCGGAGTCAGCAACGGAGCATCCACCGACCAACCATACGTTGGGGAGGAAGCAATACGACGATGATGGTTCCCCAGTAGTCATCACCGTTCCGGGTGACGAGCCGAATCTCGCTTGAGGCTGAATTTGTCTGGTCACGATGCATCCGTGCCGTTCGTCAAATCAATTTCAGAAGGGCAGAACGATGGAGGGCAGGACGATAGAAGAAATCTGAATCATGATTCTTCATCGTCCTGCCAATATCTGGCTTGCATGAAATTGAAGAACAGACCTTCGGTCGGTCGTTTCAGCGGCCGGGAGACCCACGCCGAACAGGGGTCTTTCCGAAAGTAGCCTTCACGCTCCTGCGTGAAGATAGCCGTCTGCAATTGGGCGCCTGATGTTCATCGCACGTACGCCTGCCAGGTCGTCAAGAAAAAAGACGAGAAGAGGAGACCTTCGGTCGTCGGTTTCGGCGGGGTCGGGAGACCCGCGCCGAAC
>JBAWWJ010000038.1:0-43058 GCA_037146815.1 Planctomycetota bacterium
TTTGCCACCAGTCGATGGGGAGATCTGGAGATTGCCCTGATCAGCCCCGATGGGTCCAATCTACGCCGATTGACGGAAAGTCGCGGCATGGATGACTACCCGGTCTGGTCCCCCGATGGTCGATCAATTGCGTACATGTCGCAACGCGATGGCAATGGCGAAATCTACATTCAGCCGCTTGAGGGACCTGCGAAGAATGTCACAAACGATCCGGCCATCGACAATTTTCCGACATTCACCACCGATGGCCGACTCGGCTTCGTCTCCAACCGAGACGGTGGATTTGATATCTACCTGATGAAGCTGCCGGACTAAGAATTACAACCCATCCAACAACGATTACTTCGGGGCGGTGCTGCCAGCTAACAGCTTCTGGACGTATTTTCCCAGGATGTCGGTTTCGATGTTGACGGTGGCGCCGACCTGGCGGACTCCCAGAGTGGTGACTGTCAATGTGTGTGGAATCAGGGCGACGCTGAAGCGGTTTTGTTCCGCATTGACGACTGTCAAACTGATTCCGTCGACGGCGACGGAACCCTTGGAGACCATCAGCCGGGCCAGGTTCTCGGGGACCCTGAACCACATCGTGACCCATTCCCCTTCGCGATCAATCACTTCAACCTGACCAACTCCATCCACATGGCCCTGGACAAAGTGACCTCCCAGGCGACCGTTGACAGGCAACGAGCGTTCCAGATTCACGGGATCATTCACTTTCAGGGACCCAAGGTTTGTCTTCGACAGTGTTTCAGTTCCGGCTTGAAAGACCCAGCAGTCGTGACGGATTTCGATGACGGTCAAGCAGCAGCCGTTGATGGCGACGCTGTCACCCAACTGGCAACGATCTCCTTCGATTCCCAGCATTGTTGCGGGGGGAGCGATAATCAGTCGTAGTCCTGCTGCCTCAGGTTCCGTCGCAACAACTCGACCCAAGCCTTCGACCAAACCTGTGAACATGGTGATCTCTTGTTCTTGACTCTTCGGGAATCAGGTGAATTCGTGACGCAGTGCCGTCAGTTCGTCTGTGAGAACGGGCATCGCCCCCGGTCGGCTGGCGACGAGTGCACCAACGCGGTTAGCAAACTCTGCGGATCGACGCAGTGGCCAGCCTGCCAATCGTGTTTGAATCAATGCCGCCGTGAAGGAATCGCCCGCTCCGACAGTGTCGACGACCTGAACGGGGTTACCTGGGACATCGACGATCTCATCGCCGCTTACCACCAGGCAACCCGCCGCTCCACGCGTCACGCAGACCAGTTCCAGACGATATCGGTCCATCAACCAGTGCGCGAACTCGGCATTGTCAGGTCGATTCGCACCGAGCATGTCCGATAACAGCCGAACCTCGTCGTCGTTCAGTTTCGCGATCCGGGCTCTGTGCAGCGATCTTTCAATCCATTCTCGTTCGAAGAAGGGAGGTCGCAGGTTGACATCGTAGATGATCAGACAGTCGCTGGAGGCTGCAGCCAGGCAGGCATGGATCGCCTCACGGCTGACAGGGCAGCGCTGGGCCAATGTCCCGAAACAGACGGCGGTCGCTGATCGCATCGCCTGCAGTAATGCTGGCTGAGGCTCCAGGAAGTCCCATGCGGAATCGGGCTTGAACGTGTACCGGGTCCCCGTTGCTGCGGGTTCGACGGTGACAGTCCCTGTTCCGTGAATCGGGTCGCGCTGGACCAAATCCAGACTCAGTCCCTGTCCCTTCAGGAACTGGCAGATTTCGTCGCCGAGTTCGTCACAACCGACTCGAGTGACGGTCGCGGCACTTAAGCCCAACTGCTGAGCGTGAAAGGCAACATTGGCAGGGGCTCCCCCCGGCAATCGTCGATCAGGAAAGCAGTCCCAAAGCAGTTCGCCCAGTCCCAGGAACGCCCCGGTCATTCCATCAACCCTGCGGCAAACGCTTCTGGAGGAAGATCCTGGCCCGTGAGTGATTTGAACAAGCCACCGATGTAGTCAGCAAAGACTTCGGAGGGTTCGACGACTTTGCAGCCACGCATCTTGGCTTCTTCGACGAGCGGTGATTCATCGGGAAGTTCGCTCAGATCCATCACAGACATGCCGGGTCGAAAGATGGACGGATTGATCGGAGACTTCTTGGTACCGTAATCCATGTTCGGAACAGTGACCACGACAACATCGACCAGCGTTTCATAAACTTTGGCTGCGGGGACGTAACGCAGTTCAGCCTGCTGAGCGATCTTCTGAGCTTCCACTTCATCGCCCGATGCGATGCTGACCAGTCCGTTACGCTTCTTGACCCCATGGGCCAGCGAGATCGCCAGGCCACCTGACCCGAGAATGATCGCGTTCTTACGATCCAATGGTCGATCGTCCGGTGTTTTGCGTCCGATGGCCGCTTCGAGAGCTCGCAGAGCCGGCTTCCAGATCAGATTGTGGGCCTGCCAGCCGTCAGCCTGCTTGATGATGACATCGCATTGCTGGGCCGAAGTCGAAATCTCATCCCCTTTCGCCGCGATTCCCATCAGTCGGCGCCCCATGGATGGCGTGGCGATCACGGCGGGGATCTTCAGGATGTCGAGCATCTTCGGCAGTTGTTCGAGCGACTTGAAGTCGATTGGCAGGCAACGTGTGTTCATGCCGAGTTTGTCGAAGGCAGCATTCAAAATCTTCGATGTGGCGACTTCAGCGACACCCGCACCCGCGATTCCAATGAACCGCGTCTTGGAATCGACCTGCCGCCAGCGGTAGATGTTGTCGAGTTCCCCCACGGTCGGCTGACCGGGGAATGCTTCCATTCCTTTTTCCAGAGCGGCATAGATCCACGGCGAACCGTATTTTCGTCCAAGCAGTGAGAAGGTCAGCCCGCTACGGCCCAGTCCGAGTCCCACCACGGGGAGGGCTCGTTTCTGACTGACGACGGCCAGCAATGGCCAGGCGGATTCGATGGTTTCCGTAGGCCAGGTGAATTTAATGACGTCCGCTTTGCAGCGAACCGCTTCATCGAATGCTTCTTCGATATTTCCCAGAGGACGTGTGGAACTGGCGAAGCTGATCACTCGCTGGGTCTTACCGAAACGAGGGATCTTTTGAGCGGTGACCGGGTCCAATTCGATGTACGCGGGCTCGGCCAGAATTGCCTGGCGAAGCAGCGTCATCCGTTCGTCTTCGGTTCCGTCAAACTGTCCTCCCTCCTCCGGCTGCCGACACGAAACGAGGACTGGCTTCTTGGACCCGGAAATCATGTCCTTGACGTCCGGTTCCTTGTGCAGCCGGTCCAGGCACAGCTCAACCAAATCACACTGGTTTGCAGCGTTGTAGATATCGACTTTTGCCAGTTGCCGTGATTCGGGAGTCACAGAGATACAGATCATGGGGAGTCCTGAAGACGTCTCAGAGTTTTCATCAAGATTGAAGCCGATGGACGCAGCCTCGAACGAGGCAACGGCGTCTCCCCAAGATCATAAGCCAACGATGACCCGTTTCGCCATCGTCAAATGTGAGGAGACGGAGATCGCGCAAGTTGAGAGACGAAAACGCGCCTTGGTGCACTGGGGCGGTTGCGACGAATCTTACGGCCCAAGTGGGCCAGCAGTTCACCCAGCCAGGGCCCTTCGGCGCCCTTCGGCCCTGGGAAACGGTGTAAAAACAGGATCTGAGGCCTGAAGGGCCGAGTATTCCTTTGGTCTTTAGACTCATCGAAAGGACGACCGGCCCTTCAGGCCTCATGAATATCTTGGTGAGATCGATTCCAGGGCCGAAGGGCCCTGGCTGGGTGAACTACTGGCCCTTTGGGCCTTTGGGCCGTAAACCATGGATGAACCTACCGAGAATTGCATTCTGCGATGTGTAGATACCACTCAATCCAGCAGGCTTTGAGGGCAATTCCAGGAAATGACATTCGTCCGATCAAATCAGGCCATCGGCCATTCACCTGCGATTTGACGATCGGATCAAAGTCGTGCGGCTTTGCGCATCATGTACCAACCGATTGCACCCACCCCGATCAGGATAATGACATACTCCTGCGGGCCCATGTGGTCCCAGGCTCGAAACAGGAATTTCCTGTAATAGTGCAGGTGGTCGGTGATGATGGAAAACATGGCTGATCCAGAATTCGCGGCGGCAAATTGCCTGGTACTGAACCCGAAAATGATTCGTGACACAGCACTGGGAAACTCTACGTCAGAATCTGGGACCGGGCAAATTGCGAATGTGGCTGGTTTGTTGCCAGGCGACTGCGGAAACGGAAGGAGACCTTCGGTCGAGCGTTTCGGCGCCGATCACGAGACCCGCGCCGATTGCATGTGCTTTTTTGAGTTTGGGCAGAACGATGGGGGACAGAACGATAAAGGCAAGAATCCTGATTTCTTCATCGTTCTGCCCCCCATCGTTCTGCCCAAATAATCAGACTTAAGCGATCAGTGGGCTTTCGACGAAACTGGACGGATTGGAAAAAGGGAGACCTTCGGTCGGGCGTTTCGGCGGGGTCAGGAGACCCGCGCCGATCGCGATCGCGCGTACTTCCACCATCACCCACTTGCTCAACTTTTCGTTAAACTCGTTACAACCAGATTGTCGCGGTGGATGACTTCATCATAAGGAACTGTGCCGATCGTTCGTGTGATCTCGTCCTTGCGCTGACCGGCAATTGTTCGAACGGCGACTGAATCGTAGTTGGACAAGCCACGAGCAAACTCTTCGCCTGTTTCCATGTCGACCAGTGACACCACTTCCCCTTTGGGAAATTCCCCTTCGACGCGGACGATCCCTGCCGCCAGCAGAGATTTTCCCTGCTGCTCGACGGCGCGACGAGCTCCGTGGTCGAGAACGAATCTTCCTTTGGGTGGCATCGTGTAGCCGATCCATCGCTTCCAGGCGGATACGCCGTCTCCTTCGCCAAGAAAGAGCGTGCCGATATCGTCCCCGCGCATGATCTCGTTCAACACGTCTGGGCGTTTTCCATTGGCGATAATGACATTCACGCCGACGGCGGTCGCAGTATGGACCGCTTCTAACTTAGTTTTCATCCCCCCTGTCCCTCGGGAACTCTTGGAAGCACCCACGAGGTTCAAAAGTTCATCGTCGAACTTTTCGACGAGTGGCAGACGTCGACTGTTTGGATCGGTCGGATCGCCGGTCAGCAGGCCATCGACGACCGACAGAATGACCAGAAGGTCAGCCTGAATCAGTCCAGCGACCATCGCGGCCAGTCGGTCATTGTCGCCCAGCTTGATCTCTTCGGTGCTGACGGTGTCATTTTCATTGACGATCGGAATCACCGGAAATTCGGCGAGTGTTCGCAGAGTGTTACGTACATTCAGATAGCGCGAACGCTGCTTGAAATCGTTCGCTGTCAGCAGGATTTGCGAGGCGTGATAACCGTGCGGCTGCAATGCCTTGTCGTAGATGTGGATCAGGTGAGCCTGGCCCGTCGCAGCCGCGGCCTGAAGGTGAGGCAGGTCTTTGGGACGTTGCTTCAAACCCAGCAATCCCATCCCAGCGCCAATCGCACCGCTGGAGACCAGCACCAGTTTTCGGCCTGTGGCACAGATCCCATGGAGCTGCCCGGCCAGTGAAGCAATCCGGACCGAATCCAGCTGGTCATCATCAGTCGACAGGACATTCGTACCGACTTTGACGACGATCGTTTTCGTCCGGTTCACGGTCTCATGGCGAAGTTGGGATGAGTTTTCGGTCATGGCAATGGCAAATCTTGATCCGTAACTGAAGCGGGTTTGATCCTGAATCCGTCGAAGATATAGACCGAGTCCTTTCGATGCTACCCCGAATCGAGCATTCATGGAGTCCGCCGATTGTTGCGGAGATTCGTGTCGATTCGTTAGCCTGTCGGGGTCGAGACCTGCAAAAGCGGCATTTGCCTCTGCGATTGTTCTACTCCTCCTGAATTCTGGGTTTCCAAGCATGTCTGTCCAACTGAGCGACTTTGCCAAGTCACTGACCGTCGAAACAGCGTTTAACGTCCTTGCCATCGCCAAGTCGTTGAAGGCCACTGGAAAAGATGTCGTTGAACTGGAAATCGGTGACAGCCCCTTTGACAGCACGGCATCCGCAAAATCGTCAGGTGTGGAAGCGATCCAGCAGAACAAGTCGCACTACTGTCCTTCCCCCGGCCTTCCTGAATTTCGCGAAGCGGCAGCCGCATTTGTGAAGCATGAATTCGGGATTCCAGCTCAGGCTTCTAATATCGTCGTCGCACCCGGCGCCAAAGTCTTCGAACAATATTTCTGCGAAGCATTCCTGAATCCCGATGATGGTGTGCTGGTTTTCAGTCCGTACTTTCCGACGTATCTGCCAAACATCCTGCGCCGTAATGCCCGGCCGGTGCTGGCACCATTGAAGCAGTCGAATGGTTTCCGGCCCGAGATTTCGGCGATCGAGAACTTTTTGAAGACCGATCGTTCACCTAAGGCCATTTTCTTCAATTCGCCCCACAATCCGACGGGGGGTGTCATGACTCGCCAGGACCTGCGCGACGTGGCGGATCTGCTCCGCGGAACCAACGTCGCCGTCTTCAGCGACGAACCGTATTGCCATATGGTCTGGAAAGGGACGCACGAATCGTTGCTTTCAGAACCCGGCATGCTGGAACGATCTGTGGCCGCATACACGTTCAGCAAGAGTTACAGCATGAGTGGCTGGCGACTCGGTTTTTCCGTGGCATCGACCGAAGTTTCTGATGCGATCGGAAAGATGATCAATACGACCCTCTCCTGTACGCCACCTCTGGTACAACTGGCTGGTAAGGCGGCTCTCGAACGAGACACCACCGAACGCGATGCCGTCATGCAGAAGTTCCGTAAGAAAGTCGAATTGCTGACCAGCGGCCTGAACAGTCTGGATGGCTTCCATTCGCTCGATCCGGCGGCGACGTTCTATGTCTTCCCGAATGTGGCGCCAATCTGTAATCGTCTGGGAATCACCAGCCACGGCTTGGCTCTTTACCTGCTGGAAGGTGCTGACGACAAATTCGGCGTTGCCTGCCTGGGAGGTGAATGCTTCGGTGAAGCGGGTGGCGGATTCCTGCGGTTCAGTTGTGCGGAGCCCGATGATCGATTGCAGCAGGCCCTGGACTTCCTGCCGATTGGGATTTCGCGAACCGATCGCATTGCAGCGTACCTGGAGAAGAACCCGAAGTATCGATTGGCGACCCCGTATCCAGTCGCTTGAACGAAACTTATCGACGCCAATCACAGGGACGGTCTTTCGAGGCCGTCCCTCCTGGACCGCGAGGAAAATGACATGGGCCCTGCACCGATTTTCGCTGGCTTCGCCATTGTGTTTTTCGTGATCGCGGGCATGTCGTTCATTTCGTTCGTGGTTTCACCGTTTGTCGCGAGGGCTAAAGGATACGCGCCGTACTTCTGGCTGTTTGCATCGGGTCCCATCGGGTTGATTGTGATCTGCTGCCTGCCGTCGGCAAAAAACGCGACGACACCTGAGCAGATGGAGTTGATGCAGGCGCGGGCGAACACGACGGGGGCAATCCTGACGGGTGTCGCGTTGTTTGTGGTCGGAATGTTGCTGGTTCCAGTCGTCCTGATAGGTTAGCCAATTCAAAGCGGACTCACGGAAATCATGATTCGCAAGTCTGTCCGCCGTGTGCTGATCGCCATTCTGGCGACCTATTGGATCTCGATGTACGTCGGGACACATGTTCCCAAGCTTCCAAGTGCGCTTGCCGAACACGCTGACAAGTTATTGCACTGCTGTGCCTACGGCGGCCTGGCATTTCTGCTGATCCTCGCGATTGGCAGCCGACGGCCAATCACCTTTCGCCAACTGGTATTCGTCTGGTTACTCGTCGCGGGATATGGAGTATTCGACGAGGTGACTCAGCCGCTGGTGGGTCGTCATGCAGATATTGTCGATTGGGTCGCAGACATTTTTGGAGCAGCGATTGGCTTACTGATCGGCTGGCCGATCGCCGCCCGTGGCGAATCGTGGCTCCGGCGAATTCTTCGGATGCCGAAACCTGTTACGGACGAGTCCGGTCCAGCGAAATGAAATTCGTCCCCGCGTTTCCGATGAGATTCAAGTGACGGAATAATCGTCCTGCACGAGCCTGATACCGTCTCTTGCTCGTACGATCTGAAATCCCTGTCATGAATTTGCACTGTCGGATAATTAGCTTGGGCGGGCAGACAAATCAGGCTCGCATAACGTGAATTCTGACAGGATGACCGAAACGATGTGGAATTCTGGAGTTGGTTGGCACCGCAACGGGTCATGTTTGGCTACTGCGATCGTCCTGTTGACGTTGGCATCCGTGAGCCTCGCGGCGGATCGACCGAACATCGTGTTCATGCTTTCGGATGATCAGGGCTGGTCCGGGCTGTCGGTTCCGATGCATCCAGATTTCGCGGGTTCGAAAGGGGAGATCTACCGTACTCCCAATCTGGAAAAGCTGGCGGCTCAGGGAATGAGATTTTCCGCCGCTTATGCCCCTGCCCCCGTCTGTTCACCGACGCGCAGCAGCCTGCAGACGGGTAAAAGTCCCGCTCAACTCCACTGGACGAAAGCGGCACCAGCCGAGGAAGGGCATAAGCTGCTCGAGCCACGGATCATCAAGAGCCTGCCTGCGAACGAAACGACGATTGCCGAACTGCTGCATGGAGCGGGATATGCCACGGCGCACTATGGAAAATGGCACATCAGTGGTGGCGGGCCGGGGGCTCATGGTTACGACGAACACGACGGCGACACCGGAAATGAAAATGCGTTTCAGTTCAAAGATCCCAATCCGGTCGACATCTTCGGGATGGCGGATCGAGCGGCCGCATTCATGGAAAAGAATTCGAAAGCAGGCAAACCCTTTTTCATTCAACTTTCATGGAACGCGCTACATGCGTCTGAGAATGCGATGAAGGCGACCCTGGCAAAGTACGAGCATCTGAACAAAGGGAATAACCCCAAACAGGCGACGACGGCTGCGATCACAGAAGACCTCGATACGGGCGTCGGACGTGTGATGGACGCCATTGAACGCCTGGGGTTGAGCAAGAACACCTATGTCATCTACATGTCTGACAATGGTGCTGGCGGAGGCAAGCGAGCTGGGCTGAATGGTGGTAAGGGATCGGTCTGGGAAGGGGGAATTCGAGTTCCACTGATCATACGCGGGCCCGGGGTCAAGCCCGGCTCATGGTGCCATGAACGCGTGGTCGGATTCGACTTCTTCCCGACCTATTGCGAATGGGCCGGAATCCCGGACAAGAAACTTCCCGCTGGAATTGAAGGGGGAAGCATCGCAAGTTTGCTGACGCACGACGGCAAAGGCTCGGTCAAGCGACCGCGTGAAGAAGTTGTCTTTCACTTCCCGCATTATCAAAGTGACGATGGGCCTCATTCAGCAATCTTTATCGGCGATTTGAAGTTGATCCGGTTCTATGAAGATGATCGAGTCGCCCTGTTCGACATCTCCAAAGACATTCGCGAACAGAATGATCTGGCCAAGCAGATGCCTCGCGATGCCCAGCGGCTCAATGGGCGACTCACCGACTACTTGAAAACGGTGAAGGCCCAGTTTCCGACCCCCAATCCGAATTTCGATCCGAGCAAACCGGCGGCACCTGTAAAAAAGGGAGGGAAGCGCGGTGAGAAAGGGAAAGAATAGTATGACTCGCGAGTTGCTGCTGGCGTTCGCTCTGGTGGGTTTGATCGGGAACTCTGCTTTCTCTGCCGATGCAAAGCGGCCACCCAATATCATCTTGATCCTGATGGATGACATGGGCTGGCGAGATGTCGGATTCATGGGGAATCGGTTTGTTGAAACGCCGAACATCGACCGACTCGCCAAGAAGGGTCTGATCTTTTCGCAGGCGTATGCCAGTGCTCCCAATTGTGCTCCGACACGTGCCTGTCTGATGTCGGGACAGTACACACCGCGACATGGCATCTACACAGTCGTCGATCCACGCCAGCCGGTCGGTTCCCCCTGGCATAAGCTGACGGCTGCCGACAGCAAATCAGATCTCGCGACGGAAGTGGTGACGATTGCGGAATCACTGCAATCAGGCGGATATGCGACCGCCTTCTTTGGGATGTGGAATCTCGGACGAGGCCGTAGCGGTCCGGTCACACCGGGTGGCCAGGGCTTCCAGACGGTCGTGTTTCCCGAAAACATCGGCTTCGCCAAGGACGCGTACTTCGACAAGAGCGGCAACTATCTCAGCGATCGGCTGACGGACGAAGTCTTGAAGTTCGTCGAAACCAATCAGGACCGTCCCTTTTTTGCCTATCTTCCCGATCATGCGGTCCATGCCCCGTTTGAACCCAAGGAAGATCTGCTGAAGAAGTATGAACGAAAGGCATCCGCAAATAAGGACCGTCGCGACGACCCCGCCTACGCGGCGACGATTGAAGCAGTCGATCAGAATGTCGGTCGGATTGTGGAGACACTGGCTCGATTGAAGCTGACGGATAACACCGTTGTGATCTTCACGTCGGACAACGGAGGAACCGACCAATACACATCGCCACTGCGTGGCGGCAAAGGCCAACTGTATGAAGGAGGAATCCGGATTCCCCTCGTGATCTCGGGGCCAGACATCAAGAAGCCGGGAGGCCAGTGCAACGCCCCTGTATCGAGCATCGACATTTACCCGACACTACTGGAACTGGCAGGAACAGCCGCACCAAAGGATCAGATTCTGGACGGGATCAGCCTGGTCCCGGCCTTGCGCGGCGAATCCGATCTGCAACGCCAACGACTCTTCTGGCACTTTCCCTGCTATGTCGGCAAAGCAACTCCGTCGAGTGCCATTCGCGAGGGGGATTTCAAGCTGATCGAGTTCTACGAAGACGGAGGTCGCCGCGAACTCTACAACTTGAAGAACGATCCCAACGAGGAGCGCGATCTGGCGAAGACGCAGCCCGAAAAGACAGCCGCGCTTTATCGAACCTTGCGGTCCTGGCAGACCGAAACGGGTGCCGCGATTCCCAAGGAAGCCAACCCGAACTACGACCCCAAAGCCGAACGGCCCCGAGGCGGACAGCAGGGCGGTGGTGGTAATCGTGGCGGCGGCCAGGGTGGTAAAGGAAAGAAGGAGCGAGGCGAATAAGAGACAACCTGGTTCGGTTCGGCAGACTGGAACAGGTCAGTCTGGTTTCTTCGACGGAACTTCAATGCGGCAACAACCTAAGTTGAGATATTGCCGTGAGTTACCGCTGGCTTTTTGCAGTAAATCGTGACGCAGGCTGTACACCATGAAACGGCCATCCCGCTTGACTTCCACTAACCCGGCATGTTTCAGGATCTTGAGGTGATGAGACACCGTCACCATTTCTGTTTCCAGAAACTCAGTAATATCACCGACGGTCATTTCGCCGTGACGTAAAATATCGATGATGCGTAGCCGAATCGGCTCGCTCAGCGCCTTCAGTTGGTCAGCGCAGGACTTAGACTGAAACGTGTCGCTTTCCACAAATTTTACCGCAAAGTTGATGACACATGGCTCAAGATCGACTGGCCAGATAATAGCGCGCGCGGAAGGAAAACGCCAACGTCCGATTGCCCGCTGCGTGAAGTTTAAATTCCAAGGGGGTGATTGATGGTTTGGTTGACAGGACGCCCTCAGGCCGTCATTCTGACACTCTGACGGTCTTTCGAGTGTCTTGCTATGGTGATGACCAGAGGAATGGCTGCAGATCGATTGAAAGCGGAGACTTCGGATGGTGGACATGATTGCCGAAGCGGATGCGTCAAGTCCTGTTTCGCAGACCGCCGGAGTGAGCGAGTTATCGCCACAGCAACTCGACCGGTATCGGTCAGACGGTTTTGTCGTGGTTCGTAATCTGTTTTCTGCAACTGAGATTCAGGGGCTGCGTCAAGAAACCGAGCGACTTCTGACGGAATGTGCCGATCTGATCAATCCTCGCAATCTGCGATGTCGGTATATGGCTCACCATGAAACGGGGGAGTCCCTGTTTGAAGTCTTCGATCCCGTGAATGATATTTCACCGATTTGCGAGCAATTCACTCATGATCCGCGAATCATGAATGTGATGGAGTCGATCTACGAAGAACCGGCGCTGTTGTTCAAAGAGAAGCTGATTTTCAAACTGCCAGGAGCGATGGGATACAACCTGCATCAGGACATTCCACTGTACTGGGAAGGGTTCCCACGAACGTTCGTGACGGTACTGATCCCGATCGACGAGACGACTCGCGAGAACGGATGTACCGAGGTCTTTTCTGGTTATCACGCCGATTTTCTATCCAACAACCCTGAAGTTTATATGCTGCCGGACGAGACCGTCGATCCGGCTCGGCGAACCTGGCTGGAACTGCAACCGGGCGACGTAGCCATCTTTCATGGGCTCACGCCGCATCGATCGAGTCCCAATCGATCACACGCAATGCGACGCACGCTTTACGTGAGTTACAACGCGTCATCCGACGGCGGTGACCAGCGGACCGCTCATTACGCGAAGTTTCAAGACAAAATGCGTGCCCGCGTTGAAAGCCAGACGGGTGGCAAAACCTATTTCCAATAAGTTTTGTGGTACAGGCGATTGAGGTGATCTGTCGATGTCTCGAATCTGGGCTGCCCTTCGCTCAAATCCTTATGGCTGGGTCATGGTCTGCGTGGCTGCGCTGGCCATGGTTGCCACGTTGCCCGGTCGGACGCATGGGTTAGGGATGATCACCGAGCGACTGCTGGCGGACCCGGCGTTTGGCCTGGATCGCGTGACGTACGCCGACATGAATCTGTGGGCGACACTTCTCGGTGGGTTGTTCTGTCTGCCTTGCGGCTATTTGATTGACCGATATGGCCTGCGAATCACGCTCACTGTCACGGTCGCAGCGCTCGGGATGGCAGTCGTGGCGATGACCCGCCTGACAGGATGGTGGTCATTGTTCGTGGTGATTGTTCTGACGCGAGGATTCGGACAGAGCGCGCTCTCGATCATCAGTATTACGATGGTTGGAAAATGGTTTACGGGGAAAATGAGTCTGCCGATGGCAGTCTATTCTCTTCTGTTATCTTTTGGATTTGCTTATTCGGCACAGCTTGCCAAGCCATTCGCAACGGACGACTGGCGAGTCCTTTGGGGCGGGATGGGCTGGATTCTTCTGCTGGTGATGACGCCCGTGGCGTTTTTACTGACGCGAGATCCTGTTCCTGCTTTTACGGGACCAGACTCGACAGGATCATTGCCAGATCGCGGGGCGCGAATCGATCAACTGCTAATCGCGTCTGACGATGTCGGTAAGGCTGACGTTGGATTTACTCTCGCTCAGGCGATGAGGACTCCGGCATTTTGGCTGTTTGGGCTGGCGATTTCGGTCATCGCATTGATCGGATCTGGCAAGTCGCTGTTCAATGAGTCGGTGTTGAAACAACAGGGATTTCCGCCGGAAGTTTTTTACAATCTGATCACACTCACCGGAATGGTGGGCCTGTCCGTCAAATTACCGGTCGGCTGGCTGGGACAGCACTGGCCGTTGAATCGACTGCAAGCGGTCGGGATGTTTCTGCTCGCGGCATGTCTGGTCTGGTTGCCGTTTATCCATTCGACGTGGGCTATCACGGTGTATGGAATCGGTACGGGAATCAGCGGTACAATTACGACCGTTTTATTCTTTACCGTCTGGGGACAGGCCTATGGACGGAAGCATCTCGGTCAGATTCAATCCGTGGCCCAGATGATGACCGTGCTGGCATCAGCTGCTGGTCCCAAAGTCTTCGCTGAATGTTTCGAACGGTATCATTCCTACGCGCCCGCTTTTCAAGTGCTTGCCGGGGTCGTAGCCGTGCTGGGCATTTGGTCGCTCATTGTTCGGGTCCCTTCGCCAGACGAGGCGCCCCAAACTTCACAGGTTCCGATCACTCTGACAGTTCAGGAGTCCTCAATATGACATCCGTGGCCACGAACTCTGGTTCTACAACAGGCAACGGGACCATTCCCGTTCGCTTTCACCTTTCGCTCAATGTTTCGGACTTGCCGCAAGCGGTTGAGTTCTTCGAACGAGTGCTTGGTCAGCCAGCCGCAAAAAAGCAATCAGATTATGCGAAGTTCGAACTGGATTCGCCGCCGCTGGTCTTTTCTCTGCAACCACGTTCGCCGGCAGTGCATGGCTCATTGAATCATGTCGGATTCCGCTTTGCAGACAGTACATCGCTGGTGGATGTTCAGCGAAGGCTGGAGCAGGCCGGGGTTCGCACGGTACGCGAAGAAGGGGTTGAATGCTGCTATGCGAAGCAGACGAAGTTCTGGGTGAACGACCTGGATCAACGCTTGTGGGAGTTCTATGTTCTGGAAGGCGACATTGATCATCGCGGTGCAGGACAACCCCTGGAAAACATGATTGGGGCCGAAGCTGCTGCACGAATGACGTCGGCTCGCGAACCAGTTGTGTATGAACATTTTATGGGGCAGCCCTTTGCTCCACCATTGGAGGCGTGTGACGAAATCCGTCTCCGTGGAACGTTTAATCTTCCCATAACTCCCAGCGAATTGCGGGAGCGACTGAGTGAAGCTCGACGGCATCTGCGACCGGGCGGAAAGATTCATTTACATCAGATGACTTCGGATGTTGCTGTGGCGGACGAAGCGTTGTCGCTACCGGGGCGCGCGTCGGTCGTCAAGCATGTGCCCGTCCGTGCGGAACTTCTGGAAGCACTGCGCGATGCCGAATTTGAGCAGATCGTAATATCAAAGTTCGCGTCAAAGCCATGTTTCGACCTCGGTGGGGTCGAACTGCGTGAGACGATTATTGAAGCCCGAATCGCCGCCGAAGCTCCCTGTAACGGCCGGTTCGACGTGGTCTATCGAGGCCCGTTCGCTGTCATCCATGATGATGAAGGACATTCTTACCCTCGGGGCGAACGCGTCGAAATCTGCAGAAACACCTGGAACGCACTCGAAGCTGCGGGGGTTACTGACCAGTTTACTCGGATCGCCGAAAAGACCGAGCAACTGGTGAGCTGCGGGGTGTCGCCCGTCTGCTGACCCCGTTAGGTGCCGCCTTCAGCCATTTGCCTCAGCCCGTGATTCAATGCCGAATCATTGAGGGCACTTGACAGACGCTTCTCTTCAGTGGATATTGATCTGACGAACTTACGAATATCACACTGACGTCTTCAGTTTGCGGTTAAAGCAAAATCTGTTTGCTGAGTGATCGTGACTAGAATTCCGGCCTTGGATTGAGGCGGGGCAAATGGGGTCGCAACCGACCATTGAAATCATCGAGTTTCAACTGCAGGAGTTCTGTGAGTCGTGTTTGGAACTCCTGTCCGGTCAGGCTGCGCGCGGATCGGTCCTGACGGACCTCCTTCCGTCGTTTCCCCGGAGTTTGGAAGCGTGCTGGCAAGTCATCGATCACGTGACGAAAGAGTTCGACAGCTGGAAGCAGAAATCACAGCAACTCGTGCGGCTGGCAGCACTCCATTGCGGAACCGATTCCAGTGGCCTCATTGCGGGACTCGAACGGATTTCCCAGGAATCAACTCGAGTGATCAGTGCTCTCGAATGTCTGATGGGGAAACCCGACGGAGATGTCATCGCATTGTCGGACCTCGCTGAGTCGACAGTCACCGATTCTGACGAAACCACATACGTCAATCCGTTTGATTACCACTTAAAGCGTTTTTGCACAGCAGTAATCGTTCTGCTGCACGCGGGACCAAATGATTCGTCCGTGCTGACGCAGACGATGCCGTCACTGTATGCCATGTTTGCCGGATGCGGCACTGTGACATTGGCTCAACTGCGTGCGGAGCTCAATGTCTCACGAACAACCACAGAGCAACTGCTGCAATTTGCGGACGCCCACTGCGACCAAGCACTCAATCGTTTGGAAGAGCGTGTCCGCCAGGCTCAGGACTGTGCGGAACGGCTGATTTCGGCGGTGGAGTCACTTGCATGGTCAGCACCATCGGTCGTCCGAAAAACGTCAGGTTTGACCACCGGATCGTCCGACGGGGTGATCGAAAGTAGCCCAACAGAATCTGCGGCGACGGAATCTGATTCTGCTGAAGCTCAGCGGCTATATCATCTCGCCATTCAGTCGCATCAGCGGCAGGATTTTCGTACCGCCGAGACCCTGTATTCGGAAGCGATTCGCCTGGACAGCAACTTGCGATTGGCGTGGTTACAGCGTGGTCGGATCCGAATGTTGAACTCCAATGCACACCTTGCAGTTGCCGATCTGACTCGGTCCATTCGATTGTTTGCCGCAGATCCTCTCGCACTTCGCTGGCGCGGCGATGCACTGGCGATTTGCGGTCACTTCGACGCATCACTGAAAGACTATGACCATTCGCTGAAGATCATCCCGGAAAGCACGATTGTCCGATACAACCGGGCCGTCGTAATGCGCATGATGGGACGGTTGGAGAGCGCCTGGTCCGAGTTCGAACAGCTTCTTGAGCAGCGGACGAATCGAGCGGGGGCGCACCTGAACCGTGGATTGATCTGCCTTTCCCGTGGCGACAGCGAGAAGGCAATTCTGGAATTTGAGGCCGCCTTGGCAATTCAGCCAGGGCTACCGGAAGCGATCGAGCGTTTGTCTCAATTAGGTGTTGATGTCGCTCCCGCGAAAGCATCGAAACCGATGCCAACAGCGAAGTTTCGGCCGCTGAAAAAAGGGAAACCCAAGCCTGCGGAATCGCAGCGTAAGTCTGAAACCGATCCACGCCCGTCTGCTTCCGACATACGCCACTCCCAAGAACTTCCGGTGGAAGTTGTCACAGAATCGCCTGACAACATGTCGGATGCAGACTTGGATAATCTGGCCATTGCTGTACTTTCCGATTCTGCGCCGGACCACGAATCTCAAGGAGAATCCCAATCATCACGAACGGAAGTCTCCAAGGCCGATTCAATGGCGACAGAGGTATCGACCGCAGCGACAGTCCCGGTGATTTCTGCGCTCCCGAGTGGCGCTGAAAGGTCGGCTGCGGAAATGGCGGCGGCCCTGGCGACTCGCACGGCCCGTACCGAGACTTTACAACCTGCTCAAACCAGCATTGAAGTGCGGTGTCCTGGATGCCATGGATTGAACTATATCCGCTGGGAACGCCTGCAACCCGGCAAAGCCATGTCCTGCCGACGCTGCTCGTGTCACTTCGCAGTCCAAGAGGATGGGACCCTTGTCCAGATGGTGCGGAACCGCCGGGGTCAATGGAGTCAATTTCGTAACCGCTTTGCAATCGGGACCGATCGACGAATCGTTGCTGTCATTGCAGCAGTGGCTGTCTTGATGGCCATCATGTGGCTTCGTCCTCAGTCGTACGACAAACGCATTCCAGAAGACCCCGGTTATCCCACAGAACTGGAACCGCGGGCCAAGTTATTCACACTCGCCTGGTTGAAAGGTGATTTCCGCACGATGCGTCAACTCACCGACGAAGTGCAAAGCCAGGAATTGCACCTTTGGGCGATGGATAACCCTGCCCCTGTGATAGCGTTTCCGGCCACACTGGAACGTGATGCAACATTCAATGTGCAAATCGTCAACGCCACTCCACCCAACGCGCGGGTTCAGGTCCACATCGACGGCTTGCGAATTCAGCGCGGCCAACCTGTTTCTGATCTGGCGCAGAACTGGAGGCAGGACGGTGAGCGATGGATTTTCCAACCCGTCGGTCGCTCCAATCTGTGATCCTTCGATTGACAAGTCATTCTGACGCTATAACAATCTTACATTTGTAAGACTGTTGTTCCTCGATTCCACACCGGACTTCGAATTTACGGGACACCGATTGCTTCTCCTGTTTGTGAAGGAAACACGATGACTGAGAAAAGGCAAGTCAAACGCCGCCCGGGATTCACGCTGATTGAATTGATGGTGGTCATTGCGATCATTGCGGTGCTCATCGCGCTGCTTCTGCCCGCAGTTCAATCGGCTCGCGAAGCGGCTCGACGTGCTCAATGCGGTAACAATCTCAAGCAGATTGGGCTGGCACTTCACAACTATCACGGCGTGATGAAGACCTTTCCACCAAACTTGTGCCCGGGTGGAACGAACTACAATTACTCTTCAGGTGGCTGGGGCGTGCTGGCGTTTCTCAATCCTCACCTGGAACAGACCAACGTCTACAACATGATGAATCTGTCGCTGCCGACATATGCCAAAGTGGGTGGTGTGACGATGATTGCTGGTGGCGACCCAAATACGATGACAGCAGTGACGTCGCTGGTTCCGACGTTCCTTTGCCCAAGCGACATTGGCAAGTCGATCGATGGTGGTTATGGCGTGACAAGTCTGGCACCGACGAACTATTGCGCCAATCAGGGAAGTGGTGTCGACACACTTGGTGGAAATGTCCAGATGAATGGATCTCCGCTTGGTGCGGATGGTGTATTCTTCGCAGACTCCAGTGTCCGAATCGAAGATATCACGGATGGCAGCAGTAATACGGTCGCGTTTTCCGAAAGCTTGCTGGGAGCAGGGCCCGATTCGGCAACGTCATTGCCTGCGACCGTTGATCGTCGACGTGTGTATGGATACCTGGGATACACCACAGGCATCTTCATTACCGACAGTGCTTGCGCCAATCCACCATACTTCAATTTGTCACAGCGCCGACAGTTCGCGTGGTATGCCGGTGAGATTCGCTGTGCGTCTTACAACCACTACTACACACCCAACTCGAACAACATGGACTGTGTTGTCAATGCTTATGACTACGGTTACACGGCGATGGGCTGGAAGGCGGCTCGCAGTCTGCATCCCGGTGGAGTGAATGTGTTGATGTGCGACGGATCCGTCAAATTCGTCAATCAGCAGATTAATGGACTACTCTGGCAGGCGGTTGCAACCCGGTCGGGACGCGAAATCGTCGGCAACTTCTAATCGAGAATGACAATTGGCAAGCCGATAAGATCTCTGAGCCTGATGGATTGGTTTCCGTCAGGCTCAAATCGCTTTTGAAGAATGACGTAGCCGGTGCACCAGCATCGATTGAGGGGTGCCAACTGCGGTGCCCCTTCGCCTCAGAGGACAACAGGGATTCACGAGTTGGCGCTCAGGCGAAGGCGCCCTAACATTCATTTAACGAACTTCGTAGCCACGATTCATCCTCACACCGGTGTAGACTGTGGAAAACGACACGTTTCAATCCAATTCGTGTGCAGACCAACTGAAGGCGCTTAGCGAGCCGATCCGGTTGCGAATCATCGATATTCTGCGACATGGGGAAATGACGGTGAGCGACATTGCCGAGTTCCTGGAGACGGAACTGGTTACGGTTTCACATCACCTCAAGATCCTGAAGCACGCCGACTTGGTTGACGTGAAGCGCAATGGCCGTTTTATGGTTTATAGTCTGCGGAGCGACTTGCTGCAGAAGGGAACAGGTCCCTCCCTGCAATATCTCAACCTCGGTTGCTGCCGCATTGAAATTCCAGAATCGAAACCCAAATAGCCGACAGTGCCAGCCAGATGGTCATTTGCCATCGTGTCGTGAAGCATACGGCGCAGAGGTCCCCTCGCCTCGTTTCACCGTGACTTCTGACCGCTTTTGGACTTCATGGATGATGGTCGCGAAGGGATCGCCGTTGTAACAGACCTCGCTGAAGAACGTGAAGACGGATGAATTGTCGGTGACGAACATCGGGGCGAGTTTTCCAGCGGTGGTTGTATAGCTGAATCCACCGAGGATCTCGCTGCGGCCGCTGCCACGGGTTTCCAGCAGAGTTCCGCCTCGCTCGGTTTTGTAGCCGAGTACCCAAAGCTGCCCGCCATCGTTCACAATGTGCGTCCCTTCGTTCTCGACATTGAGCTGACGTCCCCAGACGCGTTGCTTTTTCAACGCCAGATTGTGCGTGACGAAGTCCTCAAAAAAGAGTTCGCCACCTTCAGCCTTGCGAGTGCTGGTGAGGTCGCAGTCAGAAACACTGCTGAACACGACCGTACGCTGCGTGTCGATTTCGACCCCGCCATGAATCGCACCGAAATGCTCGAACGATACGACCTGTGAGGAGCCGTCGACGATCTTGAAGTCGGGTTTGACTTTGCCTCCGTAATCGATCAGGCCCCCCACGCCGACAACTCGCCGGACTTTGCCACGAATGAGGACCGTGGACTGCAGCGCATAGGAACCTGGCAGGAAGATGGTCGTCGCACCCGAATCCATCGCCTTCTGGATGGCGGCAGAAGAATCGGCTCGTCCTGTCGGATCCGCTCCGAAGTTGTCGACGTTGGCCCAGGTCCGTGGATCATCCCACGTAGTAGTGGGTGTCTCCTTGATGCTCAGTCGCAGTGAACCCGTCGCCGAGCGGAAGGGACTCGTTGCCTGATGCGAGCAGTATTCGTGAATCGTCGGTCCTGCACTGCCGGGCTTATCGTCTCCGGTAATCTTCGTCACCGTGAACCAGTCGGGTGTCGCGACATCACCGACAGCGCGTGCATAACCGGAGGTCTGGATATCACGCAGAAAGATTCGGCCGCCGTTGTAATTGATCATCGCAGGCCACCGGTTGGCTCCATCACGTCCCACGAGGTTTGCATCAACGAGACAGAAGGTCCCGTAACTGCGGATCGCGGGAACAGAATTTTCGCTGTAGAGTCGCCGAATGCTGATCGCCTGACCCTCGTTATCAAAGCCAAACTGGGTCTGTCCGCGCAGGGTGATCTCTTCAAAGGTCTGTCCATTGACAGCTCGTGAGGTACTGATGCCACGCTGGAAGCCTATGACTTCGCAATTCCGCACGAGCAGTGGGCCGTTCATGTCACGATGGCCAAGGTCGAGTCCCACCAGGCCGCTCCCTTCGCTGGCAATGAAGCGGCAGTTTCGCACGGCACCGGAATTGTTCGAGTAGAACTGCAGACCGATCGCGCCCGGATTGTTTTTGCCTACGTCAAACGTGATGTCCTGGACGTAATTATGGAACCAGTCGGCCGACCCGAAACCGCCACACCACATGATGCTTGCAGGCTGCGCCACATCGGTGAAGGTACTGTCTTTCAGTCGGATCACGGTCTTCGCGGTGTTCTGTCCCTGAAGAAAGTTCATCCCCCAGGCCTCCTTTCCGGCCGAGTTCTTTTTCGACCAGTTGAGCGTCCTGGAAATCAGATATGTTCCGTTGGGGAAATAAAGCAGTTTGTGTTGTCCCATGACGTCCACGAGCGCCCGCTGAATGGCATCGGTGTCGTCCGTGGTTCCGTCCCCCTTGGCAAGGTACGGAGCCTTTGTGACATCAACCACAGCGTGACTGTCCGGATAGCGGATGTTTCGATTCGCATCCAGCGTAGCTCCAACGACCTGTGCATCAGCAGCATGGGTGACCCGTCCTGAAAGAGAGGCGAAGCCGAGGACCAACCACAAGACAATGCCGTGCAAAGGTGAATTGAGATAACATCGATTCATCGGACGATCTGTCAAATTCATGTGGGCAATCTCATATCCGGCATTCGAATGACATTGGAACGAATAACTACCTTCTGGGGCAGGGATGGCGAACTCACGAATGTTACAAGAAGAGAATGCCGCGCTGTGGCGTTGTGGCGGATGAAAATCCGACGAATTCTCATCGAATCGCGAAGATCTCGGCAAAATCGCGAACACTCCGGTGCCGGATGGCTTTGCAATCATATTCGCCAAGTCGAATCCGCAAGGTCATTGAGGATTTGAAGAGGGAACGCGATGGCGTTATGCTCTTTTTGACCCGCCGGACGAATCTGCCCCGTTCCCTCCATTTTTCCAGAGCCATTCCATGACGTCGATGCCACAAAAATCCCAGCGTGCCCGTCGATCAGGATTCACTCTCGTCGAACTCCTGGTGGTAATCGCCATCATTGCCGTCTTGATTGCGCTTATACTTCCAGCCGTTCAACAGGCGCGCGAGGCCGCGCGACGGATGGATTGCCTCTCGCATCTGCGTCAAATCGGCCTGGCAGTGCACCAGTATTACGAAGTGAATAACGGGAAGTTCTTCCTGCATCATCCCTTCGACGCTGATGTGAATGCGTTCAGTTCTTCCGCCGATTCTTTCGCTGAAATCTACTGGGAAGACAAGCTCATGCCGTTCATCGGCAGTGCCGCTGAATCGAACGAATCCGTGGCTCACAGTGGAGTCAATGTTGCCACGAATGCGATCTACCGATGCCAATCGGATATTTCAATTCCCGGACCCTATCAGGAAGATGGCGTGGTCGTGGGCCTGGGACACCGTACAAGTTATCTGATGAATTCGCTGCTCAGCCATAAGTCGCGTCGTTACGGTTTCTGGACGTTTCCACGATTTCAAAATGAAATCGGCTTGTCAAATTTCGTTTGTTTTTCCGAGAGAAATGCGGTCGCCTTTACCCCGCCGTCGGGAGATGACCCCCGTCAGGACGATTACGATATCTGGCTGGGAACAGACATCCTGCAAGCCTGGATTGCCCACAGTCGACACAACGGTTCAGCAAATTATCTGTACATGGACGGTCATGCGAAAGCATTGATTCTCAGCAACGCGTTCATCGACATGTACCCGGACAAAAATGTCTTGAAGACCGATGGAACGTATCCTTACTGATGAATGCGGATGAAGCAAGAATTGAACTGGCGTCAATCAAACCCGAGCATTGAAAACTCAGGCTTCGTCGCACGCAGGATCGACAAGATGGCTTGACGATCGTCAAAAGACAGGTGTTCAAACTCCGCCGACTGTTCATCGCCCGTCAGAATTGCGTTCAATCGCTGGTAGACGTACTGCTTCATGGGGACGGGCAAAGCGTCGAAGGCTTGCGAGTCGATCAAGTAGCTGCAGGGATATTTGAAAATGCGGTTCTTCAGATCGAAGTCTCGCAGTGACCGTCCCTGACGATCTCTACGACCTTGCGCGGCGAATTCTTTCGCGAAGCCTGACGTTCCCTCCAACGGCCCCTTGAGTGGTGCTTCTCCGCTGAACAGGAAATACCGCACCAGTGCTTCGCCGGCCTTTTCGATCCGACGTTGCGTCTGTTGCTGAATCTCAGTTGCCACAGCGTTCGGCTCCTGGAGTTGTTGTGATTCAACGAACATCGCATGACGAGTCTCGAAATTCGCCAGTGTCATGAAGTTGTGAGCATCGGTCTGATGTTCCAGAACCAGCAGCGCAATCAGATCACTGTGTCCCGACAGGTACTTCGAAGTATCGAATCGAGAAGCCAGATCCGTCACATTCTGGCCAGCGGAATTGTCGATCGACTTCGGTTTCTTTGTGTCTGGAAGAGTGAAGTTGCCCAGATGCTGCTGTGTTCCGTGGCGACCTGTGACATACCAGCCACCCCAGCGTTTTTCAAAGGGGCTGGTATGGTCTGTGCGCAAACTTCCCGCAGCAATGACGGGTTGGCCCTTGGGATCGGGATAGACAGACCGAACCTGCAGGCCCGGAATATTTCGAGTCCGGGCTGCACCGTGACACGTCAGGCAGTTGTTAGCGTTGTGAACGAAGCGAGGCTTCTCTGTGGCAGACTGTTCGAGTGTATAAAATGCCATGCCGAGTAATGGGTCGGAGACAGCGATTTCAATCAATCCGTCTTGAACAAACCCGAGATGGACGTCGTCGTTGAAATAGAGGGCGCGAGGAGTTGTCGGCGAAATGTGGTGTGCCTGCAGACTGGTCTTGGCAAACGTCATCACCTGGGATGAAACCGGGATGTTGAGCAGGTCCAGAACAGAGCGCAGATATCCCTGTGATCCCTCGAATTTCAAAGCGACTGTTCCATCGTCAATCCGCGCCTGCAATCTCGAAATGGCATTCGATGGAGGGGTCTTACTGTAATTGATCGGAGGCTCCTCGTAGTTCACACCGGCATTACAGACGGATGCGAACCCCCAGCAGGCGAGCAGTCCGATCATTCGAATGGGACGCAGCAATCGAACAGCAGTCATGGCATCGCCTCAAAAAACAGGGAAACGTCGTTGGCAGATCGGCCGATATTCCCGATCCAGCGAATGAATCGGGAATCGTCGGAATCCGACTTCACTTGGCTGCCGTTTTCGCGGCCGATGTACGAACGCAATAGACAAATTCACCCGTGCGGATCACGATGCTGCCATTCACAATGGCAACGCCGTATTGCACCGGGTCTGCAAACCGGTTGTCATTTCGGGCTCGGGCTTCCTCACGTTCCTTATCAGTCATAGCCGGGCGACCCGACGTTCCTTCAGCAGCAGGACGGCCTCCACGTCGTCCAGGTTGATCAGCAGAATTCGCGTCTGCCGCTGGCGGACGTGTTTCTTTCTCGGATGAGACTGGCTTGTCAGGCGCGGGGGCGGCAGATTTCGGACGCTCACCGGTCGGACCTTCTGCCTGTGGCTTTCCATCTTTAGCTGGTTCGGAGTTGGCGGGAGTTCCGGCCGATCCCGGCGTTCCGCCATGGTCTTGATGTCCACTGGAGGAGCGATCGCGAGTCCTGGTGTCGCGTCCCACTTTCTCCGGGTCCCACAACATGTTTTCAGCAAGTACCTGGTATTCGGGCCCCGTCGCCAGAACCGTCGTCATTCCATCTTTGCCAAACAGGTAGATGCGGTCCCCCATGCCGACCGGTGTGACCCAGCAGACACCGCTGGTTCGCTTCGCATAGTGGTTTTTTCCCGTCGTGGCATCGTAACAATAGACGACGCCAGCTCGATTGACCCAGTACGCGAATCCGTTGTGGACGACGGGCGAGTTGTAAGCGGGCATCGCCTCTTCCGTCCGCCAGAGGATCTTGGGGACATATTTGTCGTCGACCAATTCGACTCGCATGATGAAATTTGACTTCTTCGCTTCGGCTTCACGCTCGTTGTGCATTCCGGGGGAAGCGCCCACGGCAAATGTCCCGTCTGCAATCGGCAACGGGGCCCCCGTCCGATTGCCCCCGACGTTTTCGTCATAAGTCCAAAGCAACTCACCCGACTTGGGGTCATAGCCATCAACGCTCCCTGAAGAACTGCAGACGATCTGTGGCTTGCCAGCGATCGGGACCAGCGCTGGAGACGAGTAACTGGAACGACTGTCGCGGTCGGTCTTCCAGCGTGTTTCTCCTGATTTGACATCGAGGCCCAGCAGATAAGATGGCCCTTCGTGGTCGATCAGAATCACAAGTGTCTCGTCGATCAGGATCGGTGATGAGGCGAGGCCGATCGTCGATTCAAACGGGCCATAGTCTTCGGTCAGAGTCCGCTGCCACAACAGCTTGCCGCTGTGATCGGCGGCCACGACGGATCCCGTTTCAAAGAACGCGTAGACTCGGTCGTCAGCAACGACGGGGGTCGGGGCGGCGCGACTTTGAGTATAGGTGCTGCGTACTGTCTGGGCGGATGCAAAGGTCTGTCGCCAGACTTCCCGTCCGTCTTCCAGCGACAACGCTACGAGATGGCACTTTTCCTTCATGGTCCCTTCGATCGCGGTGACAAACACGCGATTTCCCCAGATCACCGGGCTGGATTGTCCCTTGCCTGGTAATTTCGCCTGCCAGGCAATGTTCTCCGTCGGTGACCATTTCATGGGAATCGTCGCCGGGTCGATCCGGGAAGCCCCCTGACCCAGGAACGCGGGCCATGCTTCCGGTGGAGCTGAGAAAATCATCAATGTGAGGGCGATTGCGTTTAACATGAAGCGAATTCCTGAAGAGGATTTGAACGGACTATAAGCGTGCAGTTCTGCAACATGCTCGAGAGAGGATTGAGCTGGTTAGGACAGCGGACGCGACTTTGCGTTACCTAGAAATCCCCGATGACTTCCCCACCCATGCGAGTGGAAATCGCCTGCCAGGTCGTACGGTCGATATTCTCATTAATGAAACGAACGGACCCATCGCACATCCCGACATGCGCGCCGCCGACATGCCAGCTTGCAGCTTTCAAGTAGCCCATCCCGTTTGAGACGCAGTCAAGTATCGGCTGGTTTGGCTGATAGTGAGTATTGAACGTGGTGTTCATTCCATTCCCCCAGATCCACGCGTTCCCACGGCGGCCTGCGAACGAGGCCAATGCCGGGCAGCCTGCGTCGGACACAATCGTTGCCCCACCAGCCGAGATCATTATTTTTCGCTGGTCATTACCCGTGGGGGGCACCGTCGCCGTTGTGCCATTTCCGCGAATGGCCTCAGCCATCAACATCGTGTTTGTCAGCCCATCGGTTACAGCACTCAACCGTGTACAGGACGTGTACCAGAACAGCCCGTCATTCGGATTGGCCAGGTTGTACTGCTGAACTCCTGCAGCGGTCAGTTCTGCGGTCCCGGCATTGACCATGTAGTTCGTTGGAGCCCAAATCCCGCCGCTATTTGAGAATTGGGTTGGTCCGCTGTCCGAAGGACAAAGAAAGAAGGGAATGACCGTCTGTGCCGCAGCTTGCTGTGGAGCATTGATGGCTTGGCTTCCTCCCGAACCCGTCGTCAAGGGGATATTGAAATTCACGAGTGACTGAAGATTGCCCTGGTCCGCAAACGGCAGAATTTTCGACTGTGGGGAGAAAGCCGACTGTGTTGTGGCAGAGTTGATGCCGGGGAACATCATGTACGTGCTTTCGTAGTTATGCATCGCCAGGCCGAATTGCTTGAGATTGTTCTTGCATTGGGTTCGGCGGGCCGCTTCGCGGGCTTGCTGGACGGCGGGCAATAGCAGGGCAATCAGAACTGCGATGATCGCGATGACCACCAGCAGTTCAATCAGTGTAAAACCTGGACGTCGGCGGAAATTCAAAGAGCTTCGCAGCATGGATTCACAACCTTTTTGGAATAGACGATCGAGAATCGCGCACATAGGCGTTCGCGCGATTCACTCTCGTGATGAATTGAACCAGTACATGTGTCGACACTTACCGACATCGCTGCAGGCGCATCGGTAGCGCAATGCCCGCAGATACACTTCGGGCGACAATGAAATCAGACTCGGACTGCCTGTCAGGCGGCGCATGGTGGCACGCTCACCGCAGGTGCTGAACCTGTCGTGTGAAGAGCGAGCCCACACCTTGAGTGAGCGTGCGAGCATGAGCCGCACCGAATTCGTGCCGTCAGTCGGCCAGGCAATCAGGAATGCCAGGCGACGATCAGCGGTCGATCGGCGAGTCAGATCAAGAAGAGAGAAATCGAGTGCCGCGGCGGTGGAGCTGGCGGCTGATAGGTGATCTGCGGCAATGTCACAGACACGGTAGTCTCAATCTCTACAACCAGGCTATTTGAATCGAGCGTGACCATGTCTGGAAGAACGGCCCAGGGGAGAGAATTAAAGTACGAAGATTGCCCACGACACTGATCAGCGACGAAGGCCAATATGTAGTTGACCTGTTGTTCAGGATCGACTTTCGCAACCGGGCTCGTCGCCTTCTCACATTCTTGCGAGGCGGCAAGTAATTCAGGGGAGCGGCAACAAAGATCCGACGCAAGTTTTTGCTCGCAACAAGACTTGCGACAGACCGCAGATTTCGACTCGTTTGCGGCTGCAACATGGACGTAATCAGGTGCCGAAACTTGATTTGCCTTAGCCCAAGCGAGTTTTTCGGCATTTGAAAAACAGCAACATTTCTTCCAGCACTGTTCGGCCGAGCGGCATCCACAGGGGCGACTCTGGCAGGGAAACGGCTGAGATCGATCTTTGTCGGAAGGCTGGGCGGAAGGAATGGGGATCGGCAGAATGGACGCGCAGACGCCCACTAACACGAGCAGACTGCAAAGTCTGTGTCGCACTCGTCGCCAAGTTGTCAGCAGCCGGGATATCATGAAAAACTCAGCCGCCAATTCGGGGGCCGACCTCAAGTTCCATCCGGCTCGCTCTTCACGAGGAAGATTCTATTCGTGTGGTTCCAGCCGATGCAACATCGACACACAGACAGGTTCGGAATTCTCAGGGATGGGATCATGTACTTCAGCAACGTCATGTAAATCCCTTTTCAGACCACAGAATATGTCGCAATGAAAACTTCCCTTTTTTTGAAAAGAACGTGTCAGAATCTGTGCTGAGGTGAGTTTACCCATCCAGGAGGACCTTGATGATTGAAGCATCAAAAATGGGAGCTGATTTTCTAGTGACAACTGTGGATTGGGAAAGCATTGCTCAAGAGAATGTGAACCCTGTTGAAGATCAAACATCCACGGAACCCGGCAGGTGACGGTCTTCCGCTGGCGTAACGCTCAAAGTACAACGGACATCTTTGTCCGTTGCTGACTTGATTCGACGTACTGGAAGTCCGTCGTACGGTGACATATTCAGGCATTCGCGGTTCAGGAAAATGGCATCGACAGAACGATTTTCAAAGGAGAGATCAGCAATGAAAACATGGTCCATGATTCTGTGTGCAGGACTTTTCTCTGCAACGACTTTTGCGGCTGAGCCCAAACGATCGCCGCGTGAAACGTTTGTCGCCTATTTTCAGGCGATGGCCACCCGTCAAGAGGATGTCGCGGATGCTCTGATGGCGAAAGAATCTTCAGACACTTTGCATATGAATATCGACAAACTGAATATCCCTGATCGTCTTCATCCATTTTACGAATTGACGACTTGCAACCGGGCTCTGGTTGTCGCAAATCCGTTTACGATTCTGGAATCGGTTCTGGACAGCGACGAAGTCATTTATGCCGAACTTCTTAAGCAGGACGGCGAATGGCGGATTCGGAATCTCAACCGAACAAGCCCTGAAAATGCTGCCTGGTTAATGAGCGGATTTCAGATTCATCCGGATGTCCGTCTGGATCTTTCAACCAGCGCCCTCGTTGGCGAGTGGTGGTATCCGTGTGACTCATGCGTCGTCCTGAAAGAGGACGGAACCGGCACAGAATTGATGGTGGGACCCGGCGGGCCTGATCCCAAGCAGAAGCCGGAGCGGTTCACATGGAAGGTCAAGGGGACGACATTGAGTCTGCGCTTTGCTGACCGGGAAGAGCAACTCGTGATCACCTCGATCGACCATACTCGAGTCAGTTTCAGGGCTCCCAACAAGTCGTCGCGAAGTGGCTGGACGCGGAAGGAAGATCTGCCCGATTGACGTCTTTCAAAGTCAAACTGGAACACGTCCGATTACTTCGCTCGAACAGGGATCTGGACTTCCGAAAATTGCTTTTTCTCGGCGATGAATGGGCTGTTGTACCCAAGAACGCGA
The DNA here is from genome assembly GCA_037146815.1 of Planctomycetota bacterium. Classification (GTDB taxonomy): domain Bacteria; phylum Planctomycetota; class Planctomycetia; order Planctomycetales; family Planctomycetaceae; genus Schlesneria. The sequence goes on from JBAWWJ010000038.1 coordinate 28,990, forward strand.
AGTGGCCCTGTTGCTTCATAGGCATCACGATGAGCCTGCAGCCAAGCTTCCAGGCGCCGCCGGGCATCGGCAACGCGTTCCTTGTTAGCACTCCCTCGAATACCGATGCTGATGGCCATGTGTGCAGGCGCGTCCATCACCTGGACTTTCCCCGCAGTGCCGATCCGGCCTTGCTGTGTACTGCGATACATGAACGACATTGCAGTTTTCTTCGTCGCGTTCCCTTCGGCTGCATAAGTCAACTCGACCGGAGCAGTCATGGCGATGTCGCGTTCCTTGATGTGATTGAAGAGTGTCAGGAATGCTGTTCCTTCCAGGAGCGTCATATCCGTTCTCGCCACGCGATACGTGGGGTACTGCTGCAAGCGGATTTCTCCGACCGGTGCCGGCTCGGGAAACCCCTCCGGAATTGGTGATTCTTCTTCAATTTCGAACCGCAGAATATCGCGAGCGTCCATCAATGCGGACCGCCACTCTTTGGCCAGCTTACGCGGGTCGGTGGTTTTCGTCTGTTCCGTTCGCCGAAAGATCTCCTCGACAAACACATTGGTCGGCGCCGCTTTCAAGACTTTGCCAGCAGCCGCTCGACAATATGCAATCTCCTTCTCGGAATCGCGCAGAGAGTCCACAGCTTGTATCGCTGCGTCAAGCTGGGCGGCAGCATCGGTTCGCGACAACTTCAGATCCTCTGCTTCAGATTTCTGAATGAGTTGAGAGGCAGCGAGTGCGAGATAAATAACGGTCATCACAAAAAAACGAAATCCATTTCTCATGCTTGATCCTCAAAAAATCCTTGCCTCAAAAATTTGGTGATGGCAGGCAAAATCGAGTTGTAACACATTGACCAATTGACGGTAGCCGAATGTGGAAGTCTTTCGCGCGAAGCTTGATATTAAGCCGGAACGACGAAAGCATCGAGGGGACGGCCCCGTTTCCCTTGCCAGATTCACATCGAGATCCAAAGTCCGACCATGAGGCGATGTTTGCGGCCACGATTGCGGCCATATCCCGCAGCGCAGCGCATTCGACCAGTTCAACCGTCGGAACTCGATCCGAACAAATCGCAGTAATCCTTGTCGATTTGGTGCAGCTTTGCGAGAATCCGCCTGCCAGGAAACGGGTTGGCGAACTGGGCCCGTGAATTGGACGACGGAATTGATTTGATCCAACAGGAAGGATGCCTAGACATGTCTCGGCTTGTAGTACGCGCCGCTTTCGCGGTTGTTTGTAGCGCCGCACTCTGGACTTGCGGTTGTTCAACCTCCAGTACGCCACCCGGCAAGTCAGGGACAACCACCGGCGAAAAGGGGACAACGGACAGTTCCAAGACCGGTCCTGAAACAAGCTCCACGACCCAATCGGGGCAGGATGTCAACGCCGCTGGTAAAGAGACTGTCGCCGCACGACCGGGCTACTGGGAAGACTATAAGGATGTCCCCAAATACGAAATCATGACCGAAGTCAACGGGATCAAGATCCCTCGCCTGAAGTCAGCGGCCCAGAGTTTGAACCTGACCGGCAAGATTCCGGCGGATGTCGGCAATAAACATGCGACTGACAAGGCCAGTGAACCAACCTCCGGTGATACCCTGACAGTCAGATTTCCTTCCGAGCCGAAGGTATTGAATCCAATTACGGAATCTTCTGCCGTTCAGACGTACATCGGCGTCTATTTCCATGAAGGTCTCGCTCGACAGAATCCGGAAACCTTCGAGTACGAGCCGCATATGGCTTCGAAGTGGGTGATCGAAGATTCCGTCAAGCTTTCTGCAGACTATCCGGGACTGGAACGTCGCGTCGCACGGGAAGGGGCTACCCCCGCCACCAGCCTGGAAATCGAATACACGTTGCCCGTTGTCGAAGAGGGAAAGACTGCGGCAGCGGCACCGGTTGTCACCGTCACCACATCCGACAAGAGTGGCAGCCCGCTGGATGGGGTCTGGGTGGGAGTCTACCCGATTGGCAAGATCGAGGGGGCTGCCACCATGGGCTATCACTTCTGGAGTGAAAAGGGGGGCAAGGTCCAGATCTCGTCACTTCCGTCTGGGAGATACACAGTCAAGGTGGGGTCTGAGGTCTACGGTAAGGCTCAGCGGCAGGCGGATGGCTCGGTCATCGTGACACCTGCGACGACGGAAAACCCGCTGAATGCCACTCTCAAGGGTGAACCCAGCCTGACGTTGAAGGCTGAAGACTTCACCGATGTTCATGAACAGACGTACTACACCTACTACCTGCGCGACGATGTGACCTGGTCCGACGGGACCCCGTTTACCACGAAAGATATCGAGTTCGGTTATACGTTGTTGAACAGTCCGTCGGTCGATGGAGACCACATCCGGACCTACTACGCGGATCTGATCGAATGCAAAGCTCTCAGCCCGCTCGTCGTTCGCATGCGTTATCGGCAGCAGTACTTCAAAGCGTTTGAATTTACTTACGGAATCACACTGTTTACGCCTCCCTTCCACTACTTCGAGAAGATCTTCAAGGAGCAGGGACGTGAACTGACACTGACGCCACTGACACCTGATGCGGAACAGGCAGAAAAGAAAATCAGTGCTCATGGGGCCGAATTCGGGAAGTTTTTCAATACCGACTCTCGTTACAACCGCAGTCCGATGGGGACCGGGCAGTACATTGTCGACAAATGGGAAAGCAAGGATCGTGTCGAACTGGTCCGCAATCCCAACTACTGGAACAAGAAGCTGGCGGGGCACGTCGACAAGATCATCGTGAAGTTCATTCCTGACCAGGTCACCGCGATGAAAGCCCTGAAAGCGGGCGAAATCGACTTCTTTTACGACATGTCACCGGAACAGTACTTCGAAGACTGGAAGCAGTACGACTCGCCCCGTAAGGACGACTTCGTGCTGGCTTCGTGGTATTCCCCGATGTTCAGTTATTTCGGCTGGAACTTTCTCGCCCCGCAATTTCAGGATCGTCGAGTCCGCATTGCACTGGCAATGTTGATGGACCGGCAGGACTTCGTCGATACCAAACTGCATGGTGCTGGAGTTGTCGTATCAGGAACCCAGTATTACTTCGGTCCCGGATATGATCGCGAAGTGGCGCCGATCGGATATGACCCGGAAACGGCTCGCGAACTCCTGTCCGATGCGGGCTGGATCGATACCGACAATGATGGAATCCTGGACAAGGACGGAAAGAAATTTGAAGTCGTCCTGCGACTGGCTCAGGGACGGGCGATTAACGTCGCCCGCTGCGAAGTGTTGCAGAAGAACCTGAAATCCGTCGGAATCGATCTGCAGATCCAGCAACTGGAATGGGCCTCGTTCATTGAAAAAGTTCGTGCCAAGGAATGCGACGTCATCACACTCAGTTGGGCCACACCCGTTGAAAGTGACCCGTTCCAGATCTGGCACAGTTCGCAGGCCGGACGCAGCAAGCGTGGCAGCAATACCATTTCGTATGCCAATCCTCAGGCCGATTCGCTGATCGAAATGTTGCGAGTCACGCTGGATGAAAACAAACGGAAACGGATTCACCAGTCGTTCCATCGGCTGATCGACAGCGAACAGCCGTATATGTTCCTGTGGATCCCGAAAGAGTTTGGCGTTTATCACAAGCGATTCCGCAACGTGAAGTGGTATCGCCTGCGGCCAGGATTTGATCTCTCTGAATGGTATGTTCCCAAGGACGAGCAATTGCACTGACTAGTTTACTCGCCCGTAAGCATTCCAATCCAATTGAGGTCTTGTTATTGACGGGGTCGCATGGCACGTTATCTGATCAAACGTCTGTTGCTGATGTTTCCGACATTGTTCGGAATCCTGGTCGTGTCGTTTTTTGTGATCCGACTCGCTCCAGGCGATCCCGCCTCGCAAAAATTTGGGGGGGTGGGTCAGGCAACTGCCGGAGTGAACGCCGAGCGAGGAACCGAGGCGGCCGAAAAGCAGTTTCGCGCACGTTGGGGATTTGATCGTCCCTTGATTGTTCAGTTCGGGCTGTTTCTGAAACGTCTGGCGGCGGGTGACATGGTCAGCTTTCAGACGAATCAGCCAATCTGGGGTGAACTGTGGGCTGCACTCAAAGTGACGATGCTGCTCAACCTGATCGTCTTCGTGCTGATTTATGTCGCGGCGGTCCCATTAGGAATTTTCAGCGCGGCGTACTCCAATTCCCCCCTGGACCGGTTTACTACGCTGGTGCTCTTCATTCTGTACAGCCTTCCATCATTCTGGGTGGCCGAGATCCTGCGGATGTGGTTCATGGGAACCCTTCCCATTATGGGGCTGAGATCTCAGAACTTTGCTGAAATGTCGACGTTTGAGCAGCTCAATGACTATTTGAAGCACATCGTGCTGCCGGTGATCTGCCTGACCTACGGGGGGCTGGCCTACGTCAGTCGGCAGATGCGAGCCGGGATGCTGGAGGTGATTCGGCAGGACTACATTCGCACAGCAGAAGCCAAAGGGGCTAGAAAATCACGCGTCATTCTGGTGCATGCCCTGCGAAACAGCCTGTTTCCAATCATCACCCTGCTGGCATCACTGCTGCCATTTCTGGTGGGTGGCAGCGTCATCATCGAAGTGGTCTTCAATATCCATGGAATGGGGCTGCTGTCGTACGAAGCTGTCTTGCGCCGCGAATACGACATGGTGATGACAACGCTGATGCTGTCAGCAATCCTGACACTTGCCGGCATTCTCGTGTCAGACATCCTGTATGTGGTCGTAAACCCACGAGTCACCTTTGAAGATTCGTAACGTTACGTTGCGAAGAAGACCTTTTCGGCCGATTTGCGCAGCAGCCACTGGCGATCATCGGCCGAGATGAAGTCGAGGTGATCCCGAACGAGACTGATGGACGCCTTGTAGTTGTTATTCCCCTGCACCTGATAGGGGGCATCGCTGGCCCACATCAGACGCTGGGGGCCGAACGTGTCGTACAGCTTCCGGATCATCGGAATCAGTTCCAGATGTGGCGGCTTCTTCTGTCCCAAGGCATAAAACGCCGAGATCTTGACGCTGGTCTGCTTGTGTCGAGCCAGTCGCGTCAGCAGCTTGATCTGTTCGTCGCGCATCTGGCCGTCGACACCAATCCTGGCGAAATGGTCGATGACGACCGGGGTATCCGGATACTTCTCGCACATCGCATCGATCCCCGGCAATTGCTCAGGATTGACGAGGCAGCACATCGCCTGTCGAGTTTCGGCACCGGTCTTCCACATCTCGTGCATACCCGTTCCATCGAGCCATTTCTCCGGTTGCTCTTTGCGGATGAACGGTGTGATTCGAAAACCGGTGACACCCTGCGGCAACAACTTTTTCATGGCCGCACCAGATCCAGCCGCCTGGTCATCGACCATGCCGACGATTCGAAATCGCTGCGGGTGCCGACGGACGGCATCGACAAGATACGAATTGTCAAACAGGTGATAGACCGAATGCTGGATCAGGACGACTCGCTCCACCTCTTCCGGCCGGACAATGGCCATCAGTTCGTCATCGGCAAAGCTTGGCGGGTTCAGATCCTTTGCGGTCTGGCCGGCGACGAGTGGAAACTTGTCGACTTCGCCCGGCCAGATATGTGAATGAGCGTCAATCCATGATCCCTCGTCGGCTGCGCCGGTGGAAGTCGCTGCTGCGGCAATCGTACCAACGGCCAGGGATCCGGCTTTCAGGGCATCGCGTCGAGTCATCGGAGCGGACTCAATCATGGAAACTCCTTCAAATGATACGCCAGTTTAAGCGAATACCAGAGATGATTACTACGTTGTCGGCAGCGTTGATCGTCTTCGTAATGGAGTTGATGTTAGGTGGCAGGGCTTGGAGCGTCTTCGCGAAACACCGGAGCTTCCTTCGCAAAGCCTCAGTCCAGTCCCGGCCACCGAACTCGACAGCCAGTGTCAGCGGTTCACCGCGGCATTGAAGATCTCATTGATGTTCTTGATCAGCTTCACGGGAATCACCATGCGTGACTTGGCGGCATTTGATTCCAGAGTCAGTGAATACCCCAGGTACGATGGTTCCAGCTTCAAGCCAGAGAGGGCCTGGATATTGATGGGGGCGTCCTTGTTGTTGGCTGCGATCGCCTTGAGGACTCCCATGGAAAGTCGCGAAATGTCAATCAGCGCCAAGACGTTTATTTTTTCGTCAAATTGCTTTCGAGCGACCGCTGCGGGAGTGCTTTTTGCCGGTGCGGTGTCCAGGGCTTTGACCATCTCTTCCAGTTCGGCTTTCCCGCCACCGTTTGTCTGCACGACTCGATTCGACTGGTAGAGTATCCGTTGCTGCATACCAGCTTCGCCCATCATCACCGTCATAATTTTTCGCTGAATTCCCGTAGGATCCATGGCTTCGTTGTATTCATGGCTGGTTGTGATCACGTCGACATTGGCAGTGCCGAGTTTCTCGGCGTTAATTTCCAGCTTCGAAGTCTGGGTGAACTGCGGCGTGTGAATTTTGTTTTCACCAATGGCCTTCATCAATTCGCGACTCACTTCACGCATCGTTTCAGGAGAGCGAACGGCGGTCACGCCACCGGCCCGCAGAACTTGAGTTTCACCAACGATATCCATGTAAAGTGACATCTCGTCAAATTTCTCGGCTGTCAATTTCTTGATAGCGTTCTCCATTCGCTTTGCTTGTTCTGGAGTGAGTTCGTTGCTCATCATTTGACGAGTCATATTCATGGACCATTCGATCATCCCCGAAAGATCCAGCTTCATACCGGCATAAATCGCCTTTCCAACGGGCAACCGGTCGAACAGATTCAGTTCACCGGCAGGCTGACTTGCGAGGGCCTTTGCGGTTGCTGTCCCCTCATTCACCTGCAGTCGATCGTCATATCGAATGTCGGTACCTGAGACGGACAATCCCATGACGAGGCTGTTGGAATCCCGGACGCCTGCGATCAACGCCGCCCCGAGAACGCGGTACATGTCGAATGCCGCAGTCATCTGGGCCTTCTGTTCTTCCGGAATGATCTCCTGAATCCGGTCGATGAACGCGTTTAACTGCGGTTCAGCCTGCTCAAGTTCATCAGAAAAGTCCTCGGCAAGCTGCTTGATATTGACCAGAACGGAAACGTCGGCAGTGTCGAAGAGCTTCTTCGAGGCCTGATCGATCTTCGACCAGAGTGGCTTCCCTTCGCCATCCATTCGCTTGCGAACTTGCTCCAGGGCATCTTCGTCGGTGGAGTAGGCAATCAGCTTTCCGGAACTGTGAATTTCAAATTGCGACTGAAGTGCATCCTTCACATCGTCAACATCCTTGGCCGTCATGACAAAGACCACCGTCGGTGGAACCTGTGGTTCGGCGAAGACAATGACAAAAATGTCCTGAGTAGGATCGACTCCCTTTAACCCGGGATTTCCGAAACCTTGTCCCAGTTGAATTTTCGCGCCGCGGACAACGGCCCCGACCCCGGTTTGAACGTCATCGACAAAGTCGGCGAGTTTTTCGAGTGTCGCATCGGGTGCTTTCAATCGTATGACAACACATGCGGTCGAAGGAACAGCATCGGCTGGGGCTCCCAGCACAACCGCAGGAGCGATCCAGCCGACTGTGCCGACAATCACTCCGAATACAATCCGAGACAGCCATGTGTGCATGATTTATGCCTTAGAGGAGAGCCAGATGATGTCGGGCACAAAAGGAGCCAAAGCGTTAGCGGACGATCGTTGCTTTCTTGATCGAATCCAGGTTTGGAAAGTTTGCTTCCAGGAACTTGTTTCCTTCGGACTGGATCCGCCCCTGTTGTTTGCTGGGGGCTTCACCGTAGACACTGTAGAGCTTCTCAACGACATCCATACCCTCAATGACTTCACCGAACGGAGCAAACCCCATGTCATCGAGTCGGCTGTTGTTGGTGTAGTTGATAAAGACCTGAGTCGTCCGTGAGTTCTTACCGGATGTCGCGAAGGTGATGTATCCCTTCTTGTTCGATTTACGAACGGGATCATCCTTGATCTTCTCTTCGCGCCATTTGTCCATCACCTTCGGATCGCCATTGATCCCGAACTGCACCATGAAAGGGTCAGGCTTCTGGACAACCCGGAAGAACTTGCAGTCATCATAGAATTTTTCGGTCACCAGTTCGCGAAAGCGTTCCGCACCCAGGGGAGCCCAATCGCTATGAACAAGCACGACGAAATTTCCGGCTGACGTTTCGAACTTGACCTTGTAGTCACCCGAACCCGCTTCGCCCGCGACCTGCTGAATTTCGCCATCCTCTTTGGCCAATGGGGGCGCTTTTGTGACGGCGGTATCTCCCTTAACATGGTCGGGACCCGATCCGCATCCGGCTAGAAAACCCGCGATAGCCAAGTACATCCACTGTCGTCGCTGCATTGCTTCACTCCTGAGAAGTGTTCATTGATTATTGAACGTTGTCTTACGAACTGTGCGACGATTCTAGTCAACGCTGACGTGACATTGAAGTCAGCAGTCGGAATGCTCAACGATTACGGATCGTTTAAGTTCTGCGATTTTGTGCCAGATTCCGTGTAACCTGACGAGCGAAACTCCTCAGGATACGCCATGAACACCATTCCCCCAACGCGTTGCCCCTCCTGCTCGGCCGAAATCCCGGCAGATGCACCGCAGGGATTGTGTCCGCAGTGCCTGCTGCGGGGAGTCGCTTCGCTGGTGGATTCCCCTGCATTTGCCAGTCGAGAACAGCCGAAGTCTGGCTCTGCAAGTTCCCCTGCCGGGGGGCAATCCCGTCCACCGTTCTCAGCAGAACGCCGCGATCCCCCTTCGATTGAGGAATTGGCGACGGCGTTTCCGCATCTGGAGATCCTCGAACTGATCGGCAGGGGAGGTATGGGGTTCGTCTACAAGGCCAGGCAGACCAAGCTTGATCGACTGGTAGCACTGAAGATTCTGCCAGGACATCTGGCAAATGAACCTTCGTTCCACGAACGCTTCGAGCGTGAAGCGCGTGTGCTGGCAAAACTTCAGCATCCCTTGATTGTCAGCGTGTACGACTTCGGCGAAGTCGCCACACATGATGCCGGTTCGATTTTCTACCTGATGCTGGAATATGTCGACGGTGTCAATCTGCGAGAAGCGATGCGAGCCGGAAGGTTCACTCCTGAACAGGCACTAGCCATCGTTCCGCAGGTCTGTGACGCTCTGCAGTACGCACATTCCAGGGGAGTCCTGCATCGCGATATCAAGCCAGAAAACATCCTGCTGGATTCCGATGGCCGCGTGAAGATCGCAGATTTCGGGATCGCGAAAGTCCTCGATCCGAATCTGGAACCGACCAGCGGACTGCAATATCCGGGTCTCATCAGTGAATCGGAAATCGCGGTGACGCGATTGACGGCGACGGGGTCGGTTCTTGGAACTCCGCTTTATATGGCGCCGGAACAACTGATCAGCCCGAACGCAGTTGACCACCGGGCCGACATCTATTCCCTGGGAGTCGTGTTTTACGAGATGCTGACGGGCGAATTACCGATGGGCCGGTTCGCCCCACCGTCGGCCAAATCGATGACGGATCGGCAGATCGATCTACGTGTCGATGAAATTGTCATGCGGGCATTGGCCAAGGAACGCGAACTGCGTCAGCAGTCTGCGGGTGAAATGAAGACCGAGGTGGAAACGGTTTCCGCGCGTGTCCAGCCTTCGACAGCCAATGACAGAGCGAATGACCAGGCAGTTCCGCCGCCACCTGCATCGCCACCAGCCAGTTTCTATCAGGATCCTTGGAAAGTTGTTCTGGCATTGCTTTGCCTGTGTTTTCTCCCTGCGGTAATTTCGCTGGTCCTGTACATCGCATTCGCTCCTGTCATCTTGCTGAACGTCATCGTTTTCGAGATCACTTCGAATGAATTGGGGGCGGTTGCGGGGGGAGTTCTTTGCATTGTTGTCGATCTGATTCTGGCTTCCATCGTCTGGAACTTCTGGCTGAAAAAAGTCTCGCCTCGACGTGCCGGGCTGTTTGTGCGTCGGCTGTTTTATCCAGACGATCCACTTCCGTCGCAGGACTCCCGCTCGAATCCAGCCACTTCCAGTCCTGAGCAGGATACATATTCAGGTCGCGCGGGATGGTGGGCGCTGATTGCCGCGATCGCCGGATACTTTGTGGCACTATGGCCGATGGTGACCATCAGGGCGGTTGGTTCCAGCGAACAACCTTCAACAGCACCCGAGTCGTGGTTAATCGGCATCATTCTGGTAATTCTGTCCAGCCTACTGGCACTGGTCGTTCCCATTGGACTGGGATGGCGACATCTGATTCGACAACGTCACAAATGTCGTCGTGAAGGGATCATCCCGGCACTCGTTGCAGCATGGGCGTTGCCGCTGCAATTTCTGGATGTTTCGATTGTCTTGCTGATTTATTCGACCCTTGAGTCGCTGCAGCACAATTCGAGCACGCGTAATTTCAGCGATTTGACCACGCTGGCTCCTTTTCTGGCGGGATTCGTTTGTCTCGTGGTGGATGTCTCGATCCTTGTCGCAAGCTGGCAGTGGGTCACACAATCACAGTTCTTCTGGAGACGGCCTTCAACAACAAACGCGACATCCCCTTCATTCGCGCAACGGATTTGCGGCCTGGTTCTGATTGCGGTGGCAGTCGCCCTGACCGCGAGTTGGTACGCCTACGTTTCCAACGAGGTACTGCCTAGACGGCAGCAGGCCGTTGCGAGGGTGGTTGAGATTGACAACCGATTGGTTCAGTCACGCGAGGAACTCGCCTCATTGTCGCAGCAACTGGAAATGGCTCAAACACTGGAAGGATCGAATGCGCTGCAGGACTCGATTTCGCGGGTGACGAACCGGATGGCCGAACTGCGCCAGGAACGAATCCCACTCATTGCAATGTGGGCCGATAACGGAGCGATTACATTTCTGCCGTACTCGATGATTGCCCTTCCACTGGTCGTCATTGGTTGTGCCATGATCGTCAAAAGACATCGAGTGATGCTGGGCATTGGTGCGGCAGTTTGTACGATGATGGTCTTGATGGGTGTGTCCCGATGGATCTCGGAAAATCAACGACGGAACTTTTCGATAGCGCCGCAGCAACAGCCCGTCGACCGAGTCGCCATCAACCAAAGTTCTCAGAGTGGGCAGCGCAGTCGTCTCATGCCGACAGCCGTGAAAGAGGCTCAACAACTTCGCTTGATCAATTGCGTCGATTACCCCTGCAATGTGCAACGATCTCAGCAACCCATTGGAATCGTAGTAGACAATCGAGAAACCTTCATTGAGCCGTTTTCTTCGGCTTTGATTCGACTTCCGAATTCAACCACTGCAATCACAGTTTCTTATCAGGTAGGGGCAACGACTCGAAAATCGCAAACGATTACGACGGCATACCCTTGCGATTATGTTGCGTGCGACTGGACTGCAGGAAACAAGGCACCACTCTTTCGGTGTTATTTACGACCACCTGGTGCTTACGACGTCGGGTACTTTGCCCCACGTACTCCGTGGGAATTACTACCCGACGTCGGCGGGGATTTGGTCAAGCCGATGGCACCTGACGAATTTACTTCTGACGACCGCTCGCAAATTGCCACAATGACTCTGGAACTCATTAAAGTGAACCTACCGACCCTCCAACCCATCACCGAATCTGACTGGATAAACGCCACCCGGAATCCGCACCTGCAATTCAGTCTGTTGCCACAGGCTATTACGAAGCTGCGGAATGCAGACCCCTTTTTTGATCTGGCGGCTGACGGAAAATATGGCTGCCTGGCGGTCCTGACCGAACAATCAACCACGTTGATGGTCCGCGAAGGTCATTCGTTTACGAAATTGGAACTTCAGACGCCAGAGCCGATACGTCGGCTTCATGAGTCGCTTCTGGAGACGGTTCAGAAAAATCGTCAGGAAGCAGTGAAGTTGTTTCTCGACACCGTCCAGCGTGCGGCCATGGAAAAGAACTTTCAGACGTTTCGGATGTGTCTGACCGACGACGGGCGCGACGAATGGGATTTCAATGACCTGCAACTGCAGACGAAGTTTCTGGATCTTGCGTCGTTCTCCGATCTTGTCATCGAACACGACATTGCCACAGGGAAATGGACAGACAAAAGTGGCGAGCAGCGTCCGCTCGTCCTGCGCCGGATCGCAGGAAAATGGAAAATCGACTCGTTGATAGGGAAGATCGCCTGGGATGTGTACAACAATGAGAAAGTCCCCAGAAATTCTGACGATCCCGCAGACGCACTCCGTCCTGAAAACAGTGGCGATTTCTAACGAATCGCTTCTGATCTGTTGCCGTACTTTGTTCTTGGGCGTTCTTCTTTTTGTCGTCGAGCCTACGTGATGGATGCCGGTTCCCAATTTGCGACGACCCAGTGGACTCAGATTCTGCTGTCGCAAGGTGAGTCGACCGAGGCTCGTGTCGCGTTGAATCAACTTTGCACTTCGTATTACGTTCCCGTTCAGACATTCATCCGGTGCAGTCTGCAACGTGGCGAATCGGCCGACGATCTGACTCAGGAGTTTTTCACCCGCATCCTGACTGGACGAGCGTTTGCGAATATCGATCCAGATCGAGGGCGATTTCGTTCCTACCTGCTGGGAGCGGTGAAGCACTTTCTGTCTGACAAACGCGACCGAGAACGAGCGATCAAACGCGGTGGCGGTGCCAGTCCCATCAGTCTTGATTCGGTGGCTGACGCATCCGGAATCGATGTCGCCGATCCGAATGCCCCGTCCCCCGAAGCCGCCTTCGAAAAGCAATGGGCACTGACTCTCCTGGATCGGGCTTTGGACCAATTGCGCAACGAAATGACGGAGGCAGCGAAAGCACCTCAGTTCGAAACCCTCAAACCGTGGTTAACGGGAAACATCGCCGAATCTCAAGCGGCGGCTGCCGTGTCGCTGGGAATGAACGAGAACGCTGTCAAAGTCGCTATTCACCGATTGCGTCGAAGGTTTAAAGACCTGGTGACGTTGGAAATCGCCAGAACGGTGACGGATCCGTCGGACCAGGACGCGGAACTTGCCGACTTGATCAAGGCACTCAGTCGGTAAGTTCCTTGTACTTGGCAATCGTCTGTTTTGCTGCGGCCAGTGAATCTGGCCAGGGCAAGGCTTCTGCCGAAAGATACCCGCCGTAGCCGATTCCTTTCAGGGCTGCGATGATCGGACCGTAGTTCATGTGCCCGCAACCCGGCGGGCGACGATTGGAATCAACGAAGTGGACATGTCCGATCCAGCGTCCACCATCCTGAATTCCCGAGGCAATGCTGACTTCTTCGATGTTCATGTGGAACAGGTCTGCCAGCAGTCTGACATTATCTGTTCGAAGCGACTGAAGCAGTTGAACACCAGCAGATTCGGTCGTGATGAGATTTGTTTCATACCGATTGAGCGGTTCGTAGATTATGGGGACGCCGTACGGAAGGGCGTGTGCCCCAAGGATCTCCAGGGCCGCTTTCAACCAATCGATCGCCTGATCGCGGCTGACACCTTCACCCCAACGCCCCTGCATGGAACCAATGATCGCCGGTGCCCCATGTGGTCCACCGAAATCAATCATCGACGTGACGAAGTCGATGGCCTTTTGCCGTATCGCGGCGTCAGGACTGGTGAGTGTCAGCTTGTGCTTGACCCAACCCGCACCGGTCCCGACCGCTGCCAGGCCGACCTGATACTGTTTCAGCAAGCCGGCCAGTGCATCTTTCGAAATGGCATCAGGCCCGGGAGCGAATAGCTCTATCGCGTCGAAACCCAATTCAGATGCTTGACGGCAGGCTGCGGGCAGGTCATCCCAGAAGACGAACGGTCCGCCACGTGCTTCATTGACCAAACTGATGGTAATCGCAGATTTCATCACCAATCGATCCTTGCGAAGACAGGCATTTCAAAAAACCACTGAGTGTGCAGTTGGGCGGCTGGGAGTGGACTGAGGCTTTGCGAAAGAGCCCCCGGGGTTTCGCGAAGACGCTACAACCCCGGCTGGCCACCCACGATAAATCCCAGAACAAGACCTGACAGTTTACTATTACCGGTCGCTGTCTTACTGCGGAACTTCGACGATTGCCTTGATCACACCCGTTTCCGGCTTGGTGAAGCTCGGGAACTGACCGATCAGGTCGTCGAAGCCAGTACGGTGAGTAATCCAGG
>JBAWWJ010000039.1:0-43001 GCA_037146815.1 Planctomycetota bacterium
CAAAGAATGAAAATGCCCGGAAGCAACAGATCCCAGGGGGGCGAAGGATTCTATTGCTTCCGGGGCGATCGGTCGACTGGATATCAATGGGCTGTACCGCGTCCCTGCGGAACCCAGCCCCATCATCAACCACCAGTGCCTGTGCCGCTTGCATCCATGCAGTTGGCGAAGTCGTCACTTCGCGATTAAATCGCGACAAGTGTGGTTGATGTTGTTCTTGGCAAATTCTGAATTGAGTACTGTCGTTGACCGTTTGCGGCTGCGTTGGCTGCAGCGTGCGGCGGGAACATAGAGGGTCTTTCCAATGGGGTCAACACTTCTTTTTGAGTGAAAAATCGTTTTGTAAGAAGGTAAAAAATCAGGTCAGACAACACGTTGCGGCATGATGCTGCGGACGCCGACAGGAAGGATTGGACACGGAACAATCGAGAGAGAAGTTGAAGGTCTGCTGGACTTGAGGCTGTGCCTGTATCGTTGCGGCGGCTTTTTGCCCCTCAATGTCCTGCCAATGGTTTGGATTTCATTGAAAATTGAAGAGGAGACCTTCGGTCAGGTGTTGCGGCGGGGTCGGGAGACCCGCGCCGAGCATGCGTCGTTTGTTTCGAAGGCGCCAGAAGACGGCCAGAAGACATGCGCAGAGCACTGCCGAACTCGCGTCGGGTGACGCGTGCCAAACGCTGGAATCCACTCAATCGGTTGCTTCCTGCTTCCCTCGTGCAATCGGCGCGGGTACATCTATAGGAGCTGAAAACGCGTTTGGCGTGATTCCAGGTGAACCGATACGGGAAAACTCTGATGCCCCGAATTCTGCTGTCGTTGGGATTGTTCTGCGTTTGCCTGCTACCTGCGTTTGCGGGCGAGGTGCAGTTGAATGGCCACAAGTTCACGTTGCCGGACGGGTTTCAGATTGAACTCGTCGCGACGTCACCACTGGTGGACCGTCCGATCACTGCTGACTTTGATGAACTTGGGCGGCTGTACGTCGCTGACTCGTCAGGTTCGAATGATCCCGTCCAGAAGCAACTGGAAGACAAGTCACATCGCATCGTCCGGTTGCAGGATACGGATGGGGATGGCAAGTTCGACAAGAGCATTGTGTTCGCTGACAAGATGATGTTTCCCGAAGGGACGTTGTGGTACGACGGTTCCTTGTATGTGGCGGCCCCTCCGAGTATCTGGAAATTGACCGACACCGACGGAGACGGCGTGGCCGACAAGCGCGAAGAATGGTTCGCCGGGAAAACGTTGACGGGATGTGCGAACGATTTGCATGGTCCGTACCTGGGGCCTGATGGCTGGATCTATTGGTGCAAGGGAGCGTTTGCCGAGCAGACCTATGAACAGCCAGGGAAGAAACCTCTTACCACGAAGGCGTCGCACATCTTCCGGCGTCGGGCGGATGGGACAGGTCCCATTGAAAATGTGATGACAGGGGGGATGGATAACCCCGTGGACGTCGTCTTCACACCGGGGGGCGAACGCCTGTTTACGACGACCTTCCTGCAGAACCCTGGTGGGGGATTGCGAGACGGGATGATTCATGCTGTTTATGGCGGAGTCTATGGCAAGGTCCACAATGTCACAGACTTTCACCCGCGAACGGGCGACTTACTGCCGCCACTGGTGCATATGGGGGCCGCTGCTCCTTGCGGCCTGGCTCGCTATGAATCGGATGCATTTGGGGAAGAGTTTCTGAACAACGTGTTTGCCTGTCAGTTCAACATGCACAAGGTCTCTCGGCACACCCTCAAGCCACGTGGTGCGACGTTTGAATCGACCGATTCGGATCTCGTTGTATCCGATCATCTCGATTTCCATCCAACGGATGTCATCGAAGATGCTGACGGCAGTGTGATCGTGTGCGATACGGGAGGCTGGTACAAACTCTGCTGCCCGACCTCGCAACTCGCCAAGCCCGATGTGATCGGCGCGGTCTATCGCATTCGCCGGACGGCAGCCGCAAGAATCGAAGATCCTCGTGGCATCAAGATTGACTGGGCCAAACAATCCTCAGCAGAACTGACAGCACTGCTCAGCGACAAACGCCCCGCAGTGCAACACCGGGCGATTCATCTGCTCGGACAAAAGGGAGCCGATGCTGTCGCATCACTAAAGCCGATTTATGGGGAACGACGAGCTTCAGATGCTGCGAGGCTGAACGGGATCTGGGCGCTGACTCGTATTGATCTCCCTGCCGCCAGGGAACTCATTCGTGAGGCGTTGTCTGATCCCAGCCCGACAGTTCAACAGGCGGCGCTGCAATCTGTCAGTCTCTGGCGAGATCGATCAGCCATGCCGCAGGTCGTGAAGTTGCTTCAGAAAGGCGATCCACAACACCAGCGACTGGCAGCGGAAATCCTGGGACGTCTGGAAGACAAGTCCGCCGTTCCGCATCTTCTAGAAGCTGCCGGAGCAAATGGGACTGCGGATCGGTTTCGGGAGCATGGTATCACGTATGCCTTGATTGAAATCGCGGATGCACTCGGGACGGCAGAGGGACTGAAAAGTCCCAACCCTACTGTGCAGCGACTAGCGATGGTGGCTCTGGACCAGATGCCTGGGGGACGTGTTGAACCAACTCTTGTCGTGGGTTTATTGTCTTCACCAGATTCCTCACTCCGCGAAACGGCATTGTGGCTGGTCGGACGTCACCCTGAATGGGGCGATGCATTGGCCGGTTACCTCCGACAGGAATTGGCTCGTTCCAAGGTTTCGGCCGAGAATTCCGAAGACCTGATCAAGCTGCTGGCGCGGTTCAGTGGTACGAGTTCAGTTCAGGAACTGATTGCCAGTCAATTACGGACGCCCGCGAGTGCAGAACCAACGCGTCCGGTGAAGCTGGTGAGTCTGATGGCGATGCAGCGATCCGGGTTGAAACAACTTCCCGACTCCTGGATCGCGGCATTGACTGCGGTCCTGGCAACGACAGACGATCAAGTGGTGACTCAAGCAATTGCCGTTGTCCGCGCAGTCCCAATCCCGAAGACGGGGGGCGATGACCTTGTTGCGTCGCTGCGGCGCCAGGCGGCGGAAGGGGCTGCACCCGCGGAACGGCGGATTGAAGCTCTGGCAGCGCTCCCTGCAACCGGTTCGCTCCTTGATCAGGCCAGCTTTACGTTGCTGCTGAGTCATCTGGGCGAACAGACCTCGGTGGCAACTCGATCGGCCGCGGTGGAGGCACTGACACGCGTGAAGCTCAGCGTCGATCAACAGGCAACACTGGCCACACAGATCGCGGGCGTCGGGCCACTGGAATTGAATCGTCTGCTGGGCCTGTTTGAAACGGCGACTGACGAATCTGTGGGGCGGAAGCTGATCGCCAGCCTGAAGGAATCACCGATCCTGACCAAGTTACGAGTCGACATGGTCAAACAGCGACTCGCGAAGTTCCCACCTGCCGTGCAGCAGGAAGCCGAGCCGTTGTATCTGGCTATCAACGTAGAGGCTGGCAAGCAGAAGCAACGTCTGGACGAACTGTCGAATTCGTTGAGTGATGGTGATGTACGGCGCGGCCAGCAGATTTTCCACAGTTCCAAAGCAGCCTGCTCAGCCTGCCACGCGATCGGATATCTGGGGGGAACGATTGGCCCCGACCTGTCGCGGATTGGCAAGATTCGTACGGAACGAGACTTATTGGAATCGTTGCTGTATCCGAGTGTCAGTTTCGTCCGGAGTTACGAACCGGTGCTGATCGTGACCAAATCGGGCAAGTCGATCAGCGGACTGGTTCGACGCGAAACTGCTGATGAAATTACGATGGCCACAGGTGCCAAAGAAGAGGTCCGGATCGCACGCGATGACATCGAGGAAGTTGTTCCAGGAACGGTATCGATCATGCCAGCGGGCCTGGAAACTCAGTTTACCAGGGAGCAACTGGCAGACCTCGTCGCGTTCTTGAAATCACGACAGTGAGACATCGAAGATAACGCTCGATGGTCCGGTTCGCGGCCATCCTCAGATGTGCGAATGAGCAAGAAGCCTGCTCTGGCTTCCGGCCCAAATGGGCCAGCCGTTCACCCAGCCAGGGTCGAAGGCCCTGGAACAGGTCCTATCAAATGTTTTCTTGAGGCCTGAAGGGCCGGCTCTTCAGGCCTCAGAATTTGATTTATGAAATCGTTTCCAGGGCCTTCGACCCTGGCTGGGTGAACGCATGGCCCGTTGGGCCGAAATCGTGTTGCTACACCCGATTCCCATTCTCCTTGGGATCGCCCCATCCCTTGCGTTTCCGGTTCCTCTCGGTAAATTGACATCACCGAAAGTGGATGTGTAGCTCTAGATGTCGTGTTTTACGACGGCGTGTGTGATCGTGATCGCAGCCGCGAGTCGGCCATTGAGATCCTGATGCACAGGTTCGTCTAGTTTTGGTGTCATTCATTTCAGGAGGTTATCGCAATGAAGAAGGTGTTGTGCGCGGTGATGGTTGTTGGCCTGATGTCTGCTCTTTCGCTGGGTGTGTCTGCTCAGATCAAGAAGGGAAAGACGCGGGTTCTGACAACCAAGCAGATGATGGCCGGACTGGTGAAGCCGAACTGTGCTGGCATTGGTGAAGGATTGAAGACTCCTCCCGCGAACGATCAGGCATGGGCCGATCTGGCCACGAAAGCAGCTTTGCTGAACGAGTCCAGCTTCACGATGATGGACGATGGACGCTGCCCGGATGCTGACTGGGCGAACGCAGCCAAGGCACTGCGTGAAGGAAGTGCCGCGGTCCTCGCGAAAATTGAAGCCAAGGATGCTGCCGGTGCTCAGGAAGCCTTTAAGGCCGTCACCGGTTCCTGTGCCGCCTGTCATAAGGTGCACAAGAAGTAATCCTACGGACCTTTTGATTCGGCCCAACGTTGCAGGTACGCGAAGGTATCCACTGCTGAGCGTAACTGGACGGGGCTGATTCAGGTCGTCACTGAATCTGAATTACGGAATAGCAGAGGAGACCTGCGGTCAGCATTTCTGCGGATTCAGGTGACCCACGCCGAACATTGCTTGAATCAGAAGAACGGTCGAGCCTGAATCAGGGAACGGGAGAGGAGACCTGCGGTCGGGCGTTTCGGCGGGGTCGGGAGACCCGCGCCGAACACTGGCGGGAGACCCGCTCCAAACACAGTTGGCGCGGCGCTACTGCGCAGCACCGACGCGGCGAGGGCGGCGCGTGGCGGCGGGTGGGAACGGATGAATCTGCAATTCGGGATCTGTATCCCGTCGCACCGGTTGGTCTGGGGTTGGTGTCGGTGATGGTGCCTGGGCAACGCTCTCCGTCCGGCGCTGTGGTCGCAGGCAGAGCATCGCAGGGAGAATGACAAGTTCACCCAGCAGCGAGGCGGCCATTTGCGAAGCCATCAACATCCCGAATCGTGAAGTCGGGGTGAAACTGCTCATACACAGGGCCAGCATCCCCAGTGCTGAAATCAGCGTGGAATCGAGCATCGGTTCGCCGGAATGTTCCAGGGCATCCTGGCAGGCGACGACCGACGAATTCCCTTTGCGATAGGACTGCTGGTATTGAACCAGGAAGTGGAAGGTGCAATCGACAGAGATTCCCAAGGCGATACTGCCGGTCATCATCATGCCGATGTCGACCGGTGTCCCCAGGTAACCGATGCCACCGAAGACCAGCCAGATCGGGATGATGTTCGGAATCATGGCGATGAGTCCGGTGACAACAGACCGCAGTGACAACACCATCACGATGGAAATCGTCAAACAGGCGGCCGTAAAGCTCTGCCAGAACCCGTCGAAAATTTCGTGCTGAGCATTCTTCAACAGCGGAGTCAGCCCTGTGAATCTTACCGGATCTCCGGCGACGGCCGTCTGCAGATCCGCCAGGATTTCGATGGAGGACTGTCCCGCTTCGTGGCCGATGCGTGCAGAGATTTTCCACAATCGCTGCCGGTTCGCGATTAGCCCATCGTCGCTGCTATAGGACTGGGCCAGACCGAGCATCCGTGCCGTGCCGAGTGCCGAATCTGGCATTTCGGTCGGGAAAAAGGTCGCCAGTGACAGCGTATGATGAACACTCGGATGAGCCGCGATCTTGGCTTCGATCTCACGCACTCTCTGCAATTGATCGAGGAACGCGAGCTTCTGACCGTGGAAATCAACAACAGCTTCGATGGAATCGACGTTGGTCAGTTCGTTCTCAACGCGAATCAGGTCTTTGAGGACGCGACTGTTCTTCGGCAGGAATTCCGCCGGATTCAGATCAGGTCGCAGTTTCATCAAACCGAAGCCCGAGACGACGATCAGCAGGACAGAGCTCACCAGGATCAGGTTACGATGCCGGGCCACACCTGCTCCCCATTTGCGGAAATCAAATCGCAGGCTGACCACATTGCGCGTCTCACAAGGAATCACCGTCAGCAGTGCCGGGGTAATGCCCAGTCCCACCAGAAGGGCGACGATCGAACCGGCGGCGGCGGCGTAGCCAAACTGAGCCACGGGAAGAATCGAACTGACATTCAGCGAGACCAGTCCCAGCAGCGTGGTCAGAGTCGAGAGCAGGCAAGGATTCAGCGATTCTCGAACAGCAGCCCCCAGTGGATCGGGGTTTCCATGGCGGACGGCGGTGGAATAGTAGCTGACAACGTGAACAGTAATCGACAAGGTGAAAATCATCACCATGACGGCCAGTGAGCCGAGGATGAAATTCATTTCACCTCCGCAGGCAGCCAGAATCGCCTGATTCAGGAAGATTCCCCAGAGGGTCACGCCAAGAGCCGCGAATGAGAGTCCCCAGTGTCCGAACGAGTAATAGAGCAGCCCGAGGCTGATGCCACAGGTAATGAGAAAGAACCTGCGGTTGGACTTCTGACTTCCCATGCGGTCAAGTTCGGTCACGATAATGGGAGCACCTGTCAGCGCGATGCGATCGGGGTCAAGCTGGCAGTAGCTCAGTGCGGCACGAACATCGGCCGCGGTCTTGGATCGGTTCTTGACCCCCACATCGGAAAGGACTGCGATGATCCCGATCATGTCGCCCGTGCGGGCTTGCAGCAGGCCGACCAGTCGATTGTTCGCTTCCTCTTCGTCGACCCCGAATTCCTTCATTCGGGCCTTCATGCGTGCCGGGGTCCAGCAGCGGCGAAGTCCGGCGACTCGATCCAGGCGTCCGGCGAGGGCTTCAACAAGTTTCGGACTGGCTTCTTCTTGCGAGAGGCCAATGACAATGATTTCCTCCGCACCAAAATCGAGTTTGAATTCTTCATACTCTTTTCGGACGGGGGTATTTCGCGGAAGCCAGGTTTCGATGTCGTTGTTGGACGGGATTTGTTCGGCGAAGTACCAGAGTGCCGGAAATGAGAGTGCGACGGCCCAGAGGATCAGGCGACTGTACTGGCGGTAGAAGTACGAGATCATGGGGAGGCGTCTCGAATGCTGCGTCCGGTTGTTCTGTCGTAAACGGCGAAGTGTGAATTCGAAATCAAATCAGCGTCAGGCAGACCTGAGGGGATGTGATTGATTGCGAATGAAGCGAGATCCCGAACTGCTGGCCACAGAAGTTCAACTGATGTTTTCCAGTGAATGAGACAACTGCAGTTTTTGCCGGTCGGACGCTTCCCCCGCGCCCATCAGGCCCACAGCCGACATGTCAGGAAACCCATTCAAACTTCAAACAACCGACACCTCGCCGCACACCTTAGAAATTCTCGACGTGACTCGGCTGTTGGAATGATGACATTGCCGCAATGAACTGAAACTGCGCACAGGTCAGGTGCGGGCGTCACCTTGGCGTAGACTTTTCCGTTGCCTGCAGAATTCTCGAAGTCCACATTTGAAATTCGATTGAATGAAACTCTGGTCCAAAATCCGACAATTCATCATTGAGGGATTGCGAAGTTTTGCGACGGTTCGCTGAACAAACTGGCTTTCGGGAGACTCAAGACATATAATCTCGCCTCCCTTCCCTCAGCTGAGCTCACGACTGGTCTAAATCTGGGTGGAAAGGTTTCGCCGCCCAACGCCAGCCGCGACTCATCGGGAATGATTGATGTTGCCTGCCTGAGCAGGTTGAATTCGGTCCATGCCTTCACAAGAGTGCGCGTCCATGTTGATGATCGTGATTCGAGTCCTCTATGCCTTCATCTGTGCCGGTGTCTGCCTGGCCGCAGTGCAGCCCGAGGATGTTCCGCAAATCATTTCGGAACATAAGTTTGCGTCATTCGTCGTCTTCTTCCTGCTGACACAGACCGTCACGCTTGGTGACTTGTTGATCCGGCGGAAGCGGCTCGAAATCATTTCGGCCGTCTATTTTGGATTGCTGATTGGATGGTTGCTGGCGTACCTGTTGCTGCTGGGTCTGGGCCCCGTGATTCATACCCGTTTCCACCCGATCGTCGCATTGCTGCTCGGCGTGATGCTTCCGTATATGTGCATTTCGTTCCTGTTGCAGACAAAAGACGATTTCCGATTCATCATCCCCTACGTTGAATTCGCTCGTGAAGTCAAAGGAGGACGCCCCCTGATTATCGATACGAGTTCGCTGATCGATGGGCGAATTGCCGATGTGATGGATACCAATGTCCTTGATACTCAACTGGTTGTGCCCAGTTTTGTTTTGGAGGAAATGCAGTCGATTGCGGACAGCAGCGACAAAATGCGGCGGACTCGAGGTCGACGTGGCCTGGATGTCCTGACGAAGCTGCAGCAGAACCCCAAAGTCGACGTTCGGATGCACGAAGTCAAAGACAAGGATCTGGCGGAACTGACCGTCGATCAGCGACTGGTCGCATTAGCCAAACGCCTCGGTGGCCGGGTCGTAACCAACGACTTCAATTTGAACAAAGTCGCCAGCGTTCAGGGTGTGGAAGTCATTAACCTGAATGACGTTTCCAACGCATTGAAACCACGCTATCTCCCTGGTGAGCAACTGCGAATCAAAGTCATTCGCGAAGGGGAATCATTCGGCCAGGGTGTTGGATACCTGGACGACGGCACGATGGTTGTCTGTGAGAATGCCAGTGGACTGGTTGGCAAAGACATTGAAGTCGTGGTGACCAGCATGCTGCAGAACAGTGCCGGTCGAATGATTTTCGGCCGCATGACGGGTGCCCCGGTAATCGCAGGCCGATAAATCGGTTTTCCATCAGTCAGGACGCCAGCGACCGGTTGTACACTTACCGAACCGGACGCTGACACGTTCTGGCAGACAGGCTCCGCGCATTCTCGCAGACAGGCTCGCGTGAGATGCTGGAAATCGAACTTGGGATCGAGGATAGTGGACGTAGCCGGAATACGGTCGATTCACTTTCCCTCACCACTCTTCTCTAGCTCGTAACGATCCAATGCCTCGTATCCAGCAACTATCCGCCAGCGTCGTGAACAAGATCGCGGCTGGCGAAGTGATCGAACGCCCGGCGAGTGTTGTGAAGGAGTTGCTGGAAAATAGTCTGGATGCTCTTTCGTCCCGAATTGAAGTCGATGTCACCGCAGGTGGCACCGAACTGATTCGAATTGTGGACGACGGAGAGGGAATTCATCCGGACGATCTGGTTCTCGCAGTAACCAGTCACGCGACTAGTAAGATTCGCAGTGCTGACGACCTGTTTGATGTTCAGACGATGGGATTTCGCGGCGAAGCAATGGCTTCTGTTGCTGAAGTCAGTCGGCTCCGAGTCCGCAGTCGGCAGGAGGGTGCAGACCATGGAATGGAACTGGTTGTCGATCTCGGACGTGTGGAACCTCCCCGTCCCTGTGGATGTCCCATGGGGACTCAAATCGAAATCCGCAACCTCTTCGAAAACACTCCTGTTCGTCGCAAGTTCCTGAAAACCATTTCGACGGAATTCGGGCACATTGCTGAACAGTTTTCCCGGATCGCAGTCGCCAATCCGCGATTGCATATGGTGTTGCGGCATAACGATAAAATCGTTCACGAACTTCCCGCGACCGATCGGCCGATTGACCGGATCCGCCTGTTTTTTGGCTCAGACGTCGCGGATGAATTGATCCCGGTTGAATCCGAGCAGGATGGGACGCGGATGTGGGGCTATGTTGGTCATCCCAACAATTCCAAATCGTCCCGACGGCAACAGTATCTGTTCCTGAATGGACGCTGGATTCAAGATCGATCGCTGCAGCACGCTTTGACCGAAGCCTATCGCGGGTTGTTGATGGTGGGGCGACAACCGGTCGCCTTCCTGTTCATTGAGCTTCCGTCAGATCGCGTCGATGTCAATGTCCATCCGACGAAGGTCGAAGTCCGTTTCCGTGACAGCCAGCAGTTGTTTCGTCAGTTGCTGTCGATGATCCGCTCCAAGTTCCTCAGCCTGGATATTCAGAGCCAGCTTCGACTGCCCGGAGCCACTGGAGTTCCCGGAACCGGATTGACCGGATTTTCGCCCCCCGCTCCCGTGAACCGGCAACGCGAACTGATCAATGAGTTTTCCGACTGGTCCACCAGTCGCCTGAATGGAGGCAGTGACGTTGCTCCATTCAAGCCATTTCCTGCGGAACTGCCACGCATTCCCATGCAGCAGGATTCCTTTGAAAACAGGTCGCTGGCAACAGTTCTGCCCGCTTCCGTCAATGGCGAGAGTACATTTGAGTCAAACGTAACTGCGGACAGAGTCGAGCCCGACGGATTCGATCCTGATAGTGTCGAGCCTGACAATGTCACCAAAACCGAGGCAGACGCCATCGCGAGTTCTCCCGCAGAAGCGTCTGGCACACCCGTGCCGATGGTGAATCCCGCAGCCAATGCCGGGTGGCCCGAATCGCGAGCCATGCAGATTCATGATTGTTATCTGGTCGTGGAAACGCCGGACGGCATGACGGTCATCGATCAGCATGCGCTTCACGAACGAATTGTCTACGAGCACTTGCGGACACGAGTCCTGGCAGGGGCCGTTGAATCGCAGCGGTTGCTGGTTCCGCAGCCGATTGAATTGACGGGAACAGAAGCCGCCGCATTGCTGGAACAATCGGAATCCTTTAACCGGGCAGGGCTGGGGCTGGAAGATTTCGGCAACGGGACGATCCTGGTGACCCGGTATCCAGCGATGCTGAAAAAGGTTGACCTGAACGAACTGGTTCGCGACCTGCTCGCCAAGCTTGACGGAGGCGGCGCGGCCGGAGTGCAATCCTCGGCCCGTCGCGATATCCTTGATGAACTGCTGCATATGATGAGTTGTAAGGCTGCCGTGAAGGCCGGGCAGCGACTCAGTCAGGAGGAAATTGACAGTCTGCTGCAACAGCGACATCTGGTGGACGACGCCCATCACTGCCCACACGGGCGGCCGACGGCATTGTCGCTCAGCCGGATGGAATTGGACCGACAATTTGGTCGGCTGGGATAATCCCGGCTGACATTTGAACTTTGCGACATGTTCATTCCCATACCCCAAGAATAGTTACCAGAACCGATGATTTGCGTTTCCATAGCCCGGACTCGCCACAAGATGGTGTTGGCGGAACATCAGGCACTCGCGCAACGTGGCGCGAAGCTGGTGGAGCATCGCGTCGACTGGATTTCTCGCGAGCCAGATGTCCCGCGCTTGTTGAAAGATCGCCCGACTCCCGTGGTCGTCACCTGTCGCCGCAGGCAGGACGGCGGCAAATGGACGGGTACTGAAGAAGAACGGTTGATGGTGCTGAGGACCGCCATTATTTCGGGCGCGGATTATGTCGACCTGGAGCGGGATATCGCCAAATCGATCCCTCGCTACGGAAAGACGAAGCGAATTGTCAGTCATCACGATTTCGAATCGACACCGGACAATGTCGAAGAGATCTGGGCTGAAATGGCCGAGTTGAATCCCGATATCATCAAGCTGGTCACGACGGCCAAGTCCCCCAGTGACTGTGCCCGGATGCTAAAGCTGACCGCTGAAGCCAAGATTCCAACGATCGCCTTCTGCATGGGTGAGTTTGGCATCCCGAGTCGAATCCTCTGTGGAAAGTTCGGGGCTCCCTTCACCTATGCCGCGTTCAGTGCCGAGCGGGAAATTGCTCCTGGGCAATTGACGTTTCAGCAGATGAAGGACATTTACCACTACGACAGCATCACACGCGACACTCCCGTGTACGCCGTTCTGGGAGATCCGATCGGTCATAGCCTGAGTCCGATTCTGCACAATGCCGCCATGCATAAGATCGGATTCAACGGGGTCTACGTACCGATTCGCGTGACTTCCGAACAGCTCCCACAGATGCTCGACGATTTCCAGCGGTTGGGTCTGCAGGGTTACAGCGTCACGATTCCGCACAAACAAGCGGTCCTGGCCAAGTACCCCAAATGCGAAGAGATTGTGACGCAGATCGGTGCCGCCAATACGTTGTTCAAAACAGACGACGGATGGCAGTCTGACAATACGGATTACTCAGCAGCTCTCGACAGCCTTCAACTCGCCTTGAACCCCGGTGAGACTCTGGAAGGTAAGCGAATCGTGATGCTGGGAGCAGGTGGAGTCGCTCGAGCCATTGGCCTGGGTGTTACGAAACAGGGTGCGGTGCTGACAATTTCCAGCCGGACATCCGAGCGGGCACAATCGCTCGCCGCATCGCTCAACTGTCGTCATATTACCTGGGAAAACCGCGGTGCCGAGTTTGCCGATATCCTGATCAATTGCACGCCAGTCGGGATGTACCCGAACGTCAATGAAACGCCGTTTCATACGAACTGGATGCGCGACGAAATGATTGTTTTCGACACCATTTACACTCCGGAAAACACGCTGTTGCTGAAGGAAGCCCGCGAACATCGGTGCCGGACCGTTTCCGGGGTCGAAATGTTTGTCCGACAGGCGGCAGCTCAGTTCACCCGCTTCACTGGCCAGCCTGCTCCATTGGAAATGTTGAAGGAAACGCTTAGAACCAGTATTTCTGCCGCAAAACCCGCCTGATACAGATTCGGGCTGGTTTCGAATCGAATTCGGAACCGAACCCTTGAAAGTGTCAGGTTGTCTGTCGGTCGACGCTCTTTCATTCACGATTTGACGAATTCCTCTGAACGGGTGACCGCAAGATCCCTATGGCCAGAATGCTTTCCCTGATCGGATACCGAGGAACGGGCAAGAGTACCGTCGGGATGCGGCTGGCTCGTCGACTGAAATGGGACTGGCTCGATACGGACAACGAAGTCGAACGACGTGCTGGACGGACAATTAAAGAGATCTTTGCGACAGACGGAGAAGCGACGTTTCGGCAACTGGAACGCGACGTGATCGCAGACCTTGTGACACGTGATCGGTTGGTTCTTTCAACCGGTGGCGGCGCGATCTTGAATGCCGATTCCCGACGGGATCTTCGAGCCGCCGGTCCTGTCGTCTGGCTGATGGCCTCGGTCCAGACAATCGGGTCACGCATTCTGCAAGATGCGTCTACCATTTCGCGGCGTCCGAATTTGACGGCCACTGGTGGAATTGCCGAGATTCGCGAAGTCCTGAATATCCGCGAACCGCTGTATCGCGAATGTGCAACGATCGTCGTCAACACCGAAGGGTTGAAGTTAACGGAGGTCGTAGCCAAGGTTCTCGAAGAACTTCCTGCGAATCTGCTGCAGGAGAGTCACTCATGACGCCGAGTGATGTTCCTCTATGGCTGATTCTTGGCTGGCTGTTCATCTTCGGGACGGTGATCGGCAGCTTTCTGAATGTCTGCATCTATCGCATCCCGCAGCATGAGCATCTTTGGGCACAGCTTTCTGGGCTTTCAAACCCGCCATCGTCGTGTCCCTTCTGCAAAAAGCGAATTTTGACACGTGATAACATCCCGATCCTGGGCTGGTTGATGCTGTGGGGCCGTTGTCGGTTCTGTCGGCATTCGATCCCTCCGCGATATGCCTTGATTGAGTTCTTCAACGGCCTGTTGTGGGTCGTGCTGTACATTGCCATTGTTCCAGCGGGAATGACCGCGAAGATCTCGGACAGTTGCCTGTGGTCACAACTGAGCCCTCTGGCGGCCAATACCGATCCGATGCAGTTTTCGTTCATGTTGCATGCTCAATACTTCTATTTCCTGATCCTGGCAGAAGCATTGCTGGTCGCGACCTTCATCGATTTCGACCTGCAACTCATTCCAGATGGTTCAACCGTTCCCGCAATGATCCTTGGAGTACTGGGAGCGGTGGTAATTGGCAATCTGCAGCCATGGCCTCTCTGGTTTCAGTCGACATCGATGCTGAACGAGTTCGCCCCCCTGTGGTCCCCTGCCTGGCAGCGGCAGTACCCTCGGTTGCATTCCCTGGCGGCCAGTCTGGCGGGTTTGGTTGTCGGCGGCGGGATCATCTGGATCCTGCGCGTCGTGGGACACTGGATCTGGAAACGCGAAGTGATGGGATTTGGAGATGTGATCCTGCTGGCCATGATTGGCAGTTTTCTCGGCTGGCAGGCAACGATCATGATCTTCTTTCTCGCCCCCTGCTGTGGCCTGGCGGGAGCGTTTCTGAGTCTGATCATCAATCGCCGCTTGTCACTTGAAATCCCCTATGGGCCGTACTTGAGCCTGGCCGCAATGCTGGTCCTGCTGTTCTGGCGTCCGTTTTTTTCTCAGTTTGAACGCGTGTTTGCACTGGGACCAGTCCTGGTAGCAATGGCCGTTCCAACAATGCTGCTGATGGCCGCATTCCTGAAGTTGACTCGTATGATCAAAATTGCACTCGGTTTCTCGGATGAAGACAACTATTACGATGAAGAGTGGCGATCGAGCGACCAGATGGCGTTCTATGCCAACAAGGATTATGAGTCGGGTAAGGCGGACCTGAAGCCGCCCGAATGGCCTGGACGTGCGGCAGGGCAGGGGCGTCAGTTTGTTGACCAGTGGCGCAACGGCGGACGATAATTTGTCCGGGATTTGATTAACTCAATTTGCGAATAGTGATTCAAGATGATTGCGATCGTTGACTATGGCATGGGAAATCTGCGTTCCGTGCAAAAGGCGTTGGAAAAGATCGGACAGTCGGCCGAGATCGTCACTCGCCCGGAACAGATACGGTCTGCAGAGCGATTGATCCTGCCGGGGGTGGGTGCGTTTCGGGATGCCATTCACGAATTGCAACGGCTGGAACTGGTCGATCCGATCCGTGAACACATTAGCAGCGACAAACCATTCCTCGGGATCTGCCTGGGCCTGCAACTGCTGTTTGACGTCAGCTATGAAGATGGCGAATGGCCGGGCTTGGGAGTACTCGCTGGTGACGTGGTCCGGTTTCCTCCCTCAGCGGAACTGAAGGTTCCTCACATGGGCTGGAATACACTGGAACCGACGGGACCTGTTAAGCTGCTGCACGATCTGCCGTCCGATGCATCGGTCTATTTCGTTCACAGCTACTACGTCGTTCCCCGTGATCCGTCCGTGATCGCAGCACGGACAACCTATGGCATTCCGTTCACGTCGATGGTCGCCAGAGGGAACATGTACGCGACGCAGTTCCACCCGGAAAAGAGTCAAAAGGTAGGCTTGAAGCTGTTGTCAAACTTCGCCCGGATCTGACAGTAGAACCTCGACGGGACGAGTTCCTGTGTTCGTCGGTTCCTGCCGCCGCGATGCTGGACCATCATTCATTCGTGTGAAGTTCGCTGTTGGAGTTTTCATCCTTGCAACGAATGAGATCATAGCCAGACTGAACTCCGAGTGGCCCAAGAGTCATCGTACGTCCGTCCTCAGAGAACGCAACCGAGCGAATGTAGTTCTTTTTAAGAGCCATAGACGAAGGAACTTCGAAATCCTCCACGGCATAAGGCACGGGAATCGGCATCGAGACAGGGCCGATCATGTGACTCAGTTTTTTAATTGTGTGTTGCTCGACGAGTGAAGAATCGACAATTCGCCATCGCGTCAGAGGCATTCGTTGTGTTGAGATATATTCACACGTTCGATCCGCGTGAAACCTCATAATGGGCATAACCGAGTTTGGCGACAAAGCAAATCCCCACGTGCCGACCATGATCTGCTCGGTCGGCGAAAGCGGTTCGGGCGGAGGCTCAGGTTGAGTTGAATACGCGAACAGTGCCATGCCAAGGAGTACCACGGCCATTGATCCAACGGCAATTTTCACTCGCCCGGTATTCGAATTCGCGACCGCCATGGTCGACGACACCGCATCGGTTGGATGTTGGCGATTTTCAGCGTCCATCGGCAGAGCTTTCAATATCACACGGCTTTCAATATCACACGGTGGGGAAACTCTCACACAACACTTTGAATTGCGAGCGACTGCGAGTCAAGAGGTCACTGCATACCGCATCCGTGCCGTTCGTCGAATCAATTTCAGAAGGGCAGAACGATGGGGGGCAGAATGATAGAAGAAATCTGAATCGTGATTCTTCATCGTCCTGCCCCCCATCGTTCTGCCAAAGTCTGACTTTCATGAAATTGACGATTAGACCTTCGTTTCGCCCGAATCGTGAGGCGGCAGGGAGACTCGCACCGACCGTCGCGATGCAGACCATCATTCGTTCGTGTGATGCTCGCTTTTCGCGTCATTCTCGGCTGTGGAACGAACGAAGTCGAAACTTCCGCCCGGAACAAGAGTCATCGTCTGTCCATCCTCAGAGAACGCGACCGAGTGGATGACATTCTCTTTTCGAGCCATGAACGAAGGAAGTTCGAAGTTCGTGACCGCGTCAGGCATCGGAAACGGAAGCGGACCGATCATCGTCTGGTACTTATACTGAATGATCAGGGATGAATCGACAATTCGCCAGCGTGATGGATACTTGAAATTCACTCCGAGATACTCAACAGTTCGATCCGCGTGAAACGTGATCGCAGGGATATTGCCCGAAGTCTGAACGGGAACTGTCCACATGCCGACCAGGGTCTGTTCAGTCGGCGAAAGCGGATCGGCCTGCTCGCCCGATTGAGTTGCAAACGCAAACAGTGCAACGGCAAACAGTCCTGCGGCAACCCATCGAACGGCAATTTTCACTCGCCCGGTCTTTGCATTAGCGACCTCCACGGTCGACGACACCGCATCTGTTGGATGTTGGGAAATTTCAGCGTCCATCGGCTGAGCTTTCAATATCACACGGTGGGGGAGTTCCGACCCGCAACACTGTGAATTGCGCACGAGAGCGAGTCAAGAGGTAACGGCACCAGCCCAGGTCCTTCTCTCCGTGACTCTGTGCCTTCGTGTGAGAGATCTCATTGCACCGCAAGATTCGGCTTGCCACCGCGCAGAACATACTTCTGAATCTTCCCGGTGGCGGTCTTCGGCAGTTCCGTAACGAAAGTGAAACCATGAGGGACTTTGAAATGGGCAAGATGCTCGCGGCAAAATGCCTTCAATTCACTCTCGGTTACTGACGCCCCCGATTTCCTGACAACAAATGCCAACGGAGTCTCGCCCCACTTCTCATCCGGAACACCAACCACTGCCGATTCCTGCACATCGGGGTGCCGCAGCAGCACTCCT
Organism: Planctomycetota bacterium; assembly: GCA_037146815.1. GTDB lineage: Bacteria > Planctomycetota > Planctomycetia > Planctomycetales > Planctomycetaceae > Schlesneria. Next base: position 17,345 of record JBAWWJ010000039.1, read on the forward strand.
TCGACTTCGATCGATGAGATGTTTTCACCGCCGCTGATAATCACATCCTTCCAGCGATCCCGAATCTCGATGTACCCGTCGGGATGAACGACGGCAGCATCACCGCTGTGAAACCAGCCATTGCGAATGGCTTTTGCCGTCGCTTCCGGATCATTGTAGTAGCCGGCCATCACGGCATTTCCCCGGATGATGATTTCGCCCATGGTCGTCCCATCCTGCGGAACCTCGTGACCGTCATCATCGACCACACGAACTTCAGCATTACCGAGATATTCAACTCCCTGACGTGCCTTGATCACGGCGCGGGCTCGCAGATCTAACTGAGCATGTTCCGGACGAGGCTCGCTGATGGTGACGATTGGCGACACTTCGGTCAGTCCATACACATGCCGGATTTCCCAGCCGAGTTCCCCTTCAATCCGCTCAATCGTGGCAGCAGCAGGGGGAGCGCCAGCGGTTAAGACTCGAATTCCGCGAGGGGCCTTCTGACGCAATTCGGCCGGGGCATTGGCAATCGCGATCAGAATCGTTGGGGCGGCACACAGCAGGGTGATCTCATCGCGTGCCAATGTTTCGAAGATCAGTTGCGGATCAGCCTTGGCGAGGCAGACGTGCCGTCCGCCGACCGCCGTCATCGTCCAGACAAAAGCCCAGCCGTTGGCATGAAACATGGGCAAGACCCACAAATACCGATCGGCACTTGTGATGTGCGTATGCATCAGATGCCCCATGATGTTCAGGGCGGTGTTTCGGTGCGTGACCATGACTCCTTTCGGGTTCGCCGTTGTCCCGCTGGTGTAGTTGATGGCGATGGTGCTGGTTTCACAGATTTCGGCAGCGACAAACTGGGGCTCAGCAGATGTCAGCAGCGTTTCGTAATCCAGCCAGCCAGGCTTGCTGCCTGAGAAGGCCACAAAGTAGCGGACGCCGGGGATCTGATCACGGATACTGTCAACAACATCCAGATACTGGGCATGAACGCAGACCAGACTGGTACCGCTGTGTTTCAGGATATAGGCAAAGTCGGCTGCGGTCAGTCGGAAATTGATCGGCACTACGACGGCACCGATCTGGGGGACCGCATAAAACGATTCCAGATGCGCATGCGTATTCGGCGAAATGCTCGCCACGCGGTCACCCACTTGGACTCCGAGTTTCTGCAGGGCAGCGGACCAGCGGTCACACCGCTCGAAGAATTCTCGATAGGTAAAACGGCTCTCGCCGTCAACGACCCCAATGCGGTCGGGGTAAAGCCGACGAGCCCGACGAGCAAAATCGAGAGGCGAAAGCGGTGTCTCCATGAAGAGTTCCCAGCGGCGAAAGTAGTCACACGGATCAGCAGAACGAGTGGGACAATGGTATAGCGTTCCCATCAGGCGTCTGCCACCACTTCGACGACGCTGATTTCGGTCGGGACTCCCGATTCACGGTTCGCGAATGAAATGGGCAGACTTGATCAAAAACCGGTCTCCTCGCCATCCCAATCTCGGACGAGGGACATTTTTTCAAGCCGTAAACCCTAGGAAACAGGCTCTTTCTTGCGGTGCAAATTTTAACAATTAGAAACGGCACGCAGGTTGCGACTGCACGCATTCGTCGAAATGACTTCGACTTGACCGCAGCATGGATGCAATCAAAAAACGAAATAACCCGAGCGGTCGTTTCCACCAAGGGTAGCTCGACTGGAGGTGTAGCCGGAGACGGTCCGATGACCGTAGCCGGGCGAGCGCCTATGCTTCCAGTCGACTACTCTTTCTTTGACTTCAATTTCCAAACGTCTTCTTCAGACGTTCGCGATGGTACGTCAGCCGTTCCTCAGACGTCATCTTCGCGAAGTCGGGATTGCCGGCTTTCGCGCCACCCGACGCTTTCGGCACAGGTTCAACCTTAACCGGCGATGTGTCGGGTTTGACTACCTCCGGCTTCGGGGCGGCAGGAGGAAGACTGATGGTCGTTCCACTCCCGCCGTAACTCATCACATTCGTTTGCTGGAGCAGATCCTGCTCCAGAGGACGATGAGGTGGAGTACCAAGCTTTTGAAGCACGGAATGATAAGCCCGAACCGCTTCTTCTGGCTCGATCACACCATCGGCAATCAGCCGCAGAAACTCGATGAAGGCAAGCTGGTTCTCGGCGCTGTTGATCTTGCGTCCAAACAGCGCGGCACGGCCTCCATATTTCTTTGCCTGGTGCAACAGTTGGAATGCATCGAGGGTCGTTCCGGCGGCACCACCGAGAACCCCGACCACCAGGTGCGGGTCATATTGCACCAGTTCTTCCATGGCCTGCGGACCATGATAGACAATCTTCAAAAAGACGGGGCGACCGGCGGAGGCCACGCCAGCCAGTGTGCGAGCAATCAGATCATTAATGAATTCTGGCAGCTTGTCAGGAGTGACAGCTTCAGGACGATTCGGATCGAAAACTTCCAGAAAATGGCGGAACCCTTTTCGCTCAGCTTCTTCGCGAAACTGCTTGTAAAGCTGCAACGTTTCCAGATCGTGCGTCTGGTCATTGTTGAAGGTGACCGAGTAGAGTCCCAGGTTGGCACCGATCCGCCGTTCGTCAGTCGAACAGTCGAGATGCCCGCATTGCATATGGTCAATACTGGCCGTGCGAAACGGCCGTGCGGGTTCGGCGTGGACTCGCCCGCCCCGTGGCAGGTGCACATCAGTGGCATCGTTGGCACGTGCGGCAGGAGTCACGTGGGAGTTTTCGAAGAGTTTTTCGCGGACAGTAAGTTGCTCACAGGTACTTGCCGACATCAGAACGATATCAACGATTCCCTGGTCGATCACCTGCCGGATTTGATCCCGGTATTCGGCGAGCGTTTTGAACCGCATTTCCCCCTGATGGTCTTCGGGCGAGCCTCCTGCACGCGTTATGCCCGGTGCGGACATACCAAACGCCATATCCGCGTCCTTGGCATCAGCGATAATAAAATCTTTGGCCCCCGCAGGATCGGCGTGAATCGAGCGAAGCTTGGCATCAAGGGATTTTTCAACAGTCATTTTTCAGGTTTTCCGGGGAACGCGATTACGCTGATGGCGGCATTGGACGAGTGCGTCATCACGGCGAAGAATTTGAGTTGAATCCACAGTTGAAACCGGACGCTAGCGAGTTCCGGCGGATGGATCGAATCCGAAAAACAAGTCGTGACACGGTGCCAGTTGAACTGGCAAGATTAGCATTGGAAATCGCGTTTTTAGCTTTCTATGAAAATCGGTGACTTCAACGTCTCTAGGTCGGCAAGGGGGGAGCTGGAATTACCGGCGGCCGGGGGGGCCGCAATCGTTGCGGGGTTACCGGAATCTGCTCAATCATCTCATTCGGCAGTCCAGCCCGTTTGCGCAAAGTGAATCCGTCATAAAGGGCGCCCGTCGCGGTCCTCGCTTCGTATCGCAATTCGCCTCCGTCAATCGAGATGACCTGAAACAACTGCACATCTTCCGCAACACGCTGGAATTGCGGCCGAAACGGCTTTTCAAGGTCATACATTTTCGGGCCACTCACGGAAACAACATAAACGGTCCCCGCAGTTTCGCTACGACCGGTGACACCGACAGCTTCGTTCTTTCCCCCCGCCGCAGCCACCTGACCGTCGACCAGACCTGATCGAGCATAGGTGTGGTCATGTCCTTGCAGCACCAGATCCACCCGGTAATGGTCAAAAACGGGCTGCCACTGGGCTCGCAGCTTTGCATTGTCGCGCAGCCGGGTGGCGGAGTAAATCGGGTGGTGAAAGGTGATGATTGTCCATCGGCAGGGGTTGTCCTTCAGGATCACGTCCAGCCACTTCGCCTGCTCAGCCTGTTTCTCGTTGGAGTTGAGCGAAATGATCCGTGTCCCCTGAAAGTCGATGAAGTACGCGGTTTCAGCGAGTCCCTCCAGGCTGTTTTCTGGCAACGTAAACTGAGGCCTCCAGAAATCCGTCAGTGACGATGTCTGGCCCGTAGCTGGCTTGGATTGGTATTCGTGGTTTCCCGGCGTTGGGACACTAGGAATCATCGCATTCAACCAACCCCCGGCCTGAAACCATTCACCCCACTCTGCGTCACGCGTCGAGTTGTTGACAAGGTCTCCGGCATGGATCAGAAATCGGGCGCGAGGTGCTGTCGTTGCAGCCTCACGAATCACTCGAGACCAAAGCGACTTGATCTCGGTCTGAGCATCTCCGAAATAGATGAACGAAAACGGCTCGGGCTCAGTGCTGGCGGTGGTGAAATGAAACCACTCGGACCAAGTCGAACCATCCCCCACCCGGTAGGCATATTTTGTGTCGGGAACGAGTGCCGCGAACTCGACCGAATGATAATGAGCCGTGGCCAGATCGGTCGTCAGAGCCGACGTTCTGGCTTTCAACTGGCGCGCCCGTTTGACAAACTGGCCGTTGTCACCCGCCACTGCGATTTCCGCGAGCCCCATTTTTACAGACGGATCAGTCCGCCAGGTCACCGCTTGAGAGCGTGCCGGATCTCCCGCCCAGGTCAGAATGATTCGATCGGGGCGGGACGTGGGTTGATGAATCGTGGCCAGTTCCGCTTGTTTTGCCCGTGCAATTTCCGTGACCGCCGATGGTGCAGCCTCCTGGGTCACCGACGCTGGCGAAGCGGCAACGTCAGCGGCTGGCGTTTCCGCGCATCCTGTCGACATTACCGCAGCCAACGCCAGGCAGCACCAGGGAAAGTTCACGACCACTCGCAGATTGAACAGCACGCACGTCCTTTCTTCGACGAAGCTCGCGCTTCATTCAGGCAGACGAACGCCACGCGGTCCGGCTGACTCAGCAAATCCCGATCACTTTGTTACTCGACTTTTCCCAGCAGCTTTTCCAGTTGTTTGGTCAATTCTTCGCCGCGAGCCTGCAGTGTGATGACCTTGCCTTCTTTGTCGACGAGAATCGCAGCAGGTATGGAATTGATGCCGTAGAACTGCGCCATCGGATGATTCCAGCCCTTGTTGGCTTGAATCGTTTCGTCATACATCTGAGCCCATGGAAGCTCTTGAGCTTCGATGAATTTGTCGAGCGGAGCGCGGGATCGATCCAGGCTGATACCGACGACATCGAAGCCTTTCTCGTGGTATTTCTTGTAATTCTCTTTCACGTTCGGCAACTCGCCGATGCAGGGACCGCACCATGTCGCCCAGAAGTCGACCAGCACGACCTTGCCCCGGTAGGAATCCCAATCCAGTTCACCGCCTCCCAGCACCTTTCCTTCCAGATTCATGAATTTACCGGGCAGGCGCACTCGGCGGGCAATCCCTTCGAAACGGGTCGCATTTTCCTGGAACTTCGGATTTTCGGAATCCTTGGAAAGTTTGACGAGGCTGTCATACAGTACTCCCGCCTCCTCAGAATGTCCCTTATTCGCTAGGACATCGCCGAGTTGCGTAGCATCGCGCATGGCCTGCGGCGAAAACTTCGTCTCGGACACGGCGGCGACGAACTCTTCAACGAGTTTCTTGCGGTCTGCCTCAGAGGAGTCGCCCACATTGGCGACTCGAATCGGCGACCAGTAGGGATCGATCGCTTTGACGACAGCCGCTCGTTCATCCGCACGATGTTTGAGAGCCGCTTCCATTGCTTCCTTTGCGGAATCGCCAATGCTGTTCATCGCCAGCAAAGTCAGAGCACTCATTTTCATTTGGACAGCTTTGACCGCAACCTCTTCCATCACGTCCTGCTTCAGGACCTTGTCACCAGCAGTAATGAAGGCGCGCTGCACCTTGATTGCAAAGTCAATTCGTTCTTTCTGACTGGCAAATTTTGGCTGCTGTTTCCCGAGCTTTTCGATGAATTTGAAAATTTCGTCCGCAGTCCCGTCCGGGACTGCGAAATCGGTATCGACTTCGGCCTTGGCCGGAACTTTCACATCTTCAGCAGCAACGACAGCCGTTTCGCAGGTGTTGATCGACAACGTCAACAACGCAGCCGCAGCGGGCACCAGTCCAAGTACGCTCTTCCATCGCAACGAAAGCATTGCAGACTCCACACGTGTAAAGGATCGATTTATCCGCGACGGTCATTCCAGCGGATTCATAAAGATACATCGAAATCAGGTTCCAATGCCAGACCTGCATCAGCCGTTTCCGATGATTTGTGGCGAGGAATTGGCAGCCCGTTTCAAACCAGGTTACGAGTCGCTCCACAGCGGGAGTCGAAATCGCTATGCTCGACCAAGACAACTCGTCACGAGGTCACCGGTTGCGGTGCGCCATCACACGAATCCTAAGGACGTTGCACCCAGAGGTCTGGTTGCGATCCTTTTCCACGTCAATGAAAAAGAAGGAAACCAATGTTACGCCTGTCCCCACGTGCGTTCCTCCCAGCGGTTCTCGGCCTTGTGCTGATGGGCTGTGGACAAAGCAAGCCTGATCAGAAGCCAACTCCGCCACCCAATTCTGGACCGACTGCAGCAACTCCCGGAACCAAGGGGGGCGATAAGCCAGCGGAAACGAAGACAGAAACCGCAACGAAGCCCGCTGGTGGGAATACTCCAGCACCAGCCAATCCCGGTGCCACCGCCAGCGTTTCTGCAGCCTTCAGTGAAGCTGCCTACCTCGGTGACGATGTTGTTGGTCTGGTCGTTGCGAATCCCCGTCGGGTCACAGACTGGGATGTTTACAAGCTGATCAAGGCCGAGGAAGGGATGTTGCCGCCTGAAGCGGCGATGCAATTGGAACAGTTGCCGATCGCTCCTGAGGCCATCGAGCGCGTGGTCGTCGTCTTCGATCAGACGTTTGTAAATAAAGCCGCGTCAACCGCTGGCCTGGAAGTCAAGGGCGGTTCGGACGATCCCAGCCCTCCAGTCCCAACTGTCATCGGTACGCTGGCGAATGACACCGCCGCTGAAGGATTGCTGCCAATATTTGGCGAGGCCGAAGAAGTCGACGGAGTCAAATTGCACACCAATCCACTCGGATCAGCCTTGTGGATTTCGGACGACAAGAAGACCATCCTGGTCGGCTCAACATCCAGCGTCGTAAAGGCTCTGGCGACCAAAAAAGCGGGCAAAGCCAGCACCTCTAAAGTGATTTCGCAGATCAATGCGTCGGCTGATCTATCGATCGCTTTCGCTCTCGATTCACAGGCAGCTCTGATTGAGCAGGGACTTCAATTGGCGCAGGGAGTTCCAGGCCTCGGCATCGTTCAGCAGGTTCATGGTCTGGCATTTCACATCAATATTACAGGCAAGCCCGGATCCAAGCTGATCGATGTGGTCGCGACAACTGCCGACGAGGATGCTGGCAAGCTGTTGTTGGGAATGCTCTCTCCACTTCTCGACAACGGCAAAGAGGAGGCCAAAGCTCAACTGACGGTCGTGGCTGCAAATGGAGACGAAGCTCAAAAGCCCGGACTGACACTCGCCGAACAGATTGTCGAATCGGCCACGATCACGCAGACCGGAACAACCGTCGCCTTTTCGGCATCGATCCCCGCCGGATTCGACAAGCTTCCCGAAATTCTCAAGCCCGCCATCGAACAGGCTCGCAAGGCTGCGATGGGAGCCAAGAAGAAAAACAATCTTAAGCAAATCGCGCTGGCATTTCATAACTACCACGACTCGAATAATGGGTTCCCCGGTGCCGGAAAATCTGCAGGTGGAAAGGCTGGCTTGAGCTGGCGAGTCCATTTGCTGCCATTCATCGATCAGGCTCCACTGTATCAACAATTCAATCTCGATGAACCATGGGACAGCGAAACCAACAAGGCGCTGATTGAGCAGATGCCTGCAATCTTCAAGACCGAGGGTGTCGAAGAACCTGGTAAGACATCGGTTCATGTCATCACGGGACCTGGGGCACCGTTTGCAAAGGACGCAGCGCCGAAAATCTCCGCGTTTTTGGATGGAACCTCAAACACGATTCTGGCTGTTGAAGCCGGTCCAGACACCGCCGAAATCTGGACAAAGCCCGGTGGTCTGGATTTCGATCCGAAAGATCCATTGAAGGCTCTCGGCAAACTTGCGAGCGACACCTTCCAGGCACTCCTTTGTGACGGCAGCGTTCGCTCGATCTCAATCAAGATCGAAGCCGAAAACCTGCGACGATTGTTCCAACTGGCTGACGGCGAAGTGATCACAGACTTCTAAGTCGCCTTGATTGAAAGCGCCGGACGACCACCAGGTCCGTCCGGCGTTTTTGTTCGTACACGGGCGAGCACTCAAGGTTCTCGTGTGCCACGGTTTTGGAGTCTTCGACAAAGCCGTGCCCTCAAGCATTTCAATCGCGAAATACGCTTCCTCCGATCCGATTCTCCGCAGTGCAGACTCATCAAGCTGAAACTTACGGACTTGTCGAAGACTCCAAAACGGCAGTACCTGTGTGGCACCTGAAACGCCCTCAATTCGAACGCCTCTCAAGAGACTGGAAATGCGATCATGCGATCTCTGATATGTCGAGTATGGGTAGTTTTCGTCATTTGAATTTGCCTCGGCTGTGGCAAGCCACCTGCCGAAAAGCCACCAGTGGCTCAGGAACCTCCGAAGATTTCGAAAGCTCCGGCAAACGCAGAGACTCCGGTCCTCATTCCAACGCCAGGTGAGACCCCGAAAGAAACTCCGGTCATCAAGAGTGCTCCTGCGGTAGCGCCCAACAGTACAGTAGCCACTCCGACTGAAAAAGCCCCGTTCCCTGAAGCTGCATTTCTTTCGGAAGATGTCGTTGGAATTATCGTAAGTCATCCACGGCGGATCATGGAATTACCTGTCGTTCAGATGCTCAAGCAGGCAGGATTGACTGACAGCATTGAGGAACAATCAGGACTGAAGACGAAGCCCGAGTCCATTGAACGCGCCATACTGGTGATCGATCAGGCCTCAATCGATTTCATGGCCCGTGCCAGTGGCTTCGAAATTCGAACCCTCGAAGCGGGTCCGCAGAAGAAATCCGTTGCTCCCGTCAAAAACAATCTGAAGCAGCTCGGATTGGCGTTTCATAATTATGAAAGCTCCTTTCGATCGTTTCCCAGAGCAGATGGCTCAGGAGATGGCAAGAAAACAGGGTTGAGTTGGCGTGTGCACTTGCTGCCGTTTCTCGAACAACAGGAACTGTACCAGCAGTTTCATCTGGATGAACCCTGGGACAGCGAGCACAACAAGACTCTGATTGAAAAAATGCCCGCGATTTTCCAATCACCGGGTGTTGAGGAAGCCGGGAAGACTGCCTTTCATGTGTTTGCGGATGAGAATTCGGCGGTCAACACACGGAAGGGTGTGCGACTCGCTGATATCACAGATGGGACCTCCAACACGATCCTGGCGGTCTCCGCAGGTCCCGATACGGCCGACTTCTGGACAAAACCGGGTGGACTTGCCTTTGATTCCAAGGCTCCAAAAAAGTCCCTGGGCAATGTTGGCAAAGAGCTGTGGGTCGTCATGTGTGACGGGGCGGCGCTCAAAATCTCTGCAGACTGCGACGACGCAACACTGGCCAACTTGATCACCATCAATGATGGCAATGTCATCGGTGATTTCTTGGATGTCCGACCGCGAGCCGAACCACGTCCGCTGATGATTCTCACTTTTGCCTCCGTCGATCGCGAGGAATTCTTGAAGGAGTTCTTGACCGAAAGCGAAGCAACCACGTTCGATGGTCAGTCCATCCACAAGAACGAATTCAATGCCGTTTGCTTTGTGAACGAAAAGACCGCGCTGTGTGGTCCGATCGAATCCGTTAAGAAGATGATTCAGACTCATCAGTCTGACAAAGCGGCTTCCCCGGAATTCCTCAACCAACTGGAATCCGGAGCAGATTTTTCATTCGCTTTCGATCTCAAGTCTCAGGCGAGTCTGCTGGATCAAATTGTCGAGGCAATTCCTGCACTTGGCGTGGCCCAGCAACTGGAACAAGTCGCCTTGCAGATCAATCTGTCGGGAAAAGTCGGAGCGAAACTTCTGGAATTGATCCTGACCGCAATCGACGAAGACTCGGCTAATTCCTTGTCACAATCTGCGAATGTCGGACTGATCCAGTTGCAGCAGTCACTAAATCTGACAAGGGTACCTACCGTGAAAGAGGAGCGCGAGGCACTCGAACTGACCAAGGCGGCGGCGAAGTCCGCCACAGTCAGGCAGGTTGGAAATCAGATTGAACTGCTGATTCCCGTTCCCGAAGGTTTTGAAAAACTCCCGCAGCTGATGAAGCCGTCTGTCGAAAGTGCCGCCAAAGCAGCCGCGCGTGCGAAGCGAATGAATTCCCTCAGGCAATTCGCACTGGGTTTTCACAACTACCACGAAACCTATCTTAAGTTTCCTGGAGCAGGAATCTCGGCTGACGGTAAATCAGGATTGAGTTGGCGTGTTCACATTCTGCCAATGATCGGCGAAGCGGTGCTTTATCAGCAGTTCAATCTGGACGAACCCTGGGATAGCGAAACGAACAAGAAACTGATTGAGAAAATGCCAAAGATCTTCGAGGTGAAAGAGGCAGATCAAGGCAAGACGTCGTTTCATCTGCTCACAGGACCTGGTGCACCTTTCGCTGACGATGCCACGCCGTCAATTGCTCAGTTTACTGACGGAACTTCAAGCACGTTGCTCGTCGTCGAAGCAGCCGCTGACACAGCCGAGATCTGGACCAAGCCAGGTGGCCTCGACTTCGACCCAAAGAATCCAATCAAAGCCCTCGGAACACTACTCGAAAATGAGTTTATTGCTGTGATGGCTGATGGCTCCGCCAGAGCGATCAGCAAATCCATCAATCCCGAGACTCTGCGTCGCCTGATTCAGCATCAGGACGGAGAAGCCATCGAGTGATTCTGTCATTGAGATGCTTAACGAGCCGGAGAATCAACCACACCCCGATGATCAATCGGGGTGTGGTCGTTCACAGACTGGATGATCAAAGCAGCCCATCAAGCGACGACTAGAATTCACCGATCACCTCGCCACCGGCTCGAGTCGCAAGGTTCTGCCAAAGCAGGTAGTCGATGCTTTCACTGATGAAACGGGACGAGCCATCGCACATCAACGCGTGGACCCCACCCGTATGACGACTGCGCGCGGCGGTCAAACCGGAGCTATGGCTGTTGTTGCCGCAATCAAATTGCTTCGCGTTTGGCGTCAGACCATGATTATACAGCGTGTCACCAAAGTGACCGTTCAGCCACTTGGCTCCACGCGTCCCTGACCAGGTCCCCGCCCCCGGAACACAGGTCGCAGGACTGGTATCGTTGGCGGCCGCGTAGGGACCACCGGATGTCTGCGACGTGGAAAGATTGAGGACTTCCAGATTCGGGTTGGATGACACAGCCCCCGATGCCGCCGCTGCGGCCGGGCCGTCCCCCAGCAGTTCTTCACTCATGGCGACCGTGTTGGAAAGGCCGTCCATCACATCACGGAATTTGACAATTCCCGTGAGTTTCGGGTCAAACATGACTCCGTCCCCCGCCCGTATGTAGCGGGTTGTGGGGGTTGAACCGCTGCCCGTACAGACGACATAGTTGGTCGCGCCGTACGAGTTCCCTGGGATGGCCCCCAGATCGCTCGGACAGAGAAACATCGGCACCCGCTTCATGGCTGCGGTCACATTTTGTGTGTACGGCGCGACGGGAGGTTCGACAAACGTCGGCGCGGTATTGAAGTCGATGATGTTATACAAGTTGGCAGCGTCGAAATACGGCATCAGTTGAGCGTGGGCCGAAAAGACCATGGGAAAGCCCGTTCGCCCAGGTGGGAAACTCCCCACGCCGGATTCATAGTTGTGAAGTGCTAATCCGAACTGTTTCAGGTTGTTCCGGCACTGGGTTCGCCGTGCCGCTTCACGAGCCTGCTGTACGGCAGGCAGAAGCAGTGCAATCAGCACCGCAATGATGGCGATGACAACCAGAAGTTCAATTAAAGTAAACCCGCACATGCGGCGGCGCAGTTGTTGCCTGGACATGAATTCCCCCTCAGGAAACATGCTGTTGACTCCGCAATTGTTGCGAAGTTTGGATCTGGTCCAGACGGGGTTGAAATGACGCGCGACTCTGCGAAATGGTCGGCGCGTCTGCCGAGAGTGAGCCGCTCTGGCAATCCCGTCACAAGGGAGCAATTGACGAATTCAGCGAGCAACGGCGCCCGGATTCGTCAGACCAGAAATTTCCGGAGGTGGAACAAACGGCCGTTCTCGCTCACCGCAGGGTGAAACGGAGCCTTGCGTCAGCCAGTTTACATCATGAACATTCAGAATGGGCGAGACCGACGCCACCAGAATTCGAGGTTGAGCACAGACCAGAAACAACGGGGAATCGCCGGGGCCACAGGGACATTCACTGACCGCAGCGATCGCGCCACGCGACTCGGGCTGTGAACGTGTTTCAGCCGGTTTGCCTTTCGTCGAGCAGCAACTTTTGGTCGCCGTCGGCTTCGTCGCACAGCAACCACGTTTTACCGGCGTCGCAGATCGCTGAGCACAGCAGCACTGACCTGCTGACTTCAAGCTGTCGGAGCAGCGACACCCCTTCGCGATGCCTGCTGCCGATGCTAACGAGGTGAAACTTCCCACTGGCAGTCCGATGTTTGCCAGCAAATACAAGCCAAGCACCAGACAGTTCAGCAGTCCATGACGTCGCTTCGCACCGCGCGCAACACACCCCGTCGCGCGAGGTTGTCGCGAGAATGGAATGAGACACGGAACGTGTTGCCAGTTATTCATAGGTGGGATGCCAACGGACAGACAAGATCTTAACCCGTCGCACTGCATCTTCAATCGAAACAAGCCAAATTCGGTAAATCGGATTTGCAGTCTTCAAGTCTTGTCATTGCGCCTCGACTTGGCATCTTTGCGTTAATTTCTTGTCCAAATAGTTCTGCCGACGAAATTGCGGGCCGACTTTCGATGATTGAAGGAAGCAATCTGAGTCTTTTCAGTGATAGGCATCTCGCCAGGACTGCGATATTATTTCGTGACAGTTACGAACTACGAAACAAGATTCTGATGGGTGCCCGACGACGATGCCTGAACAGCGTGATGAATTTCCATTTTGGTCGCTGCCGCTGGATCAATTGCTGGGTCGCCTGAATTCAACCGAAGCGGGGTTGAGTCAGCGTGCCGCCGCCGAACGAAGTCTGGAAGTCCGACAGCTGCGGTCTCGCAAGCGATCGCCGTGGACGTTGCTGCTTGAGCAATTCAAGAATCCCATTATTTTGCTGCTGTTCTGTTCAGCAATCCTGTCGTTCACGCTCCCTGATGAACGAACCAATGCCTGGATTATCATTTTCATCCTGCTGGCCAGCGGGCTGCTGGGGTTTTGGCAGGAACTGAGTGCGGCGGATGCGATCGCCAAATTGATGGGGATGATCGAAACCAAGGCGACGGTCTTGCGCGATGGTGTTGAGGTAGAAGTTCCCGTGGATGCGATTGTGGCCGGGGACGTGGTTCGATTGCAGGCGGGAGATCTGATTCCCGCGGACTGCCGACTGCTGTCCGCTCGTGACCTGTTTTTGAACGAAGCGGTTCTGACAGGCGAGAGTTTTCCTGCCGAGAAATCGACTGCGGAACTTCCAGAACAGACTCCGCTCAGTCAGCGGTCAAACTCCCTGTACCTGGGGACGCACGTTATCAGCGGGTTCGCGAATGCTGTGGTCGTGGGGAGTGGTCGCGATACGGAGTTTGGACGGATTTCAGAACGGCTGGAACATAAACCGCCGGAAACCGGGTTCGAACGAGGGCTACGGCAGTTCGGACAACTGCTGATCAAGATTGTGCTCGTCATCACCGTTGTGGTGTTTGCCATCAAGGTTGGCTGGCAGCAGCGACCGATTGCGGAATCGCTGCTGGTAACACTCGCGTTGGCAGTGGGTATGACTCCGCAATTGCTTCCCGCCATTACCAGCGTCGTGCTGTCGGCTGGTGCCAAAGCGATGGCCAAGCATCAGGTCATCGTCAAGCAGCTTCTATCGATTGAAAACCTCGGCAGCATGACCGTGCTTTGTTCGGACAAGACGGGGACGCTGACCGAGGGTGTGATTCACGTTCACGGAATGCTGGACGTCGCAGGTCGTGAATGTGAGCGAGTTGCTAATCTCGCATATTTGAATGCCTCGTTTCAAAGTGGATTTACCAATCCGATCGACGGGGCCATCATTGAGCATTGCCCATTCGATGTCACGGGGATCAAAAAAATCGATGAAATCCCCTACGACTTCGTCCGCAAACGCCTCAGCATCCGGATGGAAGAAAATGGCGTACGCTATCTGATCACCAAGGGGGCTCTGGCAAACATCCTGGAGGTCTGCACGACCGCCGAAACTCCATGGGGTGCCCTGGTAAAACTCGAATCATTACGTGATTCGATCCACTCCCGGTTCATCGAACTGAGCAACACCGGGTTGCGAGTGCTCGGCCTGGCGATTCGAACTGTGGAAGGGGAGGTGGTTGAGAAATCCGATGAGCACCAGATGACATTTGTCGGATTCCTGGTCTTTTCAGATCCCCCAAAGCCCGATGCCCGGCAGACTCTGGAAGAACTGCGACAACTGGGGGTCGGGCTGAAGATGATCACGGGAGATAACCGGGCGGTCGCAGCAACGATCAGCCGAAGTGTTGGCATCGTGTCACCTGTGATCGTGACTGGAACTGACCTGCGAACACTGAGCGGCGAGATGTTGCAGCAGCGGGTCCGCGAAGCGGATGTGTTTGCAGAAATCGAACCGAATCAGAAAGAGCAGATCATCCGCGCGCTGCAGAAGACAGGTGCAGTCGTGGGATACCTGGGGGACGGTATCAACGATGCCTCGGCCTTACACGCCGCCGATGTCGGAATCTCGGTCGCGTCGGCTGTCGATGTCGCTCGCGAGGCGGCTCAGGTCGTCCTGTTAAAGCAAGACCTGAGTGTTCTGGTGCAGGGGGTTCGCGAGGGACGTCGTACGTTCTCTAACACGTTGAAATACGTCTTTTTTGCGATCGCGGCTAACTTTGGATACATGTTCAGCCTGGCAGTTGTATCAGTCATCCTTCCGTTTGAGGCACTGCTGGCCTCGCAGATTCTGCTGGTGAATCTGCTGTCCGATTTCCCGGCGATGGCACTGGCCACCGACAATGTCGATCCGGAGCAGATTCAACGTCCGCGTCGATGGGACGTGAAGTTCATCCTGCGGTTCATGATGTCGTTCGGATTCGCGAGTTCACTGTTCGACTTCCTGACCTTTGGAGCGATTCTGCTGGTGTTTGGATGGCAGGATCACGACCTGTTTCGCACCGGTTGGTTTGTCGAATCGACGCTGACCGGATTGATGATCCTGCTGGTTGTTCGGACGCAGCGTCCGTTTTTATTAAGTCGACCGGGGCTGCTGTTCCTGATCGCAGAATCGCTGGTGGCAGCGCTGGTCCTGGTCTTGCCGTTTTCACCCTTGGGGCCGACGTTCGGGTTTGTTGTTCCTCCCGTCGGCTTGATCGGAATTGTGCTGGGAATCACGCTTCTTTACGGGTTGGGGATGGAAGTCATCAAGCGACTGTTCTATCGTTACGCCGGGAATGCCTGACGATCCAAGAAGGTCAGGTGCCACGAGTTCCTGGTCCGGTTGTTCAGGGAGCATTTCATGCTGGAGCAGAGCCTGTCGTTTCTACGCGGCATACTCGCTTTATTTTTTCGATCGCTGCGAATCGAAGCACGTTCGTTCCGAATGCATCTGCTCTGGTTCCTGCTGATGCTCGTGATCTACATGTCCTTGTGGATGGCGCAATTGTGGTCACAGGCCTTTGGAGCTCCGGGGCTGCGGTTCTTTCAGTACGTCACGTATCTGGATGCAGGCTTCATCACACTGCTGGGGTTGAGCTTCTTTTCGACGGCGATTTCCGAGGAGAAAGAGGAAGATACGCTCGGCCTGATGACGATGGCCGGGATCGGTTCTCTGGGAATTCTGCTGGGCAAATCGACCAGCCGACTTTTCCAGGTCTTCCTGTTACTGGCAATTCAGTTTCCATTCACGCTGCTGGCCGTGACCATGGGTGGACTGCTACCGGTTCAGATCTTCTCGGCATACATGTCACTGCTCGCTTACACAATTCTGCTGGCAAATGTCGGGCTGCTTTGCTCGGTCGCCTGCCGGACGAATCGGAATGCGTCGGGGCTGACGACGTTCTGGTTGCTGGGATATCTGTTTGCCCCGCTCATGGCACTTGCTTTGAAGGCAGAACTAACCTATCGGGGGTGGAGTGCAGATGGGACGCTGCGCGGTTTTGTCATGGTCGCTCTGGACTGGGCCGCTCGTTCGACGATCTTTTCCGATTTGTACGAAGTGACCGTGACGAGCTTTGAATTCCGCCTTACTCCGCAGATCATTACGAACACTCTGGGGGGCGGCATCTCGTTTTGCCTGGCATGGCTGTTGTTTGGGTTTGTGTCAAAGGAACCCGCAACAGATTCGACATCGCGTGGAATGGTCACGAGATCCACGAGTGGTCGGCTCCGTTTTTTCAGTGCGGGACGCGTGTGGGATCTCCCCCTGGTCTGGAAGGACTTCTTCTTTGTTGCCGGGGGATGGGGCGGAATCATCGTTCGCTGCTGCCTGTACGCTGGCCTTTATGGGCTCTGCTTTTCAACGAGCCGTTCGGGCGGCAACAGTATGGAACTCAAGCACGTGACTTACCTTTTCCAGATATTCGTCTATCCGTTACTGGGGATCGATATCGCGCTGACAGCATCGCGCGTCTTCCATGAGGAGATAAAAGGACAGACACTGTCATCACTGTTGATGTTGCCTCGATCGATCCTCGATCTGGTTTATAGTAAGGTCTTGGGCTGCGCACTGGCGATGCTGCCGGGCGTACTTTCGCTCTTGGCGTCGCTCTTCATGCCCGGCGGATGCGATTTCTTCCAACCGCTGATCAGTGGACCGTACATGATCTGGTGGCTGATGAATCTGGTTCTGATGGTTCATCTCACCGCATTGTTTTCGACATTCTTGCGTTCCGGTGCATTCGCACTCGCCTTCGGAACGACGATCGGCACAATGATCCTGACAGGGATGATTCTCGGCTCGATGGCTATGGCAGCGGGACAGGAAATGATTGAGGGAATCATTTTGCTGGCAGCATTTCTGCAGGCGGGGGCCTGTGCAGGCTGCCACGGAATCATCTTGCAACGGATTCCGAAACTGGGCGAAAAATAACGCGGCTGGATCAAGATCCAGCCGCGTTACTGAGATACGCAAAAGCCGATGATATTCAGCAAGCTTCGCAACGAACAATCATCAGTTGTCGATGACAGCTTCGCGGAATGGGAAGAAAGCAACCGGTTCCAGCGGTGCGACGGGCAGCGGGGTCTTTGAGTTACGCACTGCAAAGCTGTACGCAATAACTTTGCCGGATGTCATTTCGCCAACGTAGACAACACCAGTTGCCATGGTTGCCCCGCCAGCACTGGTCAGATAGGCATTTCCAGGAATGATGCAGTACTTGGCTTTCGCAGCGGCACTGGCCTTCAACTGGAAGTCGGCAGCGACGTTGCGGAACCAGAAGTTGGTGAATGCAAACGATTGTTGATTGAGCAAAGCCCCTGTCAGACGACCTGTCAGGAAGTCGAGGACAAAAACCGCTTCAGGCTGTCCAAAGCTGGCCTGTGTTTCGACGGTGCAAACCGCGAATTTGTCATCGCGATCCGTTGCTGTTGCCTGAACGGTTTCGTGCGGCCAGCAATAGGCCAGGCACAAACCTGCCACAAGTCCCAATCCCATCCAAACCAGTCGCCGTTCGTTTGAGCGCGCTTGCATGATCCATTCCTTACTTCTGCGGAATTCCCGTGTGTCGACGGTCACGGAACACGATCGTAACGACGTCGAAAGCTTCTAATACTGTACCGCCGCTTCGAAATCCCAGCTAGTGTGGGTTTTCCCTGACGTCACAATTTGCTTACACAATTCCCGCCCCGAAGTTATCCTCGTCGGATCCTGCCCCCGCGCCGCGCCATGCCATTCTTGCCGAAACTTCGCCATCTACCTTGCCTGCGGAGAGGTGATGAGGCGTCTGCTGACCGGTTGCGGTGTCACGACGGCGAATCGTGTCGCCAACCGAAAGCATCAGCGGGACAGTGCCCATTTCATCGACGTCGTCACCCAGGCGCGCAAAGTTGTCTTCACCATAGTCATCGTAGGTACAGATATAGCCAGGCAGCCGTGAACGCTCCAATTCCTCGCCATACGCGATGATGACACGTTGTTGAATCATCTCACGGCAGTCGGAATTGATTGGATGGGCAATGTCGGCGTACAGGCGTGCTCGCCCGTCATCCCCTTTTTCTGCCCGATCCTCGTGCAACCGCGTGCCACATTCATTGCAGAATCGCGAGCGGAGATGGTTTTTCGCGGAACAGCGCGGACAGCGATCTGTCAGTTTACGGCTGGGCATTGCCACGAAAGAGCCACGCGTTCCCTGAATAATCTTCAGGTCACGGATGACAAACGAATGATCGAACGTAATGGAACAGAAGGCCTGTAAGCGATCATTTGGGTCGCTCATCAGCTTGATGCGAATCTCGGTGATATCCACGGTCTGACTCCTTTGCAACCGGTGTCAAGTCGACGACTCCCTGTCTCAAACCCGCCACACTCGACGCAACTCGTGACTGATATGGAATCTTCGCAGTCTGATGACTGCTTGCGGACTAAGGACTACTCCGAACTATCCGCACCCATGGGATACCGGCCGACCTCAATCGGCTGGCAATCCCCATCGCATGGCGACGGGAGCGACATACACCAAAGTATGACGAACCGCTGCCACTCATCTGGTGACCGACGACTGACTCTTGCTCAAACAGCGACCGAAGTCGTCGCACATCGCTGCTGAGCGTCTCTGCAGGAGCCTGCAATCCGTTATGCAACCTCCGCGCCATCTCGCAAATCCTGCCGGTCTGAATCGTCTTCAAAAACCGTTCCGCGCTCTGATTCGTACGATCAGGTTCACAGATCCGATACACGGCTGGTGTCGATAACCCGCTGGATGGCTTGGCAATCACAAAATGCAGAGCCGTGGAAACCCGAAATGGTTCGATCAATTCGCCGCGACCTGTACACAGCGCCAGTGATGATTTCCCGAGAAAGAAGGGGACATCGCTTCCCAGACGCCCGGCAAGCTGCATTAGCTCTGCGTCAGAAACCCCCAGCCTCCATAATCTATTCAAAGCACCAAGAGCGGCTGCACAATCACTCGACCCCCCTCCCAAACCTGCTGATGAGGGAATTCTCTTGATCAGTGAAATTCGCGCACCCTGATTTGAGCCCGCATATTCCTTGAGCAGATTCGCCGCGCGAACAACCAGATTGGTGGGGCCTGCGGGTGCTTCGAACTTCAGTTCGCCTGATTTGGAACGGGGCGATGCATCAACGACCGCCAGTTCGATGTCGCCCGTCGGCAAAGGATCAAATGTCAGCGTGTCATAAAGATTGACAGACGCCATGACAGATTCGATGTCGTGAAACCCGTCCGGCCGCTTTCCGACTATGCGCAGAAAGAGATTGAGCTTGGCAGGAGCCAGCACACTGACGCCACGAGTTGTTGACTGGCAGAGCATTTTGGCCACATCCTGTGAACCAGCTCGCTTGCGAGTGCGACCGCTGAAGAACGAAGCATGTCAATCGAACGATGCACCCGAAGAAATGGCGATGCGAACAGGACTGGGACGTTCCCTCAAGGAACACCAGTCCATCAGGACAACGCGGATGCTACGACTGCTCCCCCGATTGGTCAATACCGGTTTTGGCTCGGTTTTGCCCGTTCGCTGGCTTCGACGTGTCGATTGTGTTATTTCTGTTGGTCGCGCCTGCCATTTTGGCGAGCGGAATTCCCTTCAAACAGATCTGACTGGTTATCACGGATTGTTCGCCGAGCGTGACGGATCACACAAATTCTCGAGAGGCGGTCGTTGTCTCGGGCGGTGATGAAATGGAAAGACTCAAACCATGCTGGAATTGACAACAAATTTACTGGTACTGCTGATTGCAGCCTGGAATGTCATTGTGACATTGCTGGGACTGGTTCTTCCATGGACACCCCTGATCGCGTGGGTTGCCTTCTGGTTGCTGGCGGTGAACTGGGTCAAATTGTCACAGGTGATGGCTTCGGGCGGGTGGATTGGAGTCCTGTTGCTGGGATTCATGATGATTCTGGTCTGGAGTGTTGTCGCCCCCCCCGAATCTGGACAACACCATTTGTTCGGACTGCACGTGGGAAACATCGTCGGAAAGACGGTTTACGTGGTATCCCTGCTGACAATCATGATGCTTTGCGGTTCCGTCCAGCTTTCTGGTGCGTGCGGATCACTGGCGATATTTCAAGATCCTCAGCCTGAAGAGGATCACCATGGGCATGGGCACGATGACCATGGGAATGATCATGGTCACGGGCATGATTCGCATGGTGATGCTCACGGTCACGCCAACCACGACGCTCATGGTTCTTCACACTAATGCGTTCCTGATCGCGATGCCAAGCCCGATTGCGATGCCAAGATCGTGTGCCTGATGTTGCATTGGTCCAGTCTTCTGCAGCATACCCGCTGTGGAGACAGATCCGAAGCAGCGTCGGTGACTGGTTCGAAACCGAGTTTTCTCCCTCATCGTCCAGTTCAGTGATGGGACAGCAGGAAGGTTGACCGAGGGATGTTTGCAAAACACGGCGATTTGATGATCCGTGTCTGGCCCGGGGTTCTCGTGGCGTGGATCGGCATCGTCATTCTGACGTCGGTGATGGCACCGCCGCTCGATCAGGTTGCGCAGACTGAAGAGTTCAAATTTCTTCCCGCAGACAGCCCCAGCCATATCGCCGAAGAACTCTTCCGCGAAGCCTTCCCCAAAAAGCTGGTCCCCAGCCGAATCGTAATCGTAGTGCGACGTCCGGACCAACCCGAAGGGCTTCAGGAGCGTGATCTGGAATGGATCGACGACGGAGTTCAGGAAGGTGACAAGGATCGCGAATTCGAGCTACTTGAACGCTTGCTGCAAATTGCGGAAAAGGACGGGGGGCTGGCCAAATCACCCGACAACGAAGATCCCGCACCTGATGGGGAAATCGGCGTTCCTCGCTCAACGATTTCCGACGTCCGCACGTTTCGCGACCCTACGATGGGAAAGCTGCTGAAGAGCAAAGACGGGAAAGCTACGCTGGTCCTTGTGGAATTGACCACCGACTTCCTCGATTCGCACAATCAACCCACCGTCAAGGCGATTGAAGATCTCCTCTTCGCGGATGCTGATTTTCGCAAGCATATTCCCCCGGGCCTGGAATTGGCGCTCAGCGGCGAAGCAACTGTTGGCCGCGACATGCAGGTTGCCGCCAAGAACAGTGCCAAAGCCACAGAACATCTGACGATCGTGCTGGTCGTCATCCTGCTGATCGGAATCTATCGAGCCCCACTGCTGGCTTTGATCCCATTGACGACGGTCTTCGTCGCTGTGAAGCTTTCGATGTCGCTCCTGATCCTGATGGCCGAGCGAAAATGGATTACCTTGTTTACGGGCGTCGAGTCGTATGTCACCGTACTGCTCTACGGAGCAGGCGTAGATTACTGCCTGTTTCTGATCGCACGGTACAAGGAAGAGCTCGATAGTGGCGTGAGCTTTGACGAAGGTGTGACAAACTCGGTCGCCAAGGTGGGGGCCGCCATCGCAGCCAGTGCGGGAACCGTCATCTGCGGGATCGGGATGATGATGTTTGCCGAGTTCGGCAAGTTCCGCGACGCCGGGTTTGCGATTTCCTTCGGGCTGGTGATCGTACTGGTTGCCTCGTTGACGTTTACGCCTGCATTGCTGCGAGCTGCCGGGAAATGGGCTTTTTATCCGCAGATGCGTACGGAACGTGTTCGCACTTCCGGGGGCTGGCTTCCCACTGCGACACTGGCATCCAAGTTGGGTGACATTCGCTGGTTGCAGAACATCTGGGAATCAGTCGGAAGAGGCCTGATGACCCGGCCCATGACACTCTGGCTGGTCAGCATCGGCTTGATGATTCCGTTTGCGACAATCGGCGTGATGTTCTACACGCACCTCAGTTATGGCCTGCTGTCGGACTTGCCGGCAGACTCGCGGAGCGTCGCGGGGACACGAGCTGTCCAGGAACACTTTGCTGCTGGTGCGAGTGGTCCGATCACGATCCTGCTCCAGAACGAAAAAATCGATTTCACGCAAGAGGGTGACGAAACGTCGCCCGGTGGCATTGATATCGTCCGCAATCTGACAGAATCGCTCTACCGTCGCCGGAAGGACTTGGAAGTCGAAGACATCCGCAGCGTGTCGCACCCCTACGGCGGGGAAGAGTCGCTGGCGCAGATCCTCGCTGAAATTCGCAACCCGGTGCGACGCAAACTGACTCGTGACAGGACTGTTGATCATTATGTCAGCCGCCAGGGAAAAGTTGCAGACCATGTGACCCGCATCGAAGTGACCGCAACACTCGACCCGTTCTCGCGGCACAGCATGGAACACATGTCCCACCTTCAGCAGGACATCAAAAGTCAACTGGAAAAGTATCCGGGGACCAAAATTCTGGTGACCGGTTCCACCGCAAGTATCCGCGATTTGAAAACCGTGACGGATCGTGACCAGATCCGGATTGATATCCTGGTCGTCACGAGTGTCTTTCTGATTCTGGTGGTCTTGCTGAGACGACCAGCGATCTGCCTGTATCTCATCGTTACCGTGCTGTTCAGCTACCTTGTCGCCCTGGGGGCAACGTATGTCGCGTACTGGGCCTACGATCCTGTCAACTTCGCGGGACTCGATTGGAAGGTTCCGATGTTCCTGTTCACCATCCTGATCGCGGTGGGTGAGGACTACAACATCTTCCTGATGACTCGCATCGAAGAAGAGCAGAAACTTTACGGACCGGTTGATGGCGTGATCCATGCGCTGCAGAAAACCGGACGAATCATATCGAGTTGCGGAATCATCATGGCAGGGACATTCTGCTCACTGGCAGCAGGGTCGCTGCGAGGAATGTGCCAGCTCGGTTTTGCACTTGCTTTCGGCGTTCTACTCGACACATTTGTCGTCCGACCGATTCTGGTCCCTGCATATCTTGTGCTCCTGAACAGTGGTCGGTTTGGACGTCTGGGTCCCTGGCTGGGCGCTCTGCCGCCTGTCATCCAGCCGACGCCTGCCGGTGAATCGCTTGATCAACCTGTAAAATAAGGCCCCCTACGACCGGGATCGCCACAGCTAAACATCACTCGTTTTTGATGGATCGCAATCCGATGTCGACCGACCGCCACGCCACTCGTCGCTCCAAATTATTGAGCTTGATTCGACGAAACGCAGCCAGTGCCCTGCTGATCACAAATCCTCGCAATGTGACGTACCTGACCGGTTTTACAGGCGAAGACACGTATCTGTTGATCGGGCCTCAGCAACTGCAACTCTTTAGTGACAGCAGGTTTGAGACTCAGCTTCGAGACGAATGCCCTGACATCCCCGCCGAAATTCGCACGGCACGCACGTTAATGCCAGACTTCCTGGCCAATCTGTTGCCAAAGTTCAATCTGAAGTCCATCGGGATTGAAAGCACGTCGATGGTTGCGAGTGTTCGCGACCTGCTGGCTGAAAAGTTGAAACCGGTCGAAATTGTGTCGCAACCCGGACTGGTTGAAGAGCTTCGGATGATCAAGGATGCGGATGAGATCCTTGAATTGCGAGCTGCAATTCACCAGGCGGAGCGTGGATTCGAACTGATGCGATCGCTGTTGATCACCGATCAGACCGAACGCCAGGCGTCTCACGATCTTGAACACGGAATGCGCCGATTCGGTGCGCTCCGGGCGGCATTTGAGCCGATTATTGCGGTGGGCGATCGCGCTGCATTGCCTCACTACCGCGCCGGCTTGCGGACATTTCAGGAAGCTGGATTTGCATTGGTGGACTGGGGTGCGGTCAGCGGCAAGGGGTATCACAGTGACTTGACGAGGATTCTGGTCACTAGTAAGCTCCCGCCCAAACTACACCAGATATACGGAGTTGTGTTAAAAGCTCAGCTTGCAGGGATCGCAGCAATTCGCCCGGGAGCCCGGTGTCAGGACGTTGATGCCGCTGCTCGTAAAGTCATCGAAGAGGCTGGATACGCGAAGTATTTCGGTCACGGGTTGGGACATGGGATTGGCCTCGATATCCATGAGGGGCCAAGATTCAGTCCCATCTCTGGCGATGAACTGAAACCCGGGATGACGGTCACTGTCGAGCCTGGGATTTACCTACCCGGTATCGGTGGAGTTCGCATCGAAGACGATATTCTGGTGACTCGCGACGGTCATGAGGTGCTTTCCTCCTTACCGAAGGAAGCTCCGTTCGCCGCCGGTTGATTTCCGGGAATCATGGCCAGGTTTTGTGAATGTTCTTGCGACGGGGTAAGATGTCGCGGGAACGATACCGTTAAACAACAGTCCTCGTGAAACAAGCTTCCGCCCTCGGGCATAGACCAGAAGCGATAAGGGATTCGCATGGCAGATAAAGATACCCCGGGCGACGCCCCGTTCGATCTCGACAAGCTCAAGCAACTGGTCGAGATGATGGAGTCGCATGATCTGACGGACGTCCACTTGAAGCGTGGCGACGAGCAGTGGCGACTGCGACGTGGCCCACGTCAGGTCGTGCATGCTGTTCCGCAGCAGTACGCCCCGGCACCACAACAGTACGCCCCCAGCGCACCCGCTCCGGCCGCCGCTGCTGCGGCCCCGGCAGCATCTGCAGCCGATTCGGGCTTGATCGATATCAAGAGTCCCACAGTGGGGACGTTCTACGCGGCTCCCTCGCCCGGCGAACCGGCGTTCGTCTCGGTCGGCTCGGTCGTGACATCGGAAACGATCGTCTGTCTGATTGAAGCGATGAAAGTCTTCAACCAGATCCCGGCCGAAGTGAACGGCACGATCGCCGCAATTCTGGTGAAAAGCGGAGACGCGGTTGAGTTTGGTCAGCCGTTGTTCCGCGTAAAGCCGTGATTTCCAGTTCCCATTCGAAATGGCCGGCTCGCAAAATCGCGAGCCGCTGATTCGCTCCCCATACACGGGTTCCAGTACGCCATGTTCCAACGCATCCTGGTCGCCAATCGAGGCGAGATCGCTCTCCGAATTCTCCGCGCCTGTCGCGAGATGGGAATTGAAACGGTGGCTGTATGCAGCGAGGCGGACCGCGGTGCGGACTACCTCAAGCTCGCCAGTGAATCGATCTGCGTGGGCCCCGCTCAAGCGGCGGGAAGCTATCTGCTGATCAAGAATATCATCAGCGCGGCTGAAATTGGCAATGTCCAGGCGATTCACCCCGGCTACGGCTTTCTCTCTGAGAACGAACACTTCGCCGAAGTCTGCCGCAGTTGCAATATCGACTTTATCGGTCCCTCTGCCGAAGCCATGGGGAAACTTGGCGACAAGGTGACCGCCAAGGAGATTGCCCGCGCAGCCAAAGTCAATCTGGTCCCCGGCAGCGATGGCTTGATCGAGAGCGAAGAAGCCGCACTCGCGATCGCTGCCAAGATCGGTTATCCGGTCTTGATCAAGGCGACTGCAGGTGGCGGTGGTAAAGGGATGCGAGTTGCCCGTAACGACATCTCGCTGAAGACGGGGTTGAAGCAGGCTGCCGTGGAAGCGGAAAAAGCCTTCAACAACGCCGGCGTGTACCTCGAAAAGTACATCGAAAACCCACGCCACGTCGAAGTCCAGATCATCGCGGACCTGCATGGTGAAGTTGTTCACCTT
>JBAWWJ010000040.1:0-42976 GCA_037146815.1 Planctomycetota bacterium
CTACCACGATGATCTATACCCACGTCATTCAGCGTGGAGCGTCAGGAGTCACGAGCTCGCTGGATCGGTTGTAGGGGAAAACAAGCTCGCTTCGAGCGCCGGCCCACCATCAGGAAACGTCGAGAATTGATGGTTGGCCGGCGCGGCGAAGCGCCACTGGTCCCACCCTACATCCTGCCCAGCTTCAAAAAGGCATTGGCCCTGCCCCCCCAAGGCACCTGAATAAGGATTGTCTCCCGATTTACGTTATCGGATGACAACCGGAGCCTGCGCGCCAGAAAAATTCAGTTCTTTGCTCCAACGCAGTACAAAAACTTGTTGGAGCGAAGCAGGATCGTTCCCTCGCTGATTGCAGGGCTGGCATTGAAGTCGGTGTCGTCATTGAATTTATTGTGTGACAGCACCTCTCCCGAGCCACTTGTCGACACGACGATCGTGCCGTTTCGTCGTGTCACGATGTACAGCTTCGAATCGGCCACAACCGGTGATGCATAGATCCCACCCGCATCGGGCAGCCGCTTTTGAAACAGTGACTCGCCATCTTTGGCAGCCAGGCAACCGAGAACACCGCGTTCGTTGACACTGAAGATCCGGTCTCCATACAAGACGGGTGAAGGAACGTACGAACTGAGTTGTTTCTTCCAGACAGTCTGTTTCTGCGTGGCATCGTCCCGTCCACCGGCGCGAACAGCCACGGCGCTGCCGCCACGACCCCCGACGGCGTAGACAATCCCGTCGCGAGCGATCACGCTGCCGCAGATGGTGTCGTCTGCCATTCCATCGGCATACCGCAGGAAATTGCCGTTGGAAGGATCGAAGCCCCACAGTTCATAGGGGGCACTCAACACCAGTTCGGTCTTGCCGCCAGGGACGTCAACCAGCACGGGCGTCGACCACGAACCGTAAATATTCGGAGCTTCCGCACGCCAGATTTGTTTCCCTGTCTTCTTGTCGAGTGCGACGACAGCTTTGCTTTCCGCAGCCGCATTGACGATCACAACGTCGCCGAACAGAACAGGGCTAGAACCTGATCCCCAGTTGTTCTTCGCAGAGCCGCTTCCGACATCGGTCTTCCAGACTTCTTTGCCATCCATGTCGAAGGCGAGAACTCCAGACTTGCCATAAAAGACATAAACCAGCTTTCCATCCGAGGCTGGTGTACTCGTTGCATAGCCATGGTCGCGCAGAAAGCCACTATAGCGATCTTCGCCGGCGCCGCCTGCAGTGACGCTGTCCCAGAAGATCTTCCCATCGGCCAGCGACGCACAAATCAGATGCCGCTGAAGTTTCTTGACGTCAGTCGCTTCGCTGGAGTCGCCATATCCTGAGAAACAGGTCACGAAAACTCGATCTCCGACGATGATCGCGCTGGAACTCCCCGGGCCAGGCAATGCCGTTTTCCAACGTAGATTCGTCGTGTCATCCCATTTTTCAGGCAGGTGACCTGCATCGCTGACTGCCGAGCCGTTTGGACCTCGAAAACGGTTCCATTGCTCGGCACCGAGGGCTGACGAGGCCCATGCCGCCAGAGAAATAATGCCGACACAAAATGCGTTAAACGATACGGTTGAATGCATGGTGGACTCCATGTGGAAATGTTCGGGCCGACCGGTAGTTTGACGACGGGCGAGTGGAAAACAGCCGAGTGAGGTGATTGCTCATTCAGAATGTGAAGCAGGTTTGAAAAAAGCCGCCGGTGCTTCCACCGGCGGCTCTTCAGATTGATTGCGTCACAGGAACATGTGATTTGCATGTCGCGCGAGTGTCGTTCGCGCATGGGCTCAAGGAGCTTGTGTCTTCGGTCGTCCTTCAGCGCCTGGTCGTCCACCACCTGGGCCGCCCGGACCACCGCGCAGGGCAGCCACGTCAAACTCTTTGCCCTTCATCTTGTCGAGTTGGGTCTTTTGATCGGCTGTCAAAACCGCAGCCAGATCCTTGTCACGTGCGGCACTGAGTTCACGCATCTTGGCGCGAGCATCTTCGCCACCGCCGCCGCCGCCACCTGTGAACGACGCACGCTGCTTTTCGCCGAATTCCTTCGTGATTGTTGCAAGCTTATCCTGCTGTTCCTTCGAAAGCTTCAGGGCCTTGGCAACGTCAGGATCGGAATAGGCACCGGGTCCGGCGGCCTGCAATGCGATCTGATTCAGTCGCTCGACTTGCTTGGCATCCAGAACTTCCGCCAGTTTTGGCTTAAACTTTTCGGTGACTTTGCGAGTCGCTTCCATTCGCTTGTTCATCATTTCGGTCATCTTCGCGCGGCGTTCTTCTTCAGGAAGATCGCGCAGCGCCGCGAAATCGCCTCCGCCACCACCAGCCTGCATTTCTTCACGTGCTTCGTCGCCCAGTTTCTTCAACTTGGCAATCTGATCTTCGGTGACGCCCAGTTCTTTCTGAACAGCGGGATTGCCCGCGAGCATCAAACCTGATTGAGGCCCGCCAAATCCACCACCAAAACCGCCGCGGCCACGTCCGCCGGCCCCTCCAGGCTGCGCAAAGGCACTCGTCGCCATCGCTCCCAAAACCGCCAAAGTTGCCAATCCTGTCCCAATGCGCATGATCCATGCCCCCTTCAAAAATAATGGCCTGACACGATCACGCGTCACACAAGTCACGCGTCGATTGGTTGGTCAAGCAATAAACATCGCTGAAATCTACCGACGTGAACAAGGGAAGATTCTAGACAGCCCTACCTTAACAAGACATGAAGTTATGCCGTGTCGGAAGCCTCTTCCAGTAAGATTCACAATCACCATTTGTGGCAGGAATTTGGATGCTGGGACAGACCGTCCCGCGTGCAGAAAAACGACCTTGCCAGGTTGTTACGAGCCCATCGTACGATTTGATACGTCAAGAGCTACCGAGAAGGACCGAAGGACATGCGTGTATTGTTAGTGGAAGACGAACCGGACTTGCAGCGAGTGATCTGGACTTGTCTGCAGGAAGAGGGGTACGTCGTGGATACGGCCGGTGACGGGGAAGAAGGGTTGTACAAGGCAACCAATTGGGACTACGACGCTGTAGTCCTGGATGTCATGCTTCCCAAGCTGGACGGATGGCAGGTGCTGACTCGATTTCGAAAAGTGAAATCGACGCCGGTGCTGCTGCTGACGGCACGCGACAGCCTGCAAGATCGTGTGAAAGGACTGGATTCGGGCGCAGACGATTATGTTGTGAAGCCATTCCAACTGGAAGAACTGCTGGCGCGGCTGCGGGCACTGATTCGACGGGCGGCCGGTCAATCAACTCCAACGATCGAAGTCGGCGACACAAACATCGATACCGTTTCACGGACGGTCACACGTGGCGGGGCCATGATTCCGCTGACCGCGATGGAATATTCGCTGGTTGAGCTACTTGCTCTGCACAAAGGGAAGCTGGTGACGCGGTCGATGATTTATGACAAACTGTACGACGAAGACGACGACACGCTTTCCAACCTTGTCGATGTCCATGTTTCAAATATTCGCAGAAAACTCGGCCACGAGTTCATTACGACTCGCCGTGGACAGGGATACATGATCAATGATTAGATCGCTTCGCTGGCGTCTGCAGTTGTGGCATGCCCTGCTGCTGACGACAGTGCTGATCATTTTTGGTGGAGTCGTGTATGCCCTGCAATGGGAAACGCGACTGCAACAGACCGACGCGGAACTGGATCGCGTCGCAGCGGTCTTTAATTCTCGTGTCCGATGGTTATTTCCAGTTCCACGCGCCCCCACGAACTGGTCGCGACCACCCGGAAGGCCTCCAGGACCACCAAGACCAGACTACGCAGAAGGTGCCGCTGACGCTTTGACACCGGCCAACGTTTTTTCTGCAAGAGACCCTGGAGGAAATCGCGAAGGGAGATCACGCGGTGGGCCACGCGAAGGAACTCGTGACGGATCTCGAGAGAATCCCAGAGAGAATTCCGAGGATCGCTCGCGTGATACCCGAGATTCTTTCGCACGAAACCCCTGGTTTGCACCGCCTCCAGGTTTAGCGTTGCCAGAAGAGACTCAACATCTGTTTGATGGCGGAGACGAACGCAGTTTCTACTTCATCATCTGGGATCGAAGTGGCACGATCTTGGAAAAGTCAAAGTCCGTGGACGAGATCCCGTTTCCTGATCTGCACGCGAAAGATGGGTTACCCGAGCGGCAGATCCGAACGCGAGACAATCGACGTGAATTGATTCAGGTCTCCCGATTTGACACGAATCTTCTCGTCGGACGATCGATCAAGCCCGACCTCGCCGCCGTTCATCGAGCCGGTATGCTGTTGACTCTCACCGGGCTTGGCGTGCTCGTCATTGGACTCGCCGGGGGATGGTGGTTCTCGTCGCGAGCAATCCGACCGATCACTGAAATGTCGGCGATCGCAGAATCGATCTCGGTTAAAAATCTTTCCACGCGAATCAATGTCCCATCAACGGCCACAGAACTGGAACAGCTCGCTTCAGTCTTGAACCGTACGTTTGATCGATTGCAGTCCGCATTCGAACGACAGGGGGAATTCACGGCAGATGCCTCGCACGAATTGCGCACGCCGCTCTCCGTCATCCTGTCACATGCAGAACTCGCACTGGCTCGCCCCCGGTCACCTGAAGATTACCAGAAGGCATTTCAGGCATGCAGACGGGCATCGTTGCGTATGAAGTCGCTGATTGATGCATTGTTGTCACTTGCCCGATTTGATTCTGGTAAGTTCGAAATGGTGCGACAGCCGGTAGAACTCGATCGCGTCGCCCATGAAGCGACTGAAATGTTGCAACCGCTGGCGCACGAAAGAAGCGTTCAACTGACATGTCTGACACAGCCGGTCACAGTTTCAGCCGATCAGGATCGCCTGTTCCAGTTACTGACAAATCTGTTGAGCAATGCGATCCGCTACAACCGCCCCGATGGAACGGTCACAATCGAAGTGACTCATGATGCGGATACCGCAACGGTTCGTGTTAACGACACGGGAGTCGGAATTTCGTCTGAGGATCTGCCAAGAATCTTCGATCGCTTCTACCGTGTGGACAAAGCCCGATCACAGGTCGAAGGAGGATGTGGTCTGGGACTGGCGATTTGCCATACCATCGTCGAATCCCATGGCGGAACAATTACTGCGACCAGTGAACCGGGGGTCGGCACTACGGTCGAAATCCGTCTTCCTGTGGGTGACGTCGCCAAGCGTTCCAGCCTGGCGGAAAACACTGAAACGGAATTGGCGATGACCCGATAGGGCTATCGCCGGCGCCATAAGCCGCGATAGATCGAGCAACCAGCCTGTTTACGGCTGCGATGGAAGCCGGTCAAGTAATCCGTGTCATCCTTGCCTTCAGGTTCTGGAGCCGGAGGGAGTGGTTCAAATTCGGGGTGATGATTCATCAGGGCCGAAATAATTCCGAAGTATTCTTCGACGTCACTCCAGGAATGAACGTGCCCGCCGTGCATTACGACTTGTGCCAGCAGGTCCGCGAATTCGTCGGTGAACAGTCGTCGTTTCTTGTGTCGTGTTTTCCACCAAGGATCTGGAAAGTAAACGTGTGCGGCCGTCACCGAATGAGGATCCACATGCTTGATCAGGAATTCGCGAGCGTCTCCACCCAGAACCCGCCCGTTGGGTAGCTGTCGCTTCGCGATGCGTTTCGCCCCGCGGCGTCCTTCGGAAAAGTCCAGCTCTACTCCAAGCCAGTTGGTTTCCGGCCGAGCGACGGTCGAATCAAATAGAAACTTTCCGCGACCACACCCAATATCCAGTTCGACAGGATGATCGTTCCCGAAAAACGATTTCCAGTTGATAACCCCGTCGATTTCGTCAACGGTGGAGAAGTACGGATGGAGATCGACGATGGGTACTGGCATGGACTTAACGAAATCAATGGAGGCAATGACGAATGACGAAGTCGACCCGACGAGCGCCGGTCAATCGTTGGAAGCAGCGTCGACAGTCTGGCGGTCGATATGAATCGGTACACCGATCATCTGACCGCTGTAGACCATTTTATCTTTGACGAATCCCTGAAAATTGAATTCAGCACGCTGACCAGCACGCATTCGATGCAGCCGTGCCATGATAATCAGGCGGTCCCCGACAAACACCGGGCTGCGGAATCGGACTTCTTCCATTCCGCCAAAACCCAGGAAATCGCCCCCCAGCAATTTGTATTTGCGAGCATAAAATCCAGCCAGTTGCGCCGCGCATTCACACAGCACCACACCCGGCATCAACGGAAAGCCTGGCATGTGGCCCCGCACCCAGAACTCGTTGGGGGTAATGTCCTTATAGCCGACCAAGCCATGCCCCTCACGGTCGATCGACAGAATTCCGGTCAATTGCTCCATCTCAAATCGCTGAGGATTGATTTCGCGAATATCTTCGATCGTGAACAGCGGCTTGCTCTGGTCGAACGAATTGAAGTCATACAACATCTGCGGGGGCATAAGGGTCTCCTGGTGGCACTGCAAAACCCGGCGCGGGAGTTTTCAATCCTGTTATTCGTCTATTCGTCGGCCTGATTCTGGCGCGATGCGAATGTCCGGGCTCCTTGGGTTCGCACGCCTAACTCCTGATTTCACCGAATTTGGAGGCGAAGAATGAAGAAACCTGCCAGAAAGATCAAGTAGACTTTCCTGATAATGGGATTCACTGATGTTTGAATCTCACTTCTGGCTTGGATTTTGACAGATCTGTTTTTTGGTCTCGCCTCAAATTCCCAGAATATCGCGAACTTGGCTTAATTTGGTAATCAACCGATCTGGTTTCGTGGCCGGGTCTTTCAGCTCTTCTCCTGACACCTGAAGGCCAAGTTTTTCGGCGGCATAGAGCGCAGTTCGCATTCCCAGCGATTTTGCGACAGCCAGATCGTCTTTTACCCGTGAACTGACATGCAGGACCTGTTCAGGCTCGATCCCCAGCTTCACGAACCGATCGACTGCGCGTAAGAACAATGTTTTAGAGGGTTTACGAACGCCTTCAATGTAGGAGAACGTGTTTAGTGACGGAGAAAAAATGGCGTCTGGACTGGGAAGTCGCCCCTGAGCCAGCAGGGCTCGATGCAGTTGGGCCAGTGTAAACGGCTGGCCGTCTGTCACAACAGCCTGACGCAGGCCACCGGACTGGAGCGAAAGCAGTGCATCCAGCGCTCCTTCGCTCGCCTCAACCCCTTGCAGGGAACTGTGAAAGAAATAGGCGACCTTTTCAGAAAATTCGTCGATGTCGCCGTAAAGCGAGGTGTCGTATTCGTAGTCCTTCTTGTCGAGCATCGACAGCAGTTTTTTCCAGACCTCGGCGGAATTGACTTCAGTCACGTCCCCCTTGCGTCCTGAAGATGCCATTTTCAGGTCTTCCAGAACTTTCAGGTACTTCTGCTGCATGTATTCCCACGGTTTTCCCGGCTTTCGAGTCATGCTGTTCCACATGTTGAATTCCTGGATCGTCTTATCCAGGGCAATTTCCATGCGAATGGCCTGCGGGTGCTGGAACAGCAGGTCTCCGTCTGCGATCCTGAGCAATGTCCCGTATACATTCCAGGTGACTGCCCGGATACCGGTCAGTGGTTTGATGTACGGGGTGGCCTTTGCTGTTTCCAAGGCAGGGGGAGCTGGCCAGCGCAGATTTCGCTCGGCCAGCCATTCAGCATATTCCAACAGCGATTTCGCCATGCGATGATGACTCTTCAGGTAGAAACTCGCGTCGACCTCTTCCAGAATCGCGAACACCTCCCTCGAAAACCATCATGCGGCCTCGGGAATGTTCGGTCTGTCGCAATCATAACGGCTAACCGTGTCGAGCAAATCCCAAATCGAGGCCGAGTCGGTTGAAGTTCCATGAACCTCGTCCGACAATTCGTGTCCGATGGTTTGACCCGCTTCTGCTGCGAAAGTCAGTGCGCCGATGAGTCTTTTTCGCCCCGAGATCGATCGTATTGCCGGCTACACCCCCGGTGAACAGCCGCAGGATTCTGGCTGGACAAAGCTGAACACAAACGAAAATCCGTATCCCCCCTCCCCGCGGGTCGTCGAAGCATTGACCGCTGCCGCTCAGGGGAAGCTGAACCTCTACCCCGATCCGCTGGGAACAAAGTTTCGAAAAGCCGCTGCCAATGCCACTGGTTTTGACCCGGATTGGATTCTTCCAGGAAACGGCAGCGACGAAATATTGACGATCCTGACCCGTTCATTCGCCGGGCCGACAGACCAGATCGCCTACCCTTATCCCAGTTACATTCTGTACGAAACCCTCGCCGATCTGCAGGGTGCCAGGCACGAACGGCTGTTGCTCGAACCTGACTGGAGTTTCGATTTCGACAAGGTTGGTCCACAGATTGAACGGAGTAAACTAGTCTTCGTCCCCAACCCCAACTCACCGTCAGGAAACCGCTGGACCTGGGACGATTTGATTGCATTGACACCGCCCAAAGGGATGCTGGTCCTGGATGAAGCGTACGGCGACTTCTGCGATGCCCCGCACCGCGGCGAATTGCTCAACAGCACCGTCGGCAAGCAAGTCGTGATCACGCGGACTTTCAGCAAAAGTTACAGTCTGGCAGGGATCCGGTTTGGATTTGCCATCGCCCACCCGGATATCATCGCGGGTCTGCGAAAGATGAAAGACAGCTACAACTGCGATTCGCTGGCGCTGGCGGCAGCCACTGCTGCAATTGAAGACCAGGAGTGGATGCGCCAGAACACCGATCGAATTCGTGCGACGCGAACGAGGTTAACAGCCGCGCTGACGGAACTCGGGTATCATGTGGTTCCCAGCCAGACCAATTTTGTCTGGGCGACGCATCCCGGCAAAGCACACAAAGCACAGTATGAAGCCTTGAAATCGCGTAAAATCCTCGTCCGTTACATGAGTTTTCCAGACGTCGATTGGGCCACAGATCGACGATTGGACGGATTACGAATCACGATCGGAACCGATGCCGAGATCGATACATTCTTGTCGGCACTGCGAGAAATCGTCTAACTTCGCTTGGATTCTGACTCTCCCGCAATGGCGAACCAGCCAGGCGGCGACCTGGAAAGAAACGAAATGCCCCGAACAGCAAAAATTGAACGAAACACCGCCGAAACGCAGATCGTTCTGTCCTTGAATCTGGACGGCACCGGAATCGCCCGAGTTTCCACCGGCGTCGGATTTCTCGACCACATGCTGACGTTGTTTGCGAAGCATGGCCAGTTTGACCTGGATGTCGCGGCCAATGGTGATCTGCACATCGATTCACATCACACCACAGAAGATGTCGGAATCTGCCTTGGCAAAGCATTGGCTCAGGCTGTTGGTGACAAAGCGGGACTGACTCGATACGGTTCGATGACGCTGCCGATGGAAGAAACTCTAGTCACGTCTGCCCTCGACCTGAGCGGTCGGATGAAATTCATCTACAAAGTCGAGTTCCCGACCGAGAAGATCGGCGTGTTTGACACCGAACTCGTCGAAGAGTTCTGGCAGGCGGTTGCTGCCAACGCTCTGATGAATCTTCACCTGGTCCTGCATCACGGCACCAACAGCCACCACATTGCCGAAGGTCTGTTCAAGGCGACCGCCAGGGCTCTGCGCCAGGCCACCACGATCGACCCGCGTCAGTCGGGCGTCCCCTCCTCCAAGGGTACGCTCTCAACATAGAGTCGCGACTGCCGTTTTGACCCTTTCTATTCGCTGGCCTTCATTTCAAGCAATTCAATGACTACGCCAACTCCTCACGCAGATCCGAAGCCGCCAGGCCGGGTTTATCTCGTAGGTGCTGGTCCGGGAGATCCCGGCTTATTGACCCTGCGCGGAGCAGAATGCTTGAGGCTGGCAGATCTGGTTTTGTACGACGGCCTGGTCAATCCGCTGTTACTACGACACAGCCACGCCAGTGCGGAACGAACCTGCCGGGCCGAAGGTCCCACAGGTCGCCAGATTCGCCAGGAAGAAATCAATCAACGACTGGTCGATGCTGCTCGCGAAGGGAAAACGGTCGTTCGCCTGAAGGGGGGCGATCCCTTCATTTTCGGTCGTGGTTCCGAAGAAGCCGCCGCACTGCGAGCTGCCGGAATCCCTTTTGAAGTGGTCCCCGGAATCACCGCTGCGACGGCAGCGGCCGTCTATACCGGTATTTCACTGACTCATCGCGACCATGCATCCGCAGTGGCATTCATCACAGGTCATGAAGACCCGGCCAAGCCATCTTCCGCACTCGATTATCAGTCACTCGCCCATTTTCCCGGAACACTGGTGTTCTACATGGGCCTGCATCGACTGGAAGCGATCGCGGGTTCACTCATCGCAGCGGGGAAATCCGCCGATACGCCCGCCTGCGTCGTTTGTCGAGCAACCCAACCGTTGCAACAAACCGTTACAGGAACTCTCAGGGAAATTCCGCAGCTTGCGAAGGCCGCCGGACTACATCCTCCGTCACTCGTCATTGTGGGCGACTGCGTACAAGTCCGTGATCGAGCTCACTGGTTTGAAGATCGCCCCTTGTTTGGCAAGGTGATCGGCATTACGCGTCCTGAAGACCAGGCTGACGATGCCGCCCACCGTGCCTTTGAATTGGGGGCTCTGCCGGTGCTGCTGCCAATGATCGAGATTGCCCCTCCCGACGATTGGTCGGATGTCGATGCAATTCTGGATCGCCTCAATGAATTCGACTGGATCGTCTGGACGAGTGCCAACGGCGTTCGTGGACTGCTGGATCGACTGTGGCAGACGGGTGGCGATATCAGACGTCTGAATCAGGCTCGACTGGCCTGCATCGGGCCAGCGACGGCAAAAGTTCTCGAACAGTATTCACTGCGTGCCGATGTCGTTCCAACCGAATTTCGCGCAGAAGCCCTTGCCGCCGCGTTGGCACCCAGAGTCTCAGGTCAAAAAGTCCTTTGGGCTCGAGCCAGCCGAGGACGTGATGTGTTTCCGCAAATCTTGAATCAAGCTGGCGCAAGACTGGAGCAGGTCGTCGTTTACCAAAATCGCGATGTGACTGCATTCCCCGTTGCCGAGTTGGCTCAACTGGAGCGAGGGGACCTCGACTGGATCGGCCTATCAAGCCCATCGATCGCTCGTTCGCTGGCCAAACTGATCTCTCCTGCCGCCCGCCAATGGATCGGGACGCGGACAAAACTGGCGAGTATCAGCCCCGTCACGACCGCCGCAGCAGCAGAAGTCGGACTTCCGATCGCTGCTGAGGCAACCACTTATACGTGGGAAGGATTGTTCCAGTCGATGATCGGTGATGCTTGATCGCGAATTGCGGCGTCGGACGCGAAACGCAAAGTCGCATGAGGTTGGGCTATAGGACGTAACTCCTTTGAAGTAGAAATGCAAAGTCAACGGATCGTGGCTACACTTGCCCGAAGGGGTTGTTGATTGCAGGCTATTGGTGATGGACGGGACGGAACGCCCCCGTGACGTTGTGATCGAATTTCGAGGCAGTGGCCTCATTGAATACTAATTTGCGGAATGTTTATTGATGTTTGAGAAAGTCGCTGACGCGGAATTTGTTCGCGGGGAACATGACGTCCTGAAGTTCTGGGGCGAACGGGCCATTTTTCGGAAACTGCGGGCTCAGATCGCCGGAAAGACTCCCTGGAGTTTTCTTGACGGCCCGATCACTGCCAATAATCCGATGGGGGTTCATCATGCCTGGGGGCGTACGTACAAAGACGCATTCCAGCGTTACTGGGCGATGAACGGCCGTGACCTCCGCTACCAGAACGGATTCGACTGCCAGGGCCTGTGGGTCGAAGTGGAAGTCGAAAAACAACTGGGACTGGGAGCCAAGAGCGAAGTCGAGAAGTTCGGGATCGACAGGTTCGTCCATGAATGCAAACGTCGCGTGCTGAAGTACGCCGCGATTCAGACCGAGCAATCGATCCGCCTCGGTTACTGGATGGAATGGGATGATCCAGACCAGTTGCGAAAGCTTTCCGAAGCGATCGGGACCGAAAACGAAGTCGAATTCGTTCCTCCGAAGAAGCCGACCGAAACGATCCGAGGGACGGCGGAATCGATCGTCGCGCAACTCGGAAATCCAGATTGGGGGGGAAGCTATTTCACGTTCTCCACCGAGAACAACGAAACCATCTGGACTTTCCTGAAAAAATGCTTCAATCGCGGCAAAGTCTATCGCGGCTACGATGTGATGCCGTGGAGTGGTCGTGGAGGGAGTGCCTACAGCCAGATGGAAGTGGCCGACGGCCGCAAGTTGACAGTTCATCGATCGGCGTTCGTTCGTTTCCCTCTGGTTGACCGTCAAAATGAATTCCTGCTGGTCTGGACGACAACGCCCTGGACGCTCACCAGCAATATCGCTGCCGCCGTGAATCCTGATCTGGACTACGTCAAGTTAAAGGCGAAACGCGACGGAGCAATCTATTACTTCGCGAAGGACAACCTTGACTTCCAGCGGCTGGCGACGGAATTCAAAGACGGATTCGGTCGTGAAGAATGGGCCTGGCCGAAATCCGTTCCCAAGTTGAAGACGCTGTCACAGATCTACAAGGAAAATGGCGGCTACGACATCGAAGGGACGATCAAGGGGGCCGAGATGGTCGGCTGGAAATATGCCGGCCCCTTTGATGATCTGCCCGCGCAATCCGTACCCGGTGGTGTTCCGTTTGATGAACGGGTCGCCGACAAGAAGGGGATCGAGTGCCATCGCGTGATTGACGGGGGGCGAGATTTCAAAGGGAGCCCGAACGTCGTCGCGGGTGAAGGGACAGGGATCGTTCATATTGCACCCGGTTGTGGTGACGTCGACCATGTCCTGGGTGCACAAGCCGGAGTTGTCGGCATCGCTCCTTTGGGTGAAGACGGCTGCTTCATCGATGGGTTTGCAGAATTTACCGGCAAGTCGGCAACGGACCCGGCGACGGCGGATCTGGTCTTCGCACGGCTGAAAGAAAAGGGGCTACTGGTCAACGTAGAGCAGTATCCGCACATCTACCCCCATTGCTGGCGGACGGGGGATGAACTGGTCTTCCGACTGGTGGATGAGTGGTTCATCAACATGGACTGGCGTGAAGAAATCATGGCCGTGACCGACCGTATCCGCTGGCTGCCTGACAGCATCCAGGGAGGCGAGCGAGAACGCGAGTGGTTGACGAACATGCGTGACTGGATGATTTCCAAGAAGCGGTTCTGGGGTCTGGCCCTGCCGATCTGGATCAATCCAGAAGATCCCACCGACTTTGATGTGATGGGTTCGCTCGCGGAACTCAAGGAACGCGCGGTCGAAGGGTGGGATGAATTCGAAGGACATACGCCGCATAAGCCGTGGATCGACAAGGTCAAGATCCGCAGTGAGAAGACCGGAGCCGTGCTGACACGTGTCCCGGATGTCGGCAATCCGTGGCTCGACGCGGGGATCGTGTCATTCAGTACGATGGGATTCAATTCGCATCCAGACCTCTGGAAAAAGTGGTACCCGGCCGATCTGGTTACCGAATGCTTCCCCGGTCAGTTCCGAAACTGGTTCTATTCGTTGCTGTCGATGGCGACGATGATGAACTACGACAGGACGGAAGATCCAGACCAGAAGAAGCCATTCAAGACCCTGCTCGGACATCGCCTGGTGATGAACGAAGCGGGTAAAGCGATGCACAAGTCGGATGGAACGGCCATCTGGTTTGAAGAAGCTGCCGAGCAACTCGGCGTCGACACAATGCGCTGGATGTACCTGCAGCAGAATCCGTCGAGTGATCTGCGGTTCGGCACCCGGCACAAAGACCAGCCTGTGACTCTGCAGACGCCAGATGGACCAACCGACAAAACGATCGACGGTGTGCAGACCAGCCTGGTCACCAGCACGCCCGCCGATGAAACTCGCCGCATGATCCTCATCCCGTTATGGAACAGTTATTCGTTCTTCGTGAACTATGCACGGCTGGATGACTTCAATCCGTTGCCCGTCTTGAAGCGAGCCGCCGGCGAACCGACAGACGGCTATGTCGAAATTGCCGATCGTCCGGAAATCGATCGCTGGATCTTGTCGAACTTGCAGGCCCTGACCAGTGGTATGCGTTCTGCGATGGAAGACTACAACTCGCCCGAGGCCTGTCGTCTGGCCGCGGCGTTTGTGGATGATCTTTCAAACTGGTGGATTCGCCGGAATCGACGACGGTTCTGGAGGTCCAAAGATACCAGCGACACCGACAAGCTGGCTGCCTATCAGACGCTGTACGAAGTTCTCGTCGCACTGACCCGACTGCTGGCACCGCTCATCCCGTTCCTTACCGAACGGATGTATCAGAACCTGGTCAACGGAGCTCAGTGTCGAGCAGTTCTGCCGGGACTTGCCGAAAGTGTCCACCTCACTTCCTATCCTACGGCAGATAACAATCTGCTGGATGCGGGACTGAATGCGCGGATGGCAACCGCTCAGGTCGTTGTCTCGCTGGGGCACAAGCTACGCGAAGTCGCTGACCAGCGTGTTCGCCAGCCACTGGCAGAACTGCGAGTTTCTGCAAGTTCTCAGGCAGATCGCGATGCGATCGCTCAATTGAGCGACGTGATTCGCGAAGAACTCAACGTCAAACAATTGAACGTCTGCAACAGCCTGGCCGACATTGTGAAGTACACTTACAAGGCGAACTTGAAGACCCTCGGGCCGAAGTACGGAAAGCTGCTGAATATCCTGCGCGAGAAATTGCCCACGGTCGATGCCACGTTGCTGTCACCGCTGCGGTCTGGTGAAACGGTGACTGTCACCCTCGACGGCCACGAAATCACACTCACACCCGAAGATGTTCAAGTAGGAACGGAACAGGCTGCAGGTTGGGTGAGTGGTGATGACCGCGGAATCCAGCTCGCTCTGTCGACCGCACTCTCACCCGCGTTGCTTCGAGAAGGGATGGCTCGGGACTTCATCCGTCAGATCCAGCAATTGCGTAAGGAAGCGGATCTGGAAATCGAAAACCGGATTCGAATCAGCTACAGCACGACTGACCAGGAAGTGCTGACGATGGCCAAGGAATGGGGCGAACTCATCCAGGGCGAAACCCTTGCCGACAGCTTGACCGCAATCGCCGAAGCTCCTGCCGACGCCAAGACGGTGAATATCGGTGAAATCAAAGTCTCGGTCTGGATTGCGTTGGGCCAGTCATGACCACACTTCGTTCGGTACTTCTGGTGCAGTTGCCGATTCCTCCGGCGGGGCCGACTGACGTTGTGGGAAACGTCCCGCTGGCGGCGGGTTATTTGAAGATGCTGGCCCGTCAACGGGGGTTGGACGCCGACTTTGATATCCAGATCTTCCCGCCGAGGCTCGCTAACAATTGCAGTGATCGCGGCATCGTTGCGGCCATTCTGCAGCGGCAACCGTGGATGGTCGGGTTCACCTGCTACCTGTGGAACATCGATCGGACGATCTGGATCTGCCAGCAACTGAAAGCGGTTCGCCCAGAATTGCTCATCGTGCTGGGAGGGCCTGAGATCACCGCCGACAACGGCTGGGTCCTGGAACAGCAGTGTGTGGATTACGCCTCGATCGGCGAAGGAGAACAGACTTTTTGCGAACTATTGACGGAGTTGAAAACGGGTCCGACGGAAACTCCGATCGCGGGCCTCTGGCGACGGACCAGTCCCGCCGCCCCGGCATTTCGTCAGCCCTTGCCGCACCTGAATGACATCTCCTCACCCTATCTGGTCGGCATACTCGATGCTGCCGATGAAGAGATGCTGATGCTGGAAACGATTCGCGGCTGCATCTTCAAATGCAAATTCTGTTACTACCCGAAAAGCTACGACGCACTCTATTTCGTCAGCCGCGACAAGATCATCGCGAACCTGAAGCACGCGGCCGAACATGGGGCTCGTGAAGTGGTGCTACTTGATCCGACATTGAATCAACGTCGCGACTTTGATGACTTCCTGAGACTCCTTTCCGAGTGCAATCCGACACAGGCCGATGGAACTCGGCAGTTCACGTACTTTGGCGAGTTACGCGCAGAAGGGATCAACGTCGACACTGCCAAGTTACTGCGAGACGCCAACTTTTCGGAAGTGGAGATCGGCCTGCAATCGGTCGACCCGCTGGCTCAGGACTTGATGGACCGCCGCAACAACATGAAAGCATTTGAGCGTGGTGTGCGCGCGATGATGGATGCGGGGATTCGAGTCAAAGTCGATCTGATCATCGGGCTTCCTGGCGATACAGAAGCGTCGATTCGTCGGGGGTACGAATATCTGTCGCAGTCCGGTTTGTTTACCGATGTTCAGGTCTTCAACCTGGCGATCCTGCCTGGGACTGCCTTTCGGGCAGAAGCCGAAATGCTCGGACTGAAATTCCAGCCGCGTCCGCCGTATTACGTCCTCGAAACGCCTACGCTGAACCTGACGCAGATCTATGGATTGATGCAGGAAGCTCAGGACATTTTCGATACGGACTTCGACCCGTTTCCGCCACCGAAATTGACGTTTGATATCGTGCCAGGCGATCCGATCCCTGTCGCGGAATTCGATCTGGACGCCGATCCGTATGAAGAAGTGCTCCCTGCCGCCGAAGATCGGACGCACGCGTTTACGCTACGGTTCCGATCACTCCGGTGGAATCGATCCGCACTCCGCCGGGCAGTCTCACTGATCAATCGCGTCTTGACCGACAACCCTCATTCGACACTTCAAGTCCTTGTCGAACCGATCGGTGACCCTGAACTTTTGAAGCCGGGGTTCCTGCAGGAACTGCTGCGGGAATGTTACAGCACATCGAACTATCTCGATCGGTACTACGGCCTCAATCCTGAGGGACTGCTCGGTTCGAAGCGACTGCTGGTCGTCTTGCCTGCCGAGCAGCGACCGACAGTCACTGAAGAGTGGCTCGAAGGCATCGACGAATTCGCAACGGTCCTCTGGCGAGGCCGCATTTGGGACACCGAGAACGCGGAAGACACGGCGGAAATCAATCTGGATCTGGGAAGCGTGGCCCAATAGGCCAGAAACGAAGTAGCTCGGCGTAAGTTCATGCAGTCGAAAATGACAGTCCTTCGCAGCCAAACTTGAGAAAGACAAGTTCAAGTTTGCTGTTGGTCGACTCCGTGTCGCCGCCAGTGCTGTGATAACATCGCAATGATTCGCATGGAGAGGAACCCACTTTCTGGTGAGTTCGTGACACGTTAAGCGCACAAATTAATTCGGCGATTCCATGAACATCGCCACCCGCCGAATAATTTTTCGGGAAATTTGTACGAAATCCATCCCTCGGCGCCACTAATGAGATGTCGGCGAAGTCGAGAAACTGAGAATGAGAGAGTTTTGGTGACGTGCACCCGGACCGTTTCGGATTGCGGAAGGCAGAGTTACGAATCTTGTCCCGCAATTTCTGAGCGAATAAAGGATGAGAACAATGCGACTCACACTGCGAACCTTGTTGTTTTATCTGGATGACATGCTTGCACCAGCCGAAACCAAGCTGATCGGACAGAAGATCCAGGAGAGTGCGGTGGCGGGTAAGCTGGTCAGCCTGATTCGCCTGGTGGTCCGGCAGAGACGGTTGAAAGCCCCCAGTGTCAGCGGACCAAATATTGGTATCGACCCCAACGTCATCGCGCAGTACCTGGATATTACACTGCCCCCAGAAGAGGTTGTCGAGGTCGAGCGAGTGCTTTTGACTTCGGATGAACTTCTCGCCGAAGTTGCCTCGTGTCACCAGGTTCTGGCACTGTCTCAGGGCAAGACGACGGAACTTTCCGCCGCCAGCCGTGAACGACTTTATGCGCTCGGACCTGTGGCGACCGGCGATCAACTGCAGATCGAGGAACCAAAGTCGGCTGTCACGATTGAGTCGGAAGTCGCTTCAACCGGGGCGATGGCGGAACGAAACGGCAATGTCTCTACCCCCATCGCAAAGACCGCCGCGAAGCCGGCGTCATCCCACGAGATCCCAGAATATTTACGACAGAGTTCCTGGTCACAGCGGATCTTTCCCGCGTCGGTCATCGCCTTGTTGATAACCGTCTGTCTCGGCCTGCTCATTTTTGATTCTGGGTTCCTGAAAGGAATCAAGGATGCAAAACGGGAGCTCAGTAAGTCTGACCCCGGCAAAGCAGCGGTCGGAGATAGCAGTGCAGACACGCAGAAAG
Organism: Planctomycetota bacterium; assembly: GCA_037146815.1. GTDB lineage: Bacteria > Planctomycetota > Planctomycetia > Planctomycetales > Planctomycetaceae > Schlesneria. Next base: position 18,042 of record JBAWWJ010000040.1, read on the forward strand.
AAATTCCGGCCGAGGGCGAGAATTCGATTGCGAAAGTCACGCCGACCGAGCCTTTGATCCCCACGACGCAACCATCTGTTCCATCCATTGATCCACTGCCACCGGCTGACGCCCCAGATAAGCCAGCGGGGACGGACGTTCCGGCCGACGCCGTTGCTGCGACTCGTCCTGCCACTCCAACGATCCCGGCGAATACGTCCCCGACCACAGACGATCCTGTACCAGTCTTGAATCCCGCCTTGGTTCAATACACGTCGAATGACGGTGTTGTTCTGCGATATGACGAAATGCAGCACCACTGGTTTCTGCTTCCACGCCGTTCGGTTGTACCGCCGGGAGAACATCTGGTGATCCTTGAGCCATTTGAAGCGTCGCTGGACTTCGACCGTGGTGCTGTTGTGGCATCCGTCATGGGGGACACGGCCCTGAGGATTATGCCACCCGATCGAACCACTTCGACCGGTCTGGACGTACGTCGCGGTCGAATCATGCTCCGCTCAGTCCGTCGCGATGCGGTGAAGCCATTGATTTCCGTAAGAGTCGGAAATGAATTATGGCGACTGGAATTTCAGACTCCGGAAACAGCCTGCTCAATCGAAGTGACGCCGCGAGAGCCAAGCAAGTTTGAAAAGTCACTCGAACCGAACTGGTATTCTGGAGTCCTGCGAGTGCAATCTGGATCTGTCAAATGGACCAACGCAGACGGTGAAGCACAGAAGCTCGGGCCGGACTCCGCCCTGGAAATCTCGCACACGTCCGTCAAGGCCTTCCCGGTTTCCGCGGCACATGCACCCGAGTGGCTGGATCCACAGAAACGAAAGCAGTCGCCGCTACGCCGATTTGCCACGAACTTCGAAAAGCAATTTGAAGTTGACCAGCCTGTGGAAAACACCTTACTGGCGCTGGTCCATGACCCGAATGCCAAGATCACAGAACTCGCCGTCCGTGGCATGACGCTGACAGATTCCACGGCCTCATTGGTGCAGGCGCTGGCGGAGTGCAGTTTTGAAGAGGGACGATTTGCTGCTCGCGACGGATTGAGAACCTGGCTGGCGCGTGATGCCACCCGAGGCACTGTCATGAAAGAGATCCTCGCTCAGCACTACACACCCGCTGATGCAATTATTGTCTACACCCTCCTGTGGGGATTCCCTCCGGAAGATGGTGCCAACCGCGCGGCGTCGATGGAACTGGTGAGTTGGTTGAGGAACCCGCACACAGAGATTCGGGAACTCGCCTACTACTGGATCGTCCACTTGACCGGTCGCAAGTGGGAATTTCGAGCGGTCGATGCCGTTTCAGGACGGAGTGAAAGTGCGGTTCGAAAAATCGAAGCTCACGTCACCAAAACGGGAGCCCTCGTGAAACCGACAGAGAAAGAAAAAGAACCCGCTCCGAAAGTTAATTTTTGAAAGGTCGTGATTGATCATCGAGCAGATGTCGACCCGAGATGTCAGTGATTGTTGCGAGTTATAAGTAGGGTGGGACCAGCGGCGCTTCGCCGCGCCGGCCCACCAATTCAATCGACAACCCAATTCATACAAACAGACATGGTGGGCCGGCGCTCGAAGCGAACTGGTCCCACCCTACGTGAGAATTCACTCGCCAGGTCGTGCGCCACCACTCCGCGCGACGGGGATCGAACGACCCGTAGTGGCAACAACTTTCTGAAGCGAAACCGTCAGCAGGCCGTCACGTGTTTCTGCTCGAACGTTGTCACCGTCGACAGCAGCCGGAAGTGGAATCGACCGCTCATAGGTTGCCACCGTGCGTTCAAAGATGTGTCGACGAGTTGTTTCCGGGAAATCCATTCCCCCACGAGTTGCTTTAACCGTCAGCATATTGCCCGCCAGTGAGAGCTGAACAGACTCGGCGGCAACGCCAGGCAGATCGACCAGAACGACGATTTCAGAATCGAGTTCGACCACATCGATCGAGGGCTGACCCGGTCGGCCTGAGCCGACCAGGCCTAATGATTCCAGGGCCTTTTCTCCCGTGGAACGCGCAACTTCCAGCCAGCGTTCCATCTCTTGTCGCACTCGATCTAACGGTGGAGTTGTTCCATCTGCTGATTTCGTTTCGGGCGCACTGCTGTCGGACATTTGAATTCTCCTGATAGGCATTCGCGAGGTGGGCAATCAGCAAACATTCTCGTGCGGAAATTTCGCACCCGGCATACCGGTCACTCGGTCGTGACCTGAATCCGCCGCGGCTCCGACTTACGGAGTTGAGGCAGGAAGACTTCCAGCACACCCTGATTCAGTTTTGCAGTAATCCGTTCGTGGTCAACCTCGTCGCTTAAAATGAACGAACGCAAGAAGTGACCAATCGCGTATTCCTGATGAATCATCCGGGCATCGGGAGGAAGGTCCGGTTTAACTTTTCCGTAAAGAGTCAGCTTGTTGTCCTGCACCTGGAGTTCGAGCGAATCGAGAGTGACTCCAGGCAGGTCGGCAAGTAACACCAGTCCTTCCGGCGTTTCAAAAATGTCGATCGGCGGCGTGAAGACAACTGGATCGACCTGCGAACCGGGTTGCTCGTCCGCTTCGGTGTATTTCACCTTAACGATTTCGTTCGACATGATTGTTGCCTTCGCCTTTAAAACCCAGATTCACAGGCCTAAGCACCTGTCACGAATTTCCATCGGAAACGGGAATTTGCCGAGGAGTAGTTGTTGGTGCCTTGGGGAGCCGGACTTTCAGAACTCCGTTCGTGAATTCCGCACTCAAGCAATCCTCCTGAATTCGCTCTGGCAGTGTCAGTGAGCGTTTCCAATCACCTCGCAAACGCTCCTGTCGTCGGTAGCGATCATCAGGAACTCCACCCGCTCCCGTCCTCTTTCCCTTCAGAGTCAGCACTCCGTCAGCGACGAGTACTTCCAGATCTTCGGGACGAGTTCCTGGCAGTTCAGCAGTCAGCAACAGGCCATCGTCCGTTTCGTAGACATTGACCGCGGGATATTCCCGGCCAAACCGAATCCCCGAAAACGACAACGAGACACTGGCGAGCAGACGATCAACTTCTCGTTCCAGGTCACGAAATGGATCCCAAGCCTGCCCCCATCGAAAGACCGGCATGGCAGTTCTCCTTCACCACGGTATTGAATTCTTCGCACCGTTCAAGAGGTTCGCCGACGGACGCCTTGTCCTGCTCATTTCGCTAAGCCAAACGCCGTACGGCAGTCACCCAGTGACAATCATTGTTTGCAAACATCATACCATCGATCTACGTGAACTCGAATCACCGAGTCGCACATTCACAATCAATGTAACATGTTTTAGGAAAGAATGTTACACACGATTTTAGTTCGTCCGACGAGCTGCCAGAATTGCGGTTCACCGTCGCGGCCTCAACTGCCAAACAGTCGTGTTGAACGATTTCTGCCAATGTGACAGGGGCGGCAACCAGAATATGGAAAGGTTCTGAGCTTCAACATTCGACCTCTGACAGCCGAAAATCAGTACCATGGTAGCGCCGGAACCAGACTTCAGCTGGTCAATTTCAATCGTCGCGCTGCGTTTTTACGAGAGTAGTGTACCGTTCGTTGCTCGGGAATACGGACTGTCTTTGAGATCAATCTGGTCTCCCCGACAGATCAAATTTCCGCTGCACGAATCACGGAGGCTGAACAATGTCACTGAGTTCTCACCATGCGGTTTACGTCGGCAGTTTTGACCCTTTGACACTTGGTCACGTCGACATCATCCGGCGCGCCGCAGCGATCTTCGACCGCTTGACCGTCGGGATCGGTATCAACCCGGATAAGCGACCACTCTTTTCTCCGGACGAGCGTCTGTTGTTGACCCGTGAAGTTTTGAAGGTCTTTCCCAATGTCGAAGTCGACTGCTTTCAGGGACTGACCGTCGATTTCATCCGCCAGCGCGGAGCCCGAATCCTGGTACGAGGCGTTCGAACACTGTCAGATATCGAAGCCGAATTTACGATGACCCTGGCCAACCGTGCGCTTGACTCTGAAATTGACACCGTGTTTCTGATGGCGAGCGAAGGATACACGCACATCTCCAGCAGCCTCATCAAACAGATCGCCCAGCTTGGACAAGGGAACACGGCAACCAAGTTGTGTGACTTCGTTCCGAATGAAGTGATCCAGCCTTTGCTTTCGAAGTATCGCCCCAACGATCCAGCGACCTCAGGTTAGCGAATGGAATTGAGGGAATCCTTTGCCGCCCAATGATGTCTTTTGCTGTGAAGTATTCTCATTGTTTTCTGTTGTGATAAAGGCAAGTTCGGCATTAGACATGCAGCAACAAGCGAGTGATTCCCGAAGTTACGATTTGTGGCTCTTGGCTGGGCTGATTACCTATGGTTTGATCGACGTTGTAGCAGTCACTTTGGTTGCTGTGGGAGTCGTCCATCCACCTTGGTTTGTCCTTAATTTCTTTACATTCACGGGTCCGACTTTAGGAACCGTCGGTGTGATCGCGGCCCAAACATTATGCTCCAAGCGGCCGTTCACGTAGGTCGCCGTCGTCGGAAGCGTATTAGCGATGCTCTTGGCCGCGTTCCTAAATTTTCAGGCATTGTCTGCCGCAAGCGCAGCAGTCTGAACTTTCACTGCCAAACGCGACGGTCAACTTGACCCACAGTCGATGGCAGTTCACAGTGCTGGCACGCTGACGGGACGCTCGTTGTTCATCGCGCACAAGTTACCTTAAACTTACATCGAATAAGGCTCCATGCAGAACTCAATTGCTGGCACAACCTTCGAAAAGAACCTTTACGCCGTCGCCGTTCGATCGATGGACACCATCGGGAAATCTGATGCGACGAATCGCTGTCGTTGAAGATGGCAGGCTGAATCGTTCTACTGGCATGGCATCGTGACAGACGATTCGGCGGCGAGAATATCTCGCCTTCGAAACTGGCAACCGATTAATTCCGGAGGATTGGATTCGTGGTCAAGACGGCGTCAACAATGTTACCGCTGGGGACAACCGCTCCCCCGTTTTCACTCCCCAATGTCGATGGCAAAACCGTATCGCTCGCAGATTTCAGTTCGTCCAAAGGACTGGTTGTCATTTTCATGTGCAACCATTGCCCGTTCGTCAAACACCTGCGAACGGCACTGGCAGCATTTGGCCGCGTTTGTCAGGCTCGCGGCGTCTCGGTTGTTGCGATCAGTTCGAACGATGTCGCATCGCATCCCGATGACAGTCCTGCAAAAATGGTTGAAGAGCACCGCAGTGCCGGGTACACGTTCCCTTACCTTTACGATGCGACTCAATCCGTCGCTACTGCCTACAAGGCGGCATGTACCCCCGATTTTTATCTCTTCGATTCTGACCTGGCTCTGGTCTATCGTGGACAGTTCGATTCGAGCCGTCCCAGCAACGGCCAACCCGTAACAGGTGCCGATCTGCAGGCTGCCATCGACGCCTTGCTCGCGGGACAGTCTCCATTGCAGACTCAACGCCCCAGTATTGGCTGCAACATCAAGTGGATACCGGGGCATGAGCCGGATTACTTCACTGGTGTCAGCGCCAGTGAATGATTGACCCCAAAGTTTTCTCCCCTGCATTCAGCACGGATCGGAGTATTGATGCCGTTCGCCGCAGCCCTCTCGAACCGTCCGACACTACACGCTGCCATTGAAGAAGCCAGCCAGCAGGTCGCCCGGAGTTTGAACGGTCAGGTCCCCGATCTGGCTTGCGTCTTCGTATCACACCATTATGCATCACGGTTCGAAGAGGTCGCCGATCATTTGCAGGGGGCGCTGCATGCGAAAATCCTGATCGGGTGCACGGGAGATTCGATTGTCGGTGGCGAACTGGAGTGTGAAAACGAACCTGCTCTTTCCATCTGGTGCGCTGTACTCCCCGGTGCAACGCTCACGACCTTTCAATTGTCGTTTGAACAGACTCCGGACGGTTTGCTCTGCTCAGGCCTGCCTGACGATCTCGGCGAACACCTCGACGAAACTCGGGCAGTCCTGTTATTGGGCGAGCCCTTTTCGTCATTTCCACAATCATTGATCGATGTGCTGGCCGATGAACTTCCCGGTGTTCCGGTGGTGGGAGGGATGGCCAGCGGCGGTGGACCGGGCGAAAACCGGTTGTTCCTTTACGATCAGATGATTGATTCGGGAGCCATCGGCGTTGTCATCCGCGGTGGGCCGCGCGTACGTACAATTGTATCGCAAGGATGCCGTCCGATCGGAACAACGTTTGTTGTCACACGCGCCGAGAAAAACATCATCTATGAACTGGGTGGGATTTCGCCGCTGGAGCGACTGCAAAAGCTCTATCCAGAGTTGCCACCGCGCGATCAGAAGCTCGTCGAGAACGGAGTTCATCTCGGTGTGGTGATGAATGAATATCAGGAGAGTTTTCAACGCGGTGACTTCCTGATTGTGAATGTCCACGGAGCCGATCGAACAACGGGAGCTCTGTCGACAGGTGGTTTGATGCGAGTGGGGCAGACCGTGCAGTTTCATATTCGCGACGCAGATACGGCGGACGAAGACCTGCGGCATCTGCTTGAGAACTCCGTCCAGCCTGCGATGTCACAACGGGGTGCGTTGCTGTTCAGTTGCAACGGGCGCGGCTCGCGCATGTTTCCTGTGTTAAATCACGATGCTGCTGCGGTCCAAAGCGCACTCGGACCACTACCACTCGCGGGGTTCTTTGCTCAGGGAGAACTTGGGCCGGTCGGAAACAAGAACTACATTCATGGCTTCACCGCCAGTATCGTTTTGTTTGAACACGACTGAGATCGGGAGGGATCGGAAATCAGCATGAGTTTGATGAGGGACTGGCAGGCACTCGATTCCGTTCAAGGGGGCTATGCCACAATCGGAAACTTCGACGGTGTCCATCGCGGACACCAGGCCATGCTGAACGTTTTGACGAGTCGTGCGCGCGCCGAGAATGTTCCGGCGATCGCTGTGACCTTCGATCCTCATCCGATTGCGCTTTTGAAACCTGACGCGACGCCACCAGCACTGACGACCATTGAACATCGCGCCGAACTGCTGCATCGATTCGGTGTTGACGTCACTCTTGTGCTTCGCACAGATCGGAGCCTGCTCGCCCTGACGGCCGAGGAATTCTTCGAGACGGTCGTTCGAAGTCAGTTGAAAGCACGTGGCCTGGTGGAAGGTCCGAACTTCTTTTTCGGACGTAATCGATCTGGAAACATCACAGTTCTGCGGACGCTCTGTAGCCACCACGGACTTGCGCTTGACGTCGCTCCTCCTGCGACGGTCGATGAACAACTGGTTTCATCGAGTGTGATCCGCTCACTGCTGGAAACGGGTGAAATGGCCAACGCAGTCCGATTACTCGGTCACAACTATCGTTTGACAGGACGGGTTGGCACGGGGGCTCAACGCGGCAGAACGATTGGTTTTCCTACGGCGAATCTGGTCGATGTCAACACGTTGATTCCCGCCAACGGAGTCTACGCGGGGACCGTTGCGATTCACGGGGCTCGGCATGCTGCGGCCATCAATATCGGTCCGAATCCCACGTTTGGCGAAGCGGCCCAGAAGATCGAAGTGCATCTCCTCGACTTTAGCGGTGACCTCTACGGCCAAATTCTCGATGTCGATTTCATCGAGCGAGTCCGCGATGTCCGCCGCTTTTCAGGGGCCGAGGAACTGAAAACACAACTCGCGCAGGATATCTCTCGAGTTCGAACCGTCGTCGGATGAAATCATCCATATTGAGTTACTTCTTGACTGTGATCGAATGCGGGAGCCGTTCTGTGTTTCCGGTTGCATCGACCGCCATTGCCTTGATTGTCTTGATCGCCTCGGCGCTGCCCAAGGTGACTTCCCACTCCGCGAAATTGGGTCGAACAGGCGTGGCGGCGATACCATTGACGAGGACCTGCTTGATCTCGCCATTGTCTTCAGCGGTGCCGCGAACGATCCAAGTTTTTCCCGACGCCTGAGCACTTGTGATCACTGTGGCGGGTGGTTGATCATCAATGGGATGCAGTAATTCCGGAAACGGCACATTGGTGACTTCGGTCACGCGTGATTCATCTCCGGTGAGTGGCGGTTCGGATTTGTAACCGGACGCTGTCGGGCCCGACAGTTCCCCTGATTTCACGCTGACGATCCGGGCATGTCGGCCGGGTCCGTAGTGGTCATGAATAATCACAGGAACACTGGTTGGACTCTTGGGTTTGGGACGCGGCCCGCCGCCGAGATTGACCAGCGCCCGACGGCCGCCGTCCTTACGATCCAACACCTGGACGTTTCTCAAATGCGTCTCTGCGGTGCCAGTCGGATTGTCGTCTGTCATCTGGATCAGTGGCATGCCGCTGTTCTGATGGCCGATGAATGTCAGGCCATCAACAGTCAGGGAGCCATGCTGGACCGAATCATCATCGTGTCCTCGATTGAATGGTTCGGCATCGCCGTTCCGTTCCGACTGACTGATGACCAGATTTCGATAAACGTGTCGATCGAAGTTCGGATGATAGACGCCATAAACCGACCGATGAATCTTCATGTTGTCGACGAGAACCGTTGGTGACTGAACTCGAAACGCGTAGTGAATTTCCCAGATCTTCGTGTTTCGCATCACGAACGGATGCTTCTCATCGGGACCAACCCGATTGACTCCTTCACCCAGATTGATTCCGTACAGACCATCGCAATGAGCTTCATTGTCTTCGAAGCGAACGAATGGCAACTTGCGGATGTCGGTGAACTGAGTGCTACCGTCGGGCTGCATGACCGGCAGATCCATTTTCAGAGCACTCGTTTGAGTCGCTTCAAAGCGATACCCGTAACGATTGTTTTCGCAGGCGACGTTGCGAGTAAACGTATTGAAGCTGTTGGCCCACCAGAAGCCGCTCCCTTCATTCTGATCAAACGGCAAGACCTGCTTAGGAAGCTTTTTACCTTCCATGGACTGAACTGCCAGGTTTTGATCGAGGACGTTGTAGACCTCGGTTCCATCTTCCAGGAAAAAGCCATGGCCGACGCTCTTGTAGCCGACACAATCTCGGACGACCAGGTAATTCGTCCCATGAATCGTCAGCCAGCGGTTGTGGCTGTCCCAGATCGACGCCCCGACGACTGAGCTTCCCCGCATCGTGTTGCCAACCAGGTGGAAATGCAGGCTGTATCGCCCCAGCACGTTTCGCTTGCCCAGATGCCGGAACTCCGCGTAACTGATGGAGCCTGCGGAACCGCGATGATACATCGTATGCCCGCGTTCTCCATTCGGCTCAGCCGATTCGACAACGACGTTTCGACTCAGGTTGGCCACTTCCCCGCGAAACTCGCCTTCACCGAGATGCTCGTTCACCAGCGGCTCATTCAGCGTCACCTGTTTGCCGTTGATGGCAGAAATCAATCGTTCTTCGGTCTGCAGGCGATCGGTCCCCTGCCCGATATCGCGTCCGAGATGAGTCGCAGTGATAATGACGCGATCACCCACGCGCCAACCTGTCACAGGTTCGGACAACGTCACGACAGTGTCATTCTTTTTGGAATTTGCTCCGAGTTTCACCCAGGCCCGACTGAGTGGTGCGCCATGGAAATCCATACGACCGCCGCAGCAGACGATTGCAGGGCACGATTGTTTATCCTGTCCCTCGACGGGCGTCAGTCGAATCAGCGCCGTGTGACCCGCGGCGATCGGTCGACCAGGCATTCCCACTTCCAGAGCGGGTCGGGGCTGCCCTTCCGGAATCTCCATCACATGAGCATCGCAATCGAAACCCGATTCGACGGGGGTCTCAGTCGCTTCAATCTTGATGACACCAACATTGAGCTGCGTGTCTTTGTCAGCAGCAAATGATAAAACACCTGAAATGCAGATCGCCCGGATCGTCTCCGTCGACTTGATGTCGTACGTGACTGAATGCCCTTCGCGAACATGAACACGAGTTCCGACAGAAGGAATCGCCCCACCCTCCCACGTCTCCTTCGCCGACCACGGACCACTTCGCGCCGTCTGAATCCATTTGGCAGGCTCAGCAGCCTGCAGGTCATTGAAAACGGTAGTCGCCATCATCCCCAGAACGAATGCCAGAGGCTTGAGTACTCGATTCACGACCGTCTCCCGAATGATGTGCTAATCCTTGATCGCCAGCGGATCGCAAGTCAGTATGCCGAACGCATCAGGAAATGTGAATCCCACGGAATCCCCGAGTTATCCAGATGCTGCACGCGTTCTGGCTCAGTCAATCGAGTTCGACCCATCAGCGCGAAACGCGCAGGCAACCGCTCAGGGCAGTGGAGTTAAGTACATATTCCGATGCCCCGTCCCCACTCCAGACACGACTCTGGGAATCAGAGGTCAAGAGAGGTCATCGTCTGATGGTGGTACCAATGAGTTCCAGGGCCAAACGAGTTGTTTCAGACGACTTTGTCATCGTGCTCGCGAAGCGATCCCAGAGCGTGGCCGGGGGGTTGCAGCGAACCGGAACTCCCCGGAACACAATCTCGCTGGAAAATGCATTGTTCACCGTTCTAATAGACTCCCTCCGCCGGGGTGGCCAGGCCTGCTTCAAGCCAAGGGCCGAAGATCCAAGAAACTTCAGGCCGATGTCGGACAAAGCGCAACGCGACTACTGTTTCAACGCCTGGCTTGAAGTTTCTTGTACTGCGCATTCAGCTTGAAGCAATCTGGGCCTGCTCATGAGGCGCAGTATCGAACTCAATCCGAAGAATTTGGTATAACGCGATCCGGTATCCCTTCGCAATGCTTTGTGTTGGCGGCAGGATGGTCCTACCTGACATTCACGCCAGTTCCCTATTTGAATCGTTAGGCTCCGTGAAATGCCCGGTTACCAGTGCAACACTTGTGGTCAGCACCACGAAGACCTTCCAATGGTCTTGGGGTACCCTGCACCCGAAGCCTGGTACGCGATCCCCGTTCACGAACGAGAAAGCAGAGCTCTGCTGTCGTCTGACCAATGCGTCATCGACGACCGATACTTCTTTGTTCTCGGCAGGCTTCAGATACCAGTTCTAGACAGTGACCATCCGTTTACGTGGCTGGTCTGGGTTTCACTGAGCAAATCGAATTTCGATCGCGCGTGCGCTCTCTGGGACAAAGAAGGTCGAGAGTCTGAACCTCCCTATTTTGCCTGGCTCCAATCGCAGTTGCCCTACGCTGGCGGCACGGTCAGCCTGAAAACCAATCTCGTCACTCAGCCGCTCGGCGAACGTCCTCTCGTCCAACTGGAACCCACAGACCATCCGCTGTCGCTGGAGCAACAGCACGGCATTGATATGGCGAGAGTCCAGGCAATCGTCGAAGCATCGCTGCATGTGGACTGACCCCACACTCAAGCCGACTCCCAACAGTCTAACAATGCAAATTGGGTAGTCCGCAGGGTGACAACTCGTTCGTCATACATGGCCCCGGTTGTACGTCTTCGGGCTACTGGGGTGTGATGTGCTATTGCTTGACCGCTTTGGATCACGCAGTACGGAAAGCGGTCGGATTTCCGCCTGATTCAGATGCGTCGCGCGTATTGCGGGGATGCAACTCAATTCGGCGTGCGCCGCAACGGCTGACTCCACCCTGCGTTGGCGCATGTTCTTGCGCATCAACATGCATTCGTATGTATCGCAACGCATCGATTTGCGTTCTATTTTTGTTGACATCACGCGTTTTGAAGATCATAATGATTCGATCGAAGACTTGTCGCCTTGACACCGATGAGAACGACCAATGCTCATGGCAATCATTCGAGACTCGACCAAGCCATGCACAAAGCGTCTCGGACCGCGTTGTCTGGTTGCTTTGACGTGCTGTCTTGCTCTTGGCGGATTACTTGTGGGAGTGAAAGTGCTCTCCCCGTCCGGGAAAGTACCTCTGTCCGAGAAGTCGAAAGCCAATTCACGGTCGCCTATCGAAATCAACCTCCGTGTTCCAGTGGTAGCATCGACGGTATCCGACTCTGATCTTAAATCAGCAACTGCCAAGATCTGGCCAAAGCAAGGTGATTCGCTGAGCTTGCTCATTCATTCACTGCACGCATTGCATGGATATGATGGAGAACGAATCGGCATCTCATTAGAAGAGGCAGAACGGGTACTGCTGGATAATCAACTCTCTAAGAATTGGTTTGATGGCAACCTGACGCTGCAGAGGAGTCGATATGGTGTTCGGTATGTCATGCCGTTGACGCCAGGACGCTTCTCGCAGGCACATGTGGACCAAATTCTTGTGCTTTTGGCTGAATATCAGGTTTCGTTGGACCATAGATTTAAGGTACCAGATGGTTGGGCCACAGTGGCCGACTTACTGAACGACTGTCGTGCCGAACTCAGGTTGAGAGGCGAGTTCGAATGGTCAATTCTAGCGATGGCACTTTACGCTGCAGATCAAAAAACGTGGAAGAATCGGTTTGATGAACAGTTGTCGTTTGATCAGGCTGCTGCAGCACTGATGCTTAAGCCCCTGGAGGCGGGAAGTTGCGGTGGGGCACATATTCTATATTCGCTTGCGGCAATGTCGCAGATAAGCGAAACGCAAGAACTCCTGCGGTCGGATGTGCTGGGAGTGGTGAATCGCTATTTGTATCTGGTTCGTGATGCTGCGGTGTTCGCACAGCGCGCTGATGGCGCGGTTGATCCTGCCTGGATGAACTCTTTGCAACAAAATGAAGAGTACATCAAGTTACGAGAATTTGCACTCACGCTGGCACAGGATCACTGGTCAATTCCCTTCCGCCCGGCAGCCTCGCGCAACAGTCCACCTGTCGGGGTTCCTGATTGGGTCAACGTTACCTCCCATCAATGTGAGTGGATGATGGTGCTGCCGTCGAAGGTTCAACCCGATCCGGCCTTTTTCGGCCGCTGCGCAACGTTTTTACAAAATGCCATCCGCAATGAGACGGAAGCATCGGTCAGGGAATTCTTCTGTCCTTACTCTCATGCCACCTTGATCCTTCGAAGACTTGCCGAGCGCGCTGTGCAGATCCTACCGCAAGCAAAGATTGAAACCACCAGTAATCACGACCGCGGATGCACCGCAGCGTTGCAATCTGTGGCCTTGTTGAACGCTGCAAAGTAAAGGAGCAAAGCATGAGGGCGAATCGGTTTCTGTGTTTATTTGGGGGGACTGCGACAGTCTTTGGACTGTTGCTAATCGGAAATCCCGCGAACGGCAGACTTCAGCGTGTCGACGCGGAGGAGGCTGATCGCATTACCGGTGGACAGGTGATCGAAATCTGTGGAAGCAACATCGTCACGACAGGAGTTGACTGTCGGGGAACTGTTTACGTGCAAGGGAAGGGGGTCGAGTCCTGTAATGAAACGATTCCTGAGTGGAAGTTTGGAACACAAAAGGGCAAGTGGTATGGACTAAATAGTCGTGGATGCGTCACGCCTGGTTGTGGAGCGTATTGCGGATGGTATACCCCAACCGGACAGACTGGAAACGACTGCAGTCAGTCGGGCAGTTGAAGTTCCATCGACTTGAAGAAGAATCGGCGTTTGGGATGTAACCTGCGCCGATTCCTTGTGTGATGCGGTCGACGTTTCCGTATGGAAAAGACTTGGAGTGCTGGGAGCAATGAACGGAGCCCATTTTCGAACCGTGTCATTCTGTATGCGATGCGGCTTGATCGGAACAATTGTTTTCAGTGGGACCGCTACACGGGGAGACGAACCAGACAGTTGGCGCGATAGCCGTCGTTGCGGGGTCAATGTGGTGTATTCGTTGCTGAGACTTGAGGGGTTTAAGGTTCCCTATGAGGCGGTCCTGAAGTCCGTGGAAATTACGGATCGAGGAACGACGATCCAGAAAGTATCCCAGACCCTGACTCGATTCGGGATGACGACGAGTATAGTCAAGGCAAATCCCGATGAGCTTATCGGCATGCCGTTCCCGTGCATTGCGCATGTCGAGATTCAAACGCCAAACACATTCAGTTATGCCGACCGCGGTCACTTTGTTGTTCTATTGCAATGCAGTAACAACAGTGTGCTGTACCTTGATGGCACCACCGGAATAATTCAGGAAATCACATTTGATGAGTTCACGCGAATGTGGACTGGTTACCTGGTCATTCGGGAGAACTCGCAAGTTTGGTTGGTAGTTTACATGATCGGTCTTGGTACATGTGCGGCATTGGCAGTACGAGAAGTTAGAAGGTTTATTGGTCGCACCGCAAGAAACGCAAAGAACGCGGTGGTTCCCGCAGCCAAGTCGTAATACTGATTGAGAATGAGGTGAGAATCATGTCGATCATGCGAAATCCACTTCTCGTGCTGGGGTTAATGGTCGGAACGACGTTCGGCGTCAGTTTTGGTGCCGAGGACGCAAAGCTCGACGTACAGACGCTCGCGCAGCGGATCGTCGTGGGTCGAGCAGCAATTCAGTCCCTGACGGTCTCCACTTCCGTGAAGGCGACGTCACCGTTCGACACACAGCAACTGATGCAATGGCTGGGAAAACTCGTGCTGTTTGATAAGGATGAGTCGATCTCGATCTCCGGCGACAAATGGTTTTACAGTTGTATTGATCGTACGCAACAACCGGATTGGCAGGCACTGAAGCCACCGCACGTCGATCAGTCGGCATCAGGGGGATTACAGCAACTACAATCTGATTTACACCAAGCTGTCAGCGAACAGCGTGGTAAATCAACGAATGAAAAGCCAAGCCACCCGCCTCGCGAGTCAGTCCTTCGAACGTCGAGGGCGTTTGACGGTCAGTTTGTTCGTGCCATAGCCGACGGGGCACCGTCTGTTCTAGACTCGCCAGCTTCACTTCAAGCGAGGTCTCCTGGCCGGAGTTTCGATTCGATTTACCTCCGTTGCATTGGCTGGTTCATTTGGGACCGCTCTGGCGATCCCGAGATCAATCGACTTCATTCCCTGCGGTATCTCCCGGAAATGTTCGACTCGGGAACTTGTGAGTTGCGCGACGAGGAGATCGATGGCAAAGTTTGTACGCGAATCGACGTTGATATCCGCGAACCGTTCTGGGAGCACGAAACCGTCTGGCTCGACAAATTGCATGGAGATATGGTTGTACGACGGGAGTGCTCTGACGGAGCCACACAATCGCTGCTGGTTCGCTACCGGAACGAGGATCCGATAGAAGTGCTCCGAGGTTTTTGGCTACCACGACATTGCGTGATGGAGCAGTTTGCATCGCCAGTCGCACCGCCAGAGCTACGGTCGCGCCCCATGGTAACCACTGAGATTACGGCCGATATCGTCGCCGTAAACGACGTTCGCGACGACCTGTTCGAGGTGAGTTTCCCACCGGGTAGCAATGTCGTCGATTTTGCAGAGACTCATCGTCGCCAGTTAAAACAGCCCTTGATGCGTCCCGTGGCAGCGGATGGCAACTTCCTGGACTCGCAACTGAAATCGCATACCAGACTGAATCGAACGTACCTTGTACTTTTGAACTGTGTTCTACTCATTACCGTGATGTACGTATTCCTGAAACGACGGGCCGGCAGCAATGGCAACCTTGACGGGTAACTTTAAGGTCATCCGACTCGCTGTGGTTGGAGCGTTGTTTGTATTATGCCATCATCGAGCAAGTGGCGTAGAGGAAACACGTTCGATTACGCCAGCAGAAGTTCGAGACGCGTTTAATCGTTGGCGGTCCAGCGTTGCGTATTTGGAAATTCGCTGTGAGACGACAGGCAGCGATGCAACATCTGCTCGCGTTGGCAGGTCTCGGCATCATATCGCTGTGCAGGGATGCTCGCGATTCGTCGAATCGCGACATTTCACGGAAGCGTTCGGATGGGACGTTGACCTTGAGGCATCGAATGTCTACATCCGCCCGGGAGAAGTCGATATCTACTGGCTCACGCCTCGAGTTTGGGACCATACGCGACAAAACGCGAACCCGAAAACAAACAACAAACTCGCCCCTTTCTACAATGAGTTTTACTTATTGGCAACCGGTTGGTGGCCACGAGAGATCGACCTGCCCAACGATGACTGGCGGGCACCCGACGTTTCCGTTCATCGTATTCTCGATGAGCAGGAACTCAACGTGGTTGCGACCGAGGAGGTCGTGAGTGGACGGCTTTGCCTGGTGTTGGAGGCAAAATCAGAAAATTCCTTGACCCGGTTGTGGCTTGATGCAAAGCGGGGTTATGTCGTTGTCCGGAAGCACTCGGTATTTTTCGATACGAGCACTGGATTTCTGTACGAAAACAGTGATTTTCGCGAAGTCCACGCCAATTTCTGGCTCCCATTGCGGGTAAAACGGACTGTGCACCGACTCGACGGCGGCACAGAAATCTCAGATGAAACTGTCATTGCGAAGTCGGAGCGGTTGATTCAGGACATCCGAACGACGGCACCCGCAACGTCGGTATTTGAACCTCCTGCTACGTCCCCTGGAGCACTCTCCCGGGATCTTGATCGGGGCAAGGTGACGTCAATGCCAGGCGGTCGGGAACTACTCGATTCCCTGTGCGACATTGCCGTCACGCTCGTTCAGAAGCGTGCGTCACGATCAATCGCAACAAAAAGTCAGCAAGGGACTTTTGTTTTCAGCATTTGCATTCTCCTGCTAGTCGGATGGCTTGCTCGAACCCGGCAGGGCAGCACGGTGGCACGCAACGCGGCTAATGACATTTTGAACGGCAAACATTGAGTAGCCTAAGGTGGCCCCCGTTGGCCCGTTTTCGGGCGACAGGGGAGGCGCAGCCACAGGGAGTTGTGATTTCAGTCGCTCTTGTTCAGTAGTCTCTGCATGGGAAGCAGCTGCCGACTTATCGATGACCGATTGTCTATGCACTTCGTCACATTTACCGTGTTTCGTCGCCGCAAACTTCTGAATCATAGTCACGCCAAACGCATTCTGCTCGGCTGGACCCAAGAAGCCCCCTGAAAATCAGAGACATGTGGCAAATCGTTCACGGCGTTGGGGGGGGACCCCGGAACCTGACCTCATTCACCCAGAGTCCCTGACGTGTTCCCTTACCACCGACACTCACGCGAATTCCGGACGGAAAATCATCAGGCTGGCCATGGCCAAGGTCGACTTGTTACACTCGAAACCTGCACGGTACTTTCACCCGCTTTGATTTAGGAATGATACGCTCAAATGGATAATGAACTTCGCGACCAGGCTCGCAGTCTCATCGCTCGAATCCTCCAACTCCGAGACTCTCTTTGACTGGGCTGGTAAGACAAAGCGGATGGAAGAAATCAACACCCGCATGGGTGCCCCCGGTTTCTGGGATAATCAGGAGTCGGCACAGGCGACGATGAATCAGTTGAAGCAGATCAATGCGTCACTGAAACCGCTGCAGGAATTGATGACCGGAGCCGACGATCTGGGTGTCATGCTGGAGTTTGCCGAAGAAGCCGGCGGCGAAGACATGGTGGGCGAGATCCTGCAAACCGTCGCTTCGTTGTCCGAAAAGTTTGGTGAAGTCGAATTGCAGGCGATGCTGTCCGCTCCCGAAGACGCCAGTTCCGCATACATTGCGGTTCAATCCGGCGAAGGGGGGACTGATGCTCAAGACTTCGCCGAAATGCTGCTGCGCATGTACCAGCGATGGGCGGAACGTCGTGGATTCTCAACGGAATTGCTGGAAACGTCACCCGCGGAAGAAGCCGGGATTCACTCCGCAACCCTGGCCATCCGAGGCCCATATGTTTACGGATTGCTGAAAGGCGAAACGGGAAATCATCGGTTGATTCGAATGAGTCCGTTTGATGCAGCACATCGGCGCCAGACGTCATTTGCCGCCGTCGACGTCACGCCAGAACTGGACGACAGCTATTCGGTGGAAATCAACTGGGAAGAAGATATTCGGGAAGATATCTTCCGAGCAGGTGGAGCGGGGGGGCAGAAGGTCAACAAAACCGACTCAGCCATCCGCCTGACGCACCTGGCGTCAAATACTGTTGTCCAATGTCAGAACGAACGGAGCCAGCACCAGAATCGCGCACTCGCTCGAAAAATGATGATCGCCAAGCTGTACCAGATCGAAATGGATCGGCGTGAGAACGAACTGGCGGCCAAGCGAGGCCAGAAGTCTCGCATCGGTTTTGGAGGTGGAACGATTCGCAGTTACGTGCTGCATCCAGAAGCTTATTGCAAGGACAATCGATCGGAATACAAGACATCGCATCCTGAAACTGCGTTGGACGGAGATCTGGATGCCTGGATTGATGCGTATTTGCGATGGGCGATGACGCAGTCGAAGTCGTAATAGAAAACTCTCGTCGCGAAGTGACTGAACGGCACAAGCGAGTCGCTTTGCGACTCGCCTTTTCTGAGTTCAGCACAAACTTCCGACGACTGATTTGGTGTCTGGATGAGCGAACCTGACGTTCTTTCGGTTTTCGATGCTGTTGGTGAGGCGGGGTTGCGGCACATGGTGGCTGCGTTCTACCGCCAGATCCCCACTGATGACGTGCTGGGACCGATGTATCCACCACGTGATTTGAAAGAGGCTGAACGTCGGCTGGCAGATTTTCTCATCTACCGATTTGGCGGACCAGATACTTATATTCACGAACGAGGTCAGCCGAAGCTGCGCATGCGCCACATGCCGTTTTCCATCAATCGTGCTGCTCGAGATCGCTGGGTATTGCTGATGGATGCCGCCATTGCGGAAGCCCGTTTTCCGGAACCTGTCGTGGCAGCGGTAAAACCCTTCCTGCATGACTCAGCAAGCTTTCTGATTAACACTTTGGATTAAGTCATGTCTCAACGCATTCACCTGACCGGTGCCTCAGAGATTCCTGTTGGAACAGGTCGCGAGTTTGTCGCGGGTGGCCGGATCATCGCGCTGTTTCATCTGGACGAGGGTTTTCGGGCCCTGGATGGAATTTGCCCACATTCCGGCGGTCCACTCGCTCAAGGGACTGTCCGAAGCAATGTCGTGACGTGTCCCTGGCACGGTTGGCAATTCGATATGACAACTGGCCGCCACTGCTTGAACGCACATCTCTGTCAGACGTCGTTTCCAGTCACGGTCGATGGGACTGAGGTCTTTGTTGAACTTCCTGAGTAACAGTTTCACTGCAAACACGCGACGAGCATAATTCGAAGTTAAAAACGTTCCCTTGGAATCCCTCAATTTGCTGCGGGCTTGAACTGTCTTGCTTCGCTCGCATCGATCGTCCCATCCTTGTTAACGTCGATTTTGTCGAAGAGATCGATGTCCCCCAGAAACTCACGCTTTGATACTTCGCCATCACGGTTTCGATCCATTTTCTGAAACCAGGTGGGACCGGTCGTGCCTGATCGTCGAGATGAATTTGTCGCGCTGATCGACGGGGAAGAGCGTAGCAGTGTTCCCTCGGACCCGATCATTCGATACTGCAATGGGATCTCCTCAGACGACAAATGATCGTCGGCATTTGTATCCCAGAGTGTCATCTTCTCGGTGATCGCACGAATTTCTCGATGCGACAGTCGACCGTCGCGATCAGAATCGAGGATTTCAAACAGGGTTCGTCCCTGCTCAACAATCATCAAGTCACATCGGTTGCGAGCGACATCGAATCGAGGCTTCATGTAGGCGACAAACTCGTCGAGATAAATCTTGCCATTCTCATCCGTATCCAGGCTGCTGGCTGCGTCCTTGAGAAACGGGTTGTCCTGAATCTCGGTTCCTTCCAGATACTCGTTGCCGTCTAAATCGAGTCCCTGAAAGAGGAGTTTGCTCGCTGCTTCTGCACTGAAAGACTGATCCGCGGAGGTAGCAGAGATGTTGATCTGTGACGCTCCCAGAACCAGCGTCATGCTTCCAACATCCAACGCTCGAATCATCGAAGCGTCACTTCCAAAGGATTTGACCGTCCCGTCGGTAGTGTTTAACGAGACATCGAGCGTTGGAGTCGCAGTCGAGATAAAGCGACACAGTTCTGTGAAATCGAGTTGCCCGTCGCCGTCTTTATCATGTTTCTGCAGTTCTTTCTCGGTTAGCCCAAGTTCCTGGGAACTCAATTTCTGGTTCTTCGGCGACGCGGAACTGCCTGGTCCATCAGCGATGTCTCGGTCGTATTTTTCGATCAGTCGACGAATCAGCTTCGGCAACGATTCACCACTCGCCAGACTGATGAATGGTACCACCGACTGGGGGGCTGAATCCGCGCGTCTGGGAACAACTTGTGGGCGTTGCATCAATGGAAAAAGTTCGGCCTGGCTGATCGTCTCATCATCGTCGCGGTCCAGCTTTCGTAGCACATCCAACGCGTTCGACAATTCTGGGACACTCAATCGACGATCACCATTGCCATCCAGCAGTTCAAACAACGGCACGCTTTGGACAGGGGCCTCTACTGCGTCAGAATCGGCTGCCGCAGTTTTCGACTCGCTACGAACGGTCAACGGAGTCAGACCGATCCGTTTGAAGTACGTCAGTAGCAAGCTACGCGTGACAACTCCGTCAGGCGGGTTCAGCATCGGAATCACGTCCCCTGAAGAGCCTCCTGGCCTGATACCGAATTGCTGAGCCTCCTGCGGTGTGATGATTTTCCCACGTGCCTCGGCCATTGTCACTTTGCCATCAGCGTTCTTGTCGAGCTCTTTCAGGAACGAATCGACGTACGCCTCGAATCGCTCCCTGGGGGGCTGGCCATCCGTCAGAAACTGCATCTGAATGACGACGACTCCTGAATCCGCCAGATACAGAACCAGATACTTATCTGGGGACGGAGGTGACGGAGGCGCTGCAACCACAGCGTTGAAAGTGGCGAGCGTTATCAGCAGTGAACGAAACCATGACATTGCCAACCTCGTCAATCCAATACGGCCTAGGCCATCGAATCCCGATCATCCTCACCCATCAAGCGTTTTTCAGGATTTCTGTAATCGGTTTTGCTGTCGGGTCTGCCAACCGGATTGGCCGTCCGACGTTGGACATGTTCTGCTTCATCGGGTCCAGGTCCAGCACATGGCACATCGTACAGAACAGATCCTGAACGGACACAGGACGATCTTCGACCTTCATCCCGTCAGGACTCGTTTTGCCGACAACCTGCCCCCCTTTAATCCCGCCTCCGCACAGAACCGTCGTCCAGGCAGACGGAAAATGGTCCCGCCCCAGTTGTGCATTGATTTTCGGGGTCCGACCGAACTCACCCATCCAGACGATCAAAGTCGAATCAAGCAGACCTCGATCTTTCAGATCTCTCATCAAAGTTCCCCAGGCAGGGTCAAGCGTTTCCAGCAGGCTTTTGACGGCAGGAAAATTCTGCGTGTGAGTATCCCAGGCCAGAGCCTGATTGTTGTTCACTCCATTCAACGAAACCTCGACAAACGGGACTCCACGCTCAATCAATCGACGAGCCAGCAGGCAGGCCTGTCCAAATTGATTGCGTCCATACGCGTCTCGCAGCTTGTCTGGTTCGCGATCGAGTTGGAAGGCCTGAACCGCTTCAGACCGCATCATGCGAACGGCGGCTGAATAGGCTTCACGATGACTATCCGCGATCAACCCTGGTCGCTGACTGGCAAAGTCTGTTTCCAGGTCACCGAGCAATGCCAGGCGCGCGTCGGCGCGATACGAGTTCACCCCGCTGCCCGCGTCCAGATTTTTCACAGAGAGGGATTGATCGTAGTTCATCGCGGTCTGGCCAGGCACAATGCGATTGCCATCTCCGACAACCAGCGGGGCATAGCGAGGCCCCAGGAATCCGGGACCATAAGCGGCGGGGCTGAATTGAGTGTAAGGGGCGACCGCAACATAGTTCGGCAGATCCGCCGTCGCTTGCCCCAGTTCTTTGCTGAACAAAGAACCCATCGTGGGGTAGTGAATCGGCCCGGTTGGTAAGTTGCCAGTTCTTAACAAGTACGTCCCACGCGTGTGATCCCCCTCTTTTGTGCTCATCGATCGGATTGGAACGCAATATTCCATCAGCTTCGCCACGTTCGGCAGATGTTCGCAAACCTGAATTCCAGGAACGGACGTTTCGATTGGCTTGAATTGGCCACCGTTTTCATGGCCCGGTTTCATATCAAACGTATCTGTCTGTGGTGGCCCGCCTGTCATCCAGAGCAGAATGACCGATCCCTTCCGACGCTTCGTCCCTGCGATGTCATCTGCGAACGCTGGAAACCATCCGGACATGGATGCCCCGAGTGCACCACAGGCCGAAAGTCTGAGCCAATCACGTCGACTGATACTGTGCCGGGACATGTCACCTTCCTGAATCGTGGCGGTACTCAGTGATTAAACAGGAATTCAGAACTGTTGAGTAGAGCCCAGAATACGTCTGCCAGTGCCGCTTTCGAATTCTTGGTCGGTCCTCCCGACGCCACATACTTCGCCAGACGATCTGATTCTTCCGAACGTGGCAGGCGGGTCAACGTCGCCAGATACAGAGTTTTGATCCGCTCATGATCGGTCATCAACGGGAACTCGACAATCGCACCGAGCGTCACGCTGTTTTCCAGACTCGTAGCGTTCGCGGTGAACGCCCCATTCATTAAGGCCAGCGCCTGCAGAATACTTGTCTGCCGTTCGATGGCTGAGCCGTTATCGGATTGAAACAGCTCCAGAAATTCGGAACGCGGTCCCTGCATCAAGTCGAACCGCCCCTGCTGCCTGGCAGGTTCATAAAAGCCAACGGCCAGTGCCAGGCTGTCAAACAGTTGTTCCCCCGTCAGCCCCTGGACCGTCATTCGTGCGAATTGTTGAGGTTGATCCTGCGATGCGTCGGACCGGCGACTGGAAAGCTGATACGCGCGTGACAAAGTGATCGCCTTGATCAGGTACTTCAGATCAAACTGGTGTGCCACAAAGTCCGCGGCGATCTGATCCAGCAATTCCGGATGACTCGGTGGATTTGTTCCACTGAAATCATCGACGGGATTCACAAACCCGAAACCGAAAAAGTGTCCCCACAAGC
The DNA here is from genome assembly GCA_037146815.1 of Planctomycetota bacterium. Lineage (GTDB taxonomy): Bacteria > Planctomycetota > Planctomycetia > Planctomycetales > Planctomycetaceae > Schlesneria. The sequence goes on from JBAWWJ010000040.1 coordinate 40,834, forward strand.
GATTGACGGTGGCGCGTGCGAAGAACGCATTCTTCGGAGATGCAATCCAGTCGGCGAGTTCCCGGCGTGAGGAGACTCGCGTTCGCCAGGTGGGCGATGAGCCATCGAGGAATGTCGCCTGGACTACACGGTCCACCTCAGGGTCAGGAATCGTCAACTCGCGACGATCAAAGACTTCACGTACCTGTCCGACGAACTCTTCGTTCTTGTTGACCCGTTCAATCCCGGCAAAAAACGCAGCGTAGCCCCAGAAGTGCTGCCGCTTCCAGACATCCTGTGGATGATCGTGACATTGTGCGCATTCGATCCGCAGCCCAAGAAACATCCGCGCTGTCGCCGCCGCCAGATTTTCCGGCTTTACCTGCTTGGCCTGAAAAAAAGCGAGCGGCGAACTGTTGGCAGCCCCCTCGAGCGGTGAGCTCATTGGTCGGCCAGTATCGAGCGGCACAGTCAGCAATTCTTTGACGATGGCATCGTAATGCGTATTCTTCGCCAGATGCTGTCGCAGCCACTCTTCAAAGCCAGGCAGTTGCAATCGGGCTTGAAGATCTGAATTTCCTTCCGGCATCATCATCTGACGCCAGAAGTTGCCAAAGTTCGTAACGTACTGAGGACTGTCAAGTAGTCTGTCGATCAGCTTTTGCCGTTTGTCAGCAGCAGGGTCGCGCAGAAAATGACGTACTTCCGACACTGAGGGAATACGGCCGGCAATATGCAGCGAGACCCGACGCAGCAACTCTGCATCGTCCGCTCGATCCGCCGGAACAACCGCATCCGACTTCCAGCATGCTTCCAGATGCTGATTGATTAGAGCAACAAGCCTGTCAGTTTCATCGGCACTGACAGGCGCAGCGACTCCTGCTGAAAGAACCATCCCCCACGCAGTGATGATCAGAAACAGAATTCGCCGAGACATGATGATTCCTGGCTAACGCATCGAATACGTCACCATTAGAGGCATCTTGTCTTTGGATCGCAACTTGCGAATTTCAAAAACGCAATATTCTACTGTCGGCGGCGACTGGGACGTGGCGTCTCGACTCCATTCGGATGAACTTCTGGAGCTGTGCTCCCTTTCAGCAAATCTGTCAGGCTATCGAACAGTTTTTGATTCTCCAAAACATAAAACGTTCCGCCGCGCCCATTCTGACTGCTGGTCATAGGTTGTCCAGGATGCGCGTAACCCGTTCGCAGAGCACCTTGTTGATTCAAATCGCCGAAGATGCAGACAGGCTTGGTTTTGTCGGTACTGACCCCAATTTTTGCGTGATTGAAATTCGGTCCCTCGCCCCCAGCAAGACCGATTTGCTTGCCGTCCCAGGTCCCTGATGTCGCAATTGCCACAGGTCCCGGATTGCTTATGCTTACGGGCCAACCTTCGATTTTCGTGCTGGCATTGGTGGAATAAATCATCGGATTTGTCCACCAGCTTGCGACTCGCAACGGAAGTCCGTCAAGTTTGCCAGAAACCAACTGCCAGGGAGGCGCGGGCATCTTTGACGGCTTGGAAATAAACTGCACTCCAGACGAGAGTTTTGTCATCGTACAGTTTGTACTCTTCGATTCCGGCCCCAGTGTTTCTACAAGTTCTTGAACATCATCGGGCCCCCCGGATTGAACGATTACGGGATGGTCGACAGCAGTGACGACGCTGGCATTCGCCAACCCTTCCAGAATCGAAACCAAGTCTGACTTTGTGATCTTCAGCACGAAGAAATGCTGGCTGACCTCCACATCGTCATCGATAATGCAGCCCAATGTGTTCCCGTCAATCTGGCGCGGATTATCTTTGCTGCCGGATCCAGGCCACGACGGTGTTGAAACCTGCATCACAAACCCATTTCCCTCGGCGTTCCAGACGACCATTCCCTTCGAGTGTCCGGCGGGACTCCCTTTCGTTGGAATGGGTTCACCATAGAACTGGTCATTCCACAGGATATAGAAGTACCCAGGATTGTTGTAGACCTGAGCAAAGGTGGCACCGAGAGGATCGTTAAGCGTCGCACCGACACATCCATCACCCCGAACAAGCGTCGGATTTTTACTGGTAGCGAAAGCGTATTGCTGGCTGTGTGCCCCCTTCTTGTAGTGGACTTGCCCAAGAAAAGTGGGCGCGAGGAAAAGCGAAGTATGCTTACCCTTG